>CAZZDZ010000046.1:0-3027 GCA_964652675.1 uncultured Pirellulaceae bacterium
AAAATCGGCGCGAATCGTTGTGCCTTCGTCGTATTGCGCTTTCAAAATCGATGTTGCTAGAGGATTCTGAATCTCTCGCTGAATGACTCGCTTAAGCGGACGGGCACCGTAAGTCGGATCGTAACCCGACTCGGCAATCTGATCGATCGCTGCATCGGTCACTTCCAATGACAATCCACTTTGCTGCAGTCGCGACGAAAGACCGGCAAGCTGCAACGTAACGATCTTGCGAATCTGTGCCCGATCTAGCGGACGAAACACAACGACGTCATCGATGCGATTTAAAAACTCGGGCAAGAACCTAGCCTTGAGCGCATCGTCAACGGCATTGTTCATTTCTTCTTCGCTGCCGCCCTGTTCGGTCACCTTTTGAATGACCTGACTGCCCGCGTTACTGGTCATGACGATCACCGTGTTTGTGAAATCAACGGTTCGTCCTTGGCCATCGGTCAACCGTCCGTCATCTAAAACTTGCAGCAAGATATTGAACACGTCCGAGTGGGCTTTTTCCATTTCGTCAAGCAAAATGACGCAATACGGTCGTCTCCGTACGACTTCTGTCAATTTTCCGCCGTCTTCGTATCCAACGTATCCCGGTGGCGCTCCGATCAGTCTTGCGACACTGTGACGTTCCATGAACTCACTCATGTCGATACGCACCATCGCTGCTTCGTCGTCAAACATGACTTGGGCGAGTGCTTTGCAAAGTTCAGTTTTTCCCACTCCGGTTGGCCCCAAGAACAAAAACGAACCGATCGGCCGCTGTGGATCTTGCAACCCGCTGCGACTTCGCCGCACAGCATCTGACACAGCACACACGGCTTCGTTCTGACCGATCACTCGCCGGTGCAAACGTTCTTCCATCACCAGTAACTTTGCCCGTTCTGTCTCCAACATTCGTGTGACAGGCACACCCGTCCAAACGCTAACCACCTCCGCGATTTCGTCTTCGGTTACATCACGTCGCAGCAACCGTCGCTTTTCACTAGAATCATCGGTACCTTCGTTCGCAGTCGCGTCTCGCCGCTCCACTTCGTCCAAACGTTCCTGCAATTGGTTTTGCCGCGCTCGGACTTCCAACATTTCTTGGTACAAATTTTCGGGGCTCTTGCCGCTTAGTTGCATTTGCTTTGCGTCTGCATCCAAAGTTGCGAATCGATGCTCCAACGCTTCGGCTTCTTGACGGATCGATTGAACATCATCCAAGCCCATCTTTTCCGCTTCCCACTGCTCTCGTAAGCTTGCCAGTTCGTGGTTCAATGAATCCATTTCTTGTTCGACATCGGCGCGACGCTGCGTTGCGGACGCTTCTGTTTCATCTGCCAACTGCCGATGGGCAAGTTCCAGTTGTCGCAGTCGTCGTTGGATACGGTCGATCGGTTCGGGAACGCTCTCTTTTTCCATCGCCAATCGACTTGCTGCCTCGTCGATCAAATCAATGGCTTTATCTGGTAGGAATCGATCGGCGATATAGCGGTTAGACAGATTGGCTGCTGCCACGAGCGCGCTGTCGGTAATTCGTACCCCGTGGTGCGATTCGTACCGTGATTTCAAGCCGCGTAGGATTGCAATGGTGTCTTCGACGGTTGGTTCGCCAACGTAAACTGGTTGAAACCGCCGCTCCAGGGCAGCATCTTTTTCGATGTGTGTTCGGTACTCGTCCAGCGTTGTCGCACCGATGCATCGCAGCGCACCGCGCGCCAATTCGGGTTTCAGCAAATTGGCTGCGTCCGCAGAGCCTTCGGCTTTGCCAGCCCCAACGACCAAGTGCAGTTCGTCAATGAACAACACGACCTGGCCGTTAGAATCTTTCACTTCACGCAGCACCGATTTTAACCGTTCCTCGAAATCGCCACGGAATTTGGCGCCAGCTACCAACGCGCCCATGTCCAACGATACAACGCGTTTGTCCTGCAAGCTCTGCGGCACGTCGCCTTCAAAGATCCTTAACGCCAGGCCTTCGGCGATCGCGGTTTTGCCCACGCCGGGTTGGCCAATCAGCACGGGGTTGTTTTTTGTCCGTCGCGACAGCACTTGAATCACGCGACGAATTTCGCTGTCGCGTCCAATCACCGGATCCAGTTTGCCCTGCGAAGCCAACTCGGTCAGATCAATGCCAAACTTTTCTAACGCTTGGTAAGTGCTTTCGGCGTTCTGGTCGGTGACGCGTGCCGATCCACGAATCTCGCTCATCGCTTTGAGGACATCGTCGGAATTGATCCCAGCCAGTTTCAGTAGATTGTTTGCTTTGCTGCTGACGCGGGTCGTCGCAAGCAGTAGATGCTCCGTAGATACAAACTCGTCCTTGAGCGACTCTGCCGCTTTTGCTGCCGCGTCAAAGGTCTGTTGTAGATTGGGGCCAACTCCTGGTTGTCGCCCACCAGAAACGCTTGGCAGCTTGCTCTGTTCGCTGTCCACGGTCCCTTTCAATTGCGCAAAGTCGACACCGATTTTTTCAAGCAACGGTCGCGTGATGCCGTCTTGTTGGTCAAGCATCGCGCCAAGCAGGTGTAGCGCTGTGATCTCTGGATTTCCAGCCGAAGCGGCTCGCCCTTGTGCTTCGGAGACCAACGATTGGGCTTTGGTGGTCAGCTTGTCGAATCGAAATGACATTTCAGTTGTCCCAAAATGGTTCGTATCGGTGGATTACACGCGTTCCGCTACGGAGTACCTATGGCGCATGAAAAAGCAAGAGATCCCGGCCACGACGATTTACGAATCCTTGTCCATCAAATCGTTCACGAATCTCTTGCTGATTGATGTTTTAGAGTCTGTCTATTGTGCGTCAATACCGACAAGCAACTTACAGCAAAAAAATTCCATTCTCAAAACCACTTCTTCGCGCAACTCCAAGTCGTGCGGCACAGTTCATGGTTCAATATGAGACACATTCAGAAGTTTCATTACGAACAATTAGTGAAAACAAAGCGATTCTCTTGTGATCTACTACACGTAGCGATCAAGATGCAATGTATCCATGCAAACGACACTAAAACCTGAACCGAATCACCATTACTTTTTCGTCAC
>CAZZDZ010000046.1:3127-19516 GCA_964652675.1 uncultured Pirellulaceae bacterium
TATCCATGCAAACGACACTAAAACCTGAACCGAATCACCATTACTTTTTCGTCACTGGTCGGCTTGCCGAATCCGTGGTTCGGGAGATCGTCGCCGCGCTTGCAGAACAATATTCGTTCGACTATTCGATTGGGGTCATGCCAATTACGGTGGCCGCATTGATGACCCCAAGGTGGCTGCGGCGAAACTTAAACGTTCCAGCAGACGCGACGCACGTGATTGTTCCCGGATACTGCGAAAGCGGCATCGCAGAACTTGCCGATGCACTGGAAATTCCCGTTATTTGCGGACCAAATGATTGTCGTGCCTTGTCAGAATTGTTCGGTGGCCAGCGGGTCGCAGACGATCTAAGCGACTATGACATTCAGATCATCGCAGAAATCAACCACGCGCCGCGAATGTCGATTGACGAAGTTGTCCGTCGCGCCGATGCGCTTTCAAAGCAGGGCGCCGACGTCATCGATTTTGGTTGTGATCCGGTCCGACACTGTGCCAACGTGGGCGAATACATTGCGGCATTGGTCGACCGTGGACACCAAGTTTCCGTCGACACGTTTGATACCGATGAAACACTCCAAGCTACTGAAAATGGCGCTTCGTTGGTTTTGTCCGTCAACTCTTCTAACCGTCAACACGCCGCTGATTGGGGGGCCGAAGTTGTCGTCATTCCTGACGCACCATCTGACCTACAAAGCCTGCGAGACACGGTCGATTTTTTGGCAAAAAAGAACGTACCGATGCGACTTGATCCGATCTTAGAACCAATCGGAGCAGGATTCGCCGCCAGCTTGCATCGATACGCAACCATCCGCAACGAGTTTCCTGATTTGCCAATGATGATGGGCATAGGAAACTTAACCGAGCTAACCGACGTGGACTCCGCTGGCGTCAACCTTTTGTTAATCGGCATTTGCCAAGAATTAGGCATCCATAGCGTGCTAACAACTCAAGTGATCAACTGGGCCCGATCGTCTGTTCGTGAATGCGATATCGCGCGACGCTTAGCACACTACAGCGTCAAACATGGTATTCCGCCGAAACGTTTGTCGGACGCATTGGTGATGCTGCGCGACGACAAATTGCGGCCTTACCCGACTGAAGCCCTGCAGCAACTAGCCAATCAGATCAAAGACAACAATTATCGTCTGTTTGCACAAGATGATCAGATTCGCGTGCTATCGGCGGGTGTGAATCTGGCCGACGACGATCCGTTTCGATTGTTCGATCGATTGATGCAGGAAAACACGTCGGACAACATCGACGCAGGCCACGCGTTCTACCTAGGATATGAAATGGCAAAGGCGTCGATCGCGTTGACGCTTGGTAAACAATACGAGCAAGATCAGGCGCTCGATTGGGGAATGCTTACCCAGGCAGAAGACTTGCACCGAATCAAACGCACAAGTCGGCATCGCAAGAAACCACAATAAATCGGCTCCAACAATCGGCCAAAGTGTTGCTTTCGCCTTTTGCATCCTACCTTGTGCTGCTAGCTTGAAACTCATGAGCCGCGAATCCATGCTTCCCGTAGTCCGCAAGTTGCCAGAGCGATTTTCGATCGAAAAAGCATTCTCGCGGCTTTGCACTTTGCCACGATGCTTGTGGCTCGATTCGGCTTTGCAACCGCGCATCGACGGCGATTCAGCCGACCTGGGACGATACTCTTTCTTAACAGCCGATCCAATTCGTCAGTTGGTCGCCCACGTGGGCGATCCAAATCCATGGCCGCAACTGGAGCAATGGAGTCACGACTTGCCAGCCAACCACGCGGTGGGCTTGCCTCCTTTTCAAGGCGGAATTGCGGGGGTGATTGGATACGAATCGGGCGCATGGCTAGAACAGATCGGTGTTCCAGAAAACAACGACTTACCGACTGCTGCGATGTCGCTGGGGCTGTACGATTGGACGGTTGCCGTTGACCATCACCAGGGCGACGCTTGGATTATCAGCCAAGGAATAACCCAGTCCGGCAGTGTTTGTGACGATGTCGCGCGGCAGCGTGCCGATCAATTCGAGTCTTTGCTGAAAGATTGCTGCGATAAAAATCCATCTACCAAAACGGTTCAACCACCCGAGAGATTCACCGAAGGCGAAATCGCAGCGGTCACTAGCAACTTTGCCAGTCAGGGGTTTCGTGATGCGGTTGCCGACATCGTACGGCGCATTCGTCAGGGCGATTCGTTTCAAGTCAACCTAGCACAGCGGTTGATTCGCAAGTCTGACATCCCGTCCCCGGAACTGTACTTGAGACTGCGGATCGCGAACCCTGCGCCGTTTGGCGGATACTATGACGGTGGTGATTTTGTCGTTCTGAGCAGCTCACCCGAAGGATTCTTGACGGTTCGCGATCGGAACGTACAAACGCGCCCCATCAAAGGCACGATTGGACGGACCGGAGACCCCAGCGAAGATGACGCGTTGGCTGCCGAATTGAAAGCGAGCGAAAAAGACCACGCCGAAAATGTAATGATCGTTGATCTGATGCGAAATGATTTGTCGCGCGTGTGTACGGACGAAAGCGTTGTCGTTCGTAAACTTTGCGAAATAGAACGCTACCAGTACGTCCAGCATTTGGTTTCGGTTGTCGAAGGTCGTTTACGGGACGACCAGAGCGTTGTTGATTTACTACAGGCTTGTTTTCCCGGCGGCAGCGTCACCGGGGCACCCAAGATCGAAGCGATGAGAACGATCGCGGAATTGGAGCCTAACCCGCGCGGGCCGTACTGTGGATCGATGGGCTACATTAGTTGTGGCGGCACGGCGGATTTCAATATTTTGATCCGAACGATCACTGCGGCCGGCGGCTATTGGCAAATCCCTGTCGGCGGCGGCATCACCGCTCGCAGCAACCCAGCAGCAGAAGAAGCCGAGACTTGGGCCAAGGCCGAAGGCATGCTGCGGGCTCTTGGTGGAAACAACCGATCATGACCGCGTCGGTCGGACGTCTTCCAACTTTTTTTCAAGCAACCGCATGCTGCGCGACAACAAGACGCGAATCGCGACGTCGGTCTTCCCAAGCTTCTGAGCAATTTCTTTTGTCGGCAGGCCTTCGGCGTAACGCATTCGCACCGCCGCCTTTTGTTCGTCGCTGAGCCCATCAACCGCTTCGTTCATGCGGACCATTCGAATGTCGCGACTGACGGCCGCGCTGGGCGACGTCATGCTGGCTGCCAACAGTGCTTCGATCCCTTGCGATTCCGCGTTCCCACTTTGCTGAGCGTGGATGGATTGCTGACGACTGACATCCCGCCGCTGAGCATCAAAATGAAATCGGTGTGCGTCAACGACTCGCCGTCGCGCGATCTGCTGAATCCATTGCATTGGCTCGTATTGATCCAGCGGTGCAGTCGGCAACCCCGTTAATGCGGCCGTTGATACTTCCTGAATCAGATCGTCTATCTCAACAACCGCCAACAGATGCTGGCCAGTGATGGACCGAATGAAACCACTTATGCGGTCGCGGTTTTTTTCGATGAATTCCGCCAACGCCTGACCATCGCGTTGTTTCACGCGGTCAATCAGAGCCCCGTCGCCATCGGATTCAATGTCTTTTTCGTCGTCCATTCCTAAACACCCTGCTAGGACACAATTCACATGTACGCCGTTCCAGTGGTACCTTGGCGACCTTGCTACGGCCTACTTTGGCAATCCAACTTTTACGGACTTGGGTTTCAACTTCGGAGTATAAGTGAAAGTCTGCTTTGATTGGCAGAAAGAGCTTCAACCAGAGGTGCGAAATCACCGATTCCGTTTAGAATCAAGCGTCACCAACCAGTGTTTTCGTTCCATTTCCCGATTGCAAATGCCATCTGACTCGCAACCATTTCGATACGATGACGAAACGCGGGCAAGCGAGCCGTCGGACCGCGAGGCCGTTCGCCAAGGGAAAACGCATTGGACGGTGCGTGCCGGCGGTGACAGTTCGCCGGAAAACACAACGGATGCAGACCAACTTCTCGTTGACACTTTGGAGCGATATGCTCAAGTCGCGCCTCTAAACGATCGTTCTGAACTGCAAAAGTTCTTGCCATCGCCGTTCGATTTGTCTGCCCATCGGTTCGTGCTGTTCGAACTGATCAAGCTGGACATGGCAATGGCGGCAGAGCAATCCGCCGACAAAAATGCAGCGGCAAACAATTCTTCAGTAAACAACGCAGTGCCGCGCATCGAATCCTACGTGGATTCATTGCCGGACTACATGACCAGCGACTCGATCCCGCTGGACTTGGTCATGGAAGAAATCCAACTTCGCCGCGAAGCGGGCGACACTCCCGATCACGCAGAATACAAGGAACGATTCCCGCAGTTTGATGCAGTGCTTAGCCAGATATTGGGTGCTCAGTGCGAAGCAACGTCCGCAGTGAAAAATCGTGGCGTGCCACCCGAGCTGGAAATCGGCAGCCAGATCGACGATTTTTTGATCATCCAAACGTTGGGCAGCGGAGCATTTGCACATGTCTATTTGGCGCGTCAGTTGTCCATGCATCGACTGGTCGCGTTGAAAGTTTCGCGTGGCACCGGCGACGAACCCCAAGCGCTTTCACAGTTTGACCATCCAAACATTGTTCGGGTTTTTGATCAACGTGAATTAGATTCTCCCGCCGTCCATTTGCTGTACATGCAATTTCATCCAGGCGGAACGTTGTCCGATGTCGTCAAGATGGCGCAGAGCTACGAATTTGCTGACCGCAATGGCACTCTGTTGTTGGACGTGGTGGACCGACAATTATTGAAATCGGCTCAGGTCGTTCCTGAGCGATCGTCGGTACGAAGATTTTTAAGGGACTCGCAGTGGCCAACGGTGGTTGCGTGGCTTGGGATTCAATTGGCCCGAGCGTTAGACGAAGCCCATTCGTTGGGTGTACTGCACCGCGATGTAAAACCGGCCAACGTGTTATTGTCGGGTGAAGGAATCCCCAAACTGGCAGATTTTAACGTCAGTTTTGCGGGAGCAGCCGGTCGCGCCGGCGCCGCCTCCAGCTTTGGAGGATCAGTTGGCTACATGTCACCGGAACACTTGCGTGCGATTAGCGCCACGATAATGGAAGCTCCCGAAGAAGTCGGCGCGCAAGCTGACTTGTATTCGCTTGGCATCCTGTTGTGGGAACTATGGCAAGGAAAACGGCCATTTAACATTGCCGAGAACAGCGCGTCATGGACACAAGCCATCGCCGATCAACTTAGTGCAAGAGAACAACCACTGGAGACACCCCAGCGGCTTGGCACAGCGTCCGAGCGTGTTTTGGAATCAACTTTACGCACCGCGCTTCAGTTTGACGCCAAAGATCGTCCGACCAGCGGCGCGGAACTTGCCGGTCGACTTAAGCTGGCTTTGCACCCCGAAGCAGCCGGCATTTTCGACCCCGATCCAACTTCGTGGCGACATCGCGTGTTGCAATGGAAACACTGGATCGTTCCCAGTGCTGTCTTGTTGGTGCCGAATATCTTCGCGATGGCTTTCAACTATGTCTACAACTTTTTCGCTCTGTTGGGCAAACATGAGAGTGACATCCCCAAACTAAAATCCTTCTTTAATCCGCTCGCATTTGTCGTTTCAGTCGTTTGCCTTGGGGTCGGCATTTGGTTCGTAGTGCGGTTGACCAAGTCGTTCGTCAACGCAATTCATAAAGCTAAATCCAACGACACCATCGATGAACAATCGATTGGTTCGATCACGCGTCTTGGTCAAAACGCCGCGTTGATCGGCGGATCCTTGTGGCTGGTCGCTGGATTGGTTTACCCCTTTGCGCTTTCATGGCGATTCGAAGAACTGCCAACGTCAGAATGCGTGCGGTTCTTTTTTTCGCTTGTGATTTGCGGCGGCGTTGCAGCGATCTATCCGTATTTTGGCATGACGACCCTGGCGACATTGGTGTACTACCCGCTGCTGATCAAGAACTCCATGGAGGATCGCAATTTTGATCATCGCGCCGCCAGAGTCGTACAACAAAGCGAACGATTCTGGCTGGCTGCAATCGCAATTCCATTGCTGGGGATCGCGCTATTGGTATTCTCGGACAGCGCGGAAAAAGTGGTCGTGTTTTCTGCGGTCGCGGCAACCGGATGCGGTGCAATCTTGGCTATGTTCGCTTATCGAACGATCCACCTTCACTGGCGACAAAAAATGTCCCGCGTGCTGTCGCAAAGCGATGCGTCGGTAACACCAGGACTAGGGCAAGACGACTAACCCATCTGGCAATGCTCGATGATCTCGTCCGCTGTCGCTTTGTAGCCAACATAAAACGGACCAAACTCAGCGTACTTGGCACTGGCTTTGTCAAAGCGCATTTTGTAAACGATCTCCTTCAGGTACTCCGGGTTGCGTGCCCAAAGCGTGACCATCCACTCCCAATCGTCCAGGCCAACGCCAACCGAAATCAGTTGGGATACTTTACCAGCGAATGCCATTCCACTTTGTGCGTGTTCGGCCATCAGCGAATTTCGTTCGCTGAATGCTTCGGTAAACCAATTCGCTCCCACCACGCGACTCTTGTTCATTGGATAAAAACATGCGGCTGGCCATTCAGGAAACTCGGGTCTCAGTCGATGCTCGTTCATGATTGGCAGACGACGTTCGTAAGCGGCAACTTTTGCAGCCAGTTCATCGGAATCGGGTACCGCACCGCCATCTATCAAACGTTTGCGATATCCATCCAGCGTTGGCACGTACTCGCTGACTTCGCTCATCGAAACAAATGACCATTCCGGTTGGACGTGACCGCCCAGTCCTGGCGCCATGATCCTCTGGTGGACCGCGTCTACTTTGGCAGGATCAGAATCCATCACCATGATCCCAAAATCTGCACGATGCCCGCTTGTCCAATAAGTCGCTAGCCTCTCGGGAGCATTCTCGCCATTGGCATCGAGAGCGTCACGCAATTGTTGTTGGCATGCGGCATCCAAACGCGACTGGCGTGTGAACCGATAAAAGTAGTGGGCACAGTGCCAACCGTTAATCGGCGTGGTGGACGGATCAGGCAATGGAGCGGATTGACGACCGGGTTGCGGGGCGTTCATGTTGAAAGATTGCGTTGCAAGGGCGAAAAACAAAAAGCGATTGGACGTCTATGTTACGCGGCAACGTCGCTGCGCGGCAGGTGGTGGATTTGAAGACCACCGTACGCCCCCGTGACCACCGAATACCGATTCTTGGACCATTTCCAGTGCGTCCGGTTGCCATGGTTTTGCGACAGGGGCAAAGGCAACGGGCTGTGCATGACAACGCAATCGGCGTTCGATTTGTCACCGACAAACGTCCGCAATGGTTTGGCCGAAGCATGCCGGGACTGCAATTTGCCGAAAAACACGTGATTTACTTATCCAAAATTGATCTGGCAAGGACGTGAAACCCAGTTGTACCCTCCAGGTCAGCTATACGGACTCCGAAATCAGGTGAAAACGCGTCCAGGGCGGGCTGCAACGGTTGGAATGGTCCAGACACCGATCGATGTTCTGGTCATTTTGCTAGCCCTCTTTCGGCGATAGCTAAGGATACGAGCGGCGTGGTTGCCGCAACTAATCCACAAGGAAGTCAAAATGAAACTCGCTCGTCGTCACTTTGTCGCCCTCCTCGGAACGCTGACAGCGTCCGTCGCGACAACCTCCCTTGCCGTCAAGCCAGCAGAACTCGTCGAACCCGTCCACCGAGTCGCGAACGTTCCCGCTCCCAAACCAATGCAAGTCGCGGGCTCTCAGCTTGATCGTGCACTGGATATCGCCCGCCGCGGATTGCAAAACTGTCGTGCAAGCGTGGATGACTACACCGCCACGTTGGTGTTCCGAGAAAGCGTCAATGGAACACTGGGGTCGTATCAATACGCTGCCGCAAAAATCCGCAATCGTAAAGTCGTCAACGGCAAAATTGTCCAGCCACTGAGCGTCTACTTGAACTTCTTGAAGCCATCGAAGATCAAAGGCCGTGAAGTGATTTATGTGGAAGGTGCCAACGGTGGGAACCTGATTGCACACGAGGGCGGAACAGCGGGCGCATTCTTACCCACCATGACGGTCAGCCCCAACAGTATGCTGGCGATGCGTGGCCAACGTTATCCGATGACCGAGATCGGCTTGGAAAACTTGATCGTCAAGCTGATTGAACGGGGCGAAAAAGCAACCAAGAAATCACCTGACGTGACCTGTGAGTTCCGCAAAGGAGCAAAGGTCAAAGACCGCGTTTGCACTGTCTTTGAAGTCACCCAGCCAACAAGATACGTTGGGGCCGAGTTCTACCAAGCCCAAGTGTTTATGGACGACGAACGCAACATCCCCATTCGATACGTTGCTTACGATTGGCCCAGCCAAAAGGGATCGCCACTGACGATCTTAGAAGAATACAACTACATGAACGTGAAGCTGAACGTCGGATTAACAGACGCCGATTTCGATCGCGAAAACCCGAAATACAACTTCTAGGTCGCAGCGAAAGTCGTCCTGCATCTACAACACGTCCAGACGTCCGCTGCTGTCACCGATTGATTCAGCAGGCGTTCCCATGACGTCTAGCATCGACAAAAACAGATTGCCCATTGGGACTTCGTCCTTGGTGACGATGTGACGGCCGGTCTTGATTTTGCCTCCGGCGCCTCCCGCCAGGACCAACGGCAAATCGTCGTGGCGGTGGCGGTTTCCGTCGCTGATGCCGCTGCCGTACAAGATCATCGATTGATCCAGCAGCGTCCCATTGGAATCCTGGATCGATTCCATTTTCTGCAAAAAATACGCGAACTGCTCGACCAGGTAGTGGTCGATTTTTTGCAGCTTCTTGATCAAGTCCTTTTTGTGGCGGTGATGGCTCATGCCGTGATGGCTATCTTTGACACCGATCTCTGTGTAACGCCGGCTACCGCCAGCGGTGTCCAACATAAACGTGGCCACTCGTGTTGTATCCGTTTGAAAACCAACCGCCATGATGTCGTACATCAATCGAGCATGTTCGCGGAATGATTCGATTCGGCCATGAGGAACGTGCAAGTCCGGCATCGCATCAGAGTCTTGCTGTTCGGAACGTTCAATTCGTTGCTCGATCTCGCGAACGCTGGAAAAGTACTCATCCAGTTTTCGACGGTCCGACTGACCCACTTTTTTCATGATCCGATCAGCATCGGCGCGAACAACGTCCAAAATGCTTTGACGAATCAAATTCTGCTCGCGACGCTCACCGGCTTCGACACTGCTGAACATTCGATCGAATGCCATCCGCGGCGTGATCTCTTTCGGCATCGGTGTCGTTTTGTTACGCCAGGACACGTTGGATGAGTAAGCACAACTGTATCCGGAGTCACAGCTACCGGCATTGCGACTGCCTACCAGCCCAAGTTCGATGGATGGCAACTTGGTTTTGCCAACCAATTGCTTTGCAGCGATTTGATCGACGCTCACTCCGATGCTGATACTGCTGCTGGTTTTTACCGGCCTCGCGGCGGTCAAATACGTGGCCGCACAACGAGCGTGGTCACCGGCGCCGTCGCGGTGGGAACGCCCGTTGTCGTGGGCAAGTCCGCCCAACACATTGATCTTGGATTTGAACGGCTCTAACGGCTTGAGTGTTTTGGAGATTTGCCAATCATCGCCGGTGCCCTTCGGTTTCCAGTCGGGAACAATCACACCGTTGGGAAAGAAGATGCACGCCATGCGAACAGGCGCTGATGCTGGCTCGGGTGCCGCATAGGCGCTGCGAGCCATTGGCGTCATGGATTCCAACAATGGCAAGCCAAGCGCGAGCCCCGTTCCACGCAGCAATGTTCCACGAAGCACTGTTCGGCGATCGATTTGGCGACTCTTATTCATACCTTCAGTATACCACCTGAGTGTCACGGTTTAATTTGACCAATTTCTATTCCCCAATCTCGTAATAGCCAAACGGCCTGCTTTGCACGACACCAAGGATCAAATCAACCATTCGATAGTCCTTCTTTTCGGCCTTTTGGACAATTTCATCCACCACGCATCGATCATTGGGCGACAATTCGCGGCCAATTGCAAATGTAAGCAAACGTTCGACCATGGTTTTTGCAAATGCTTTGCGTTCGGTTTTGCTGAGCACTTCGCTTAACTCCGCGACGCCATCGAACTTTCGCCCACCCGGTAAAACACCGCTCGCGTCGACCGGCAAATTGCCCTCCATCTTTCGATAGCGGCCGATCGCATCGAACTGCTCTAAACCGAAACCCAACTGGTCCATTACTTTGTGACAAGACGAACAAGTGGGCGAATCGCGATGTAGCTTCAGCTGGTCGCGCAGCGAAGCGTTCTCATCGGCTGATTTTGTTTCCAAGTCTGGCACGTTCGCGGGCGGATCGGGTGGCGGAGTGCCAAGGATGTTTTCCAAAATCCATTTTCCGCGCTGCACAGGAGACGTGCGCGTCGCATAACTGGTTAACGTCAACATGCTGCCATGCGACAACAGCCCGCCACGCGGCGTCCCTTTGAGAGACACGCGAACGAATTCGTCTGAATCTGAATCGAAATCGATCTTATAGTGCTTTGCCAAGTCGCGATTGATGAACGTGTAGTCGGCCGTCAATAGTTCTCCGACTGGTTTGTTCTCACGAACGACGTGCGAAAAAAGCATCCGCGTTTCGCGCGACATCGAATCCATCAACTTCGGGTCAAACCCTTTGAATGTCTCCTCCGTATCAGCTTCGTGTTCCGCAAGATTCCGCAACCCCAACCATTGAGCCGCAAACTGGTTTGCGAGCGATTCGGATCGTTTGTCCGACAACATTCGGCGCACGTTGTACTCGAGACCGTTGCCCTTCAAGCGATTGTGCTGGGCTTCGTTCAGCAGCTGATTGTCCGGCGTGCTGCTCCAAAGAAAATAAGACAAGCGAGTTGCCAACTGATATTGCGTGAGCTGCACATCGGTTTCGCCTTTCTTCGGCTTCCAACCGTCGGGAGGCGTTTCGACGCGGAACAAAAAACGTGGCGAGACCAAAATGGCGCTGATGGCGATTTGCATACCCCGATAGTAGCTGTCGCCACGCTGGCACGCGTCTTCGACCAATCGGGCGTACGGTTTGACGTCTTTCGTTTGGACAGGTTCGCGAAATGCGAGACGCATGATGGGTTTCAGGCTTTCAATGGCCGCACTTTCGACGTTGTGCCAACGACCGTCTCGCCGATCAGCCATACGACGTAACAATTCGTACTGTTTGGGTGGCAACAAATCGTCGGGAATCTTCTTCGGACCGACGACCTCGACTTTGCGGAACATAAAGGGATAGCGACTGGCATCCAGATCGTCGTCTGGCGTAAGCGGTTTTGCGCGACGTTTCGTTGCATCCTTGATGATCTGCGGATCCAACTTGTCGAAACGTTCTGATCGAGTCTCGCCGACTTTCAGATCAATTTCGTCGTCTTCGATCGGCTCCATCACAAACCGATGCTTCCCAGGCTCAAGATTCAGCCGAAACTCGAATCGCTCACTTTCCCCGCCGCCACCGTAGTACTTCAAGTCGTCCAATCCGACCAAGACTCCGTCGCGATCATAAATTGCCACGTTCGTCTTTGACTTATCCCGCTCGGAATTACCGCCACGGACTCTGAATCGATACTCGCCCTTGATCGGAATCTCTACCGTGACCCAAGCAAACGCATCGGGATCCAAAAAAATGCCGTTGAATCCTCCCGTCTTCGTCTTTCCGTGGACGTACATCCGATCGGACGGAATCTCAATGTCCAGCTTTGGGATTTCGTCCCAATCCACCAGTACCTTTTGCGAAACGCTCTCGGCGGCCGCCAGGTATTTTTCGATCATCATCGGCGAAAGGCTCAACACGTCGCCATTGTTGTCAAACCCGGCTCCGACTTCATCACTTGGGAACGCGTCGGCTGGCCGCAGATCCATCCCAAACAGATCACGTATTGAGTTGTTGTACTCGGCTCGATTTAGACGCCGCGCCGTCACCTTGCCCGCTCGGGGACGCAAATCACAAGTCACGCTGTAGAGTGCATTGTCGAGCGCAGCGACCAGAGCTTTTCGCTCCGTTTCGGTTGGCAGTTCCGCGTCATCGGGCGGCATCGCGCCAAATCGAACCATCTCCAAAACACGCATCATCGAACTGCTGGCTGGATCGGAGGAATCCAGATGCTCAAGCAAGCTCAAATCCACCTCTGCTTCTTGCGTGTCCGCATTGTGGCATTCGATGCAGAACTTTTTCAGCTTTGGCCAGCCGTTTTTCTTCCAAGCCGTGTTGGCCTCCGCCGCCTTCTTTTTCCGCGCAGCCTCTTCCTTGGCCTTAGCATTTTGTCCGCACGCCGTGTGGGTCAAAGTAAAAAGGCAGATCAAAGCAACTAATCGTGCGACGATCAGACGATCGAACACAGGCACTTCTCAAAAGTTGTGGTGCGCTCAGCGAGCCAACAAGGAACTCGACCAAGCAAAAGGGAGGGCAGGGATGGTGGGCCTACGTATTGTAGGAAGTGGTAAACGTCACTTGCCAGCGACGCACCAGATAGCCCAATTATACCACAGAAACGATGTTTGACGCCCTTTTCAAACGGGCAACCTATTGAGAAATCGGGGTAACTTTGGGGGCGCAACCGGTGGAACAGCCCGATCCGCATCCCTGTGCAAGACGTTTTTCGATTGCCAGCGAAGTAGGCGTGATCGACAGCCCACCCAACGCCGTGCAGCGGTGTTCGCGTGGCATACGCTCGGCAACTGCTTTGGCTGCATTGATTGTTTCGTCTAGAGGAATCACGCAATCAAAACCTGCTATCGCCATGTTCGCGCACGACAATGCATTGCTGGCGGCCATCACGTTCTTGCCAAGGCATGGCGCTTCGACGCGGTTGGCGACCGGATCACAAATCAGCCCCAACATGTTTTGCATCGCCATCGACGCCGCACCGGTTGCCTGCTGACGCGTCCCACCAGTAAACGTCACCAAAGCGGCTGCCGACATGGCTGCTGCGGATCCGCCTTCGGCTTGGCAACCACCTACTTCGGCGGCAAAGCTCCAATGAGTTGCAATGAAAACGCCAACAAGTCCGCCCGCAAGCATACCGCGAGCGATCTCGGTATCTGACAGTTTCATCATTTCGCCAACGGCAATGCAGGTCGCCGGAAACGCGGCGCAAGCACCTGCGGTCGGCGCCGCAACGATCACACCCATCGAACTTTTTACTTCCATCAATGCCGTCGTGTACAAAACGATTCGGTTCAGCATGCCACCGTCAAGCAACTTGCCAGCGTCCATCAGTTCTTGGAATTTGCCTGATTGAAATCCCAGCACGCGGTCTTCGTATTCGGTCCCCGCAAGGCCTTGCGCAACACTCTTGCGGATAATGTGAATGATGTCGGACATCTTTTTGATCAACGCGTCTTCGTCTAATCCACTCCTTGCCGATTCATACTCAACGGCCAATTGCCAAAGCATCGATTCGCGCTGCCCATCATGAGCAACCAACTCGCTGCAGCTACTAAAAGGGACGGTTAGATCACGCCGCGACTGCACCGGCAACACTGGCTTTAAGTGGACGATGCCAGAAGCGTTTGGAATCACACCGGCGACTTGTTCAGCAGACAAAGCACTTTGGCTGCGAATCTGCAGCAAGCCGCAGTCATGAAAAATGACGTCGTCCGCCTGAAGCGTTTCGCGCATCGATTCGACTTCATCGCAACCGTCGGCCCAAACGAGCGTTTCGTGGTAGTCACCGCCGATGCTGAGTTTCGTTTCATCGATCTGCAAGACTTCGATCATCCCACCGCCGGTCGATATCGCGATCAGTCGGTGTTGTGATTTATCGTTGGAAAGCGTCAGCCGATAGGTGTTCGGATGCGGATCGTCCAAGTCGTCATACTTGAATTGCAAGTCGACCCCAGCATCAGCGAGATGCTGCGCGGAATTGGGTAGCCTTGGATCATCGGCCGCGAATCCAAGTAGGCCGCCAAACAATCCCATGTCGCTGCCTTGGCTCTGATGCGTGGCAGGAAGCGAGCCGCCATTGTCGAATTCAACCAAGACATTGGAGATTACCCCGCCCATCAGGTCACGAGCGAGCAAGCCAATACGCAGTGCGGCGGCGCAATGAGAACTGGAGGGGCCACGCATCACGGGTCCGACTACATCGTTAAAGATACTAACAATCATCGTTTCATTGTGGCTGGTTGGGGGATGCGATGTAGCTTGACCTTGAAAGGCGGTCGCGTCTTACCTGGTTTAAGTGATCAAGGTTATTTGCCAACGTTGGCACAAACCTATTCTAGTCGCGCTGGCAGATCGACAATGGACCAACTGTCGCTTTGCCAAGCAATCCCATCGACTAGGTCATCCGCAGCGACTCGATTCGCGAGATATCCTGGATATCCTCGGCAAGTAGATGAAACGCTAATTGTGGGCCAACTTATCTTTCTGCGAATCGTCGATCCTTTGATAGGGATCTGGAGTGTGGTTCAGAAAGATGTCCTCCAGTTCGGAACGATGATCGCGGGCGGCCTGTCGTCCCAATTCCATGATTTCGTCCATGTGCTGCACCGCGTCTAGTTTCCAGGTCTCGTCGGGCAAGTCGAAGTTGATTGATTTGACTCGATCGGCCAACAAGAACCGCAGCGGCACCTGCATCCCTTGAACTTGGTTGGACATCATCACATCGGCAATCTTTTGTGCCCAATACAATGACCCCGCTTCTTTGCCTGGGGGCGTCATCGAAAATTTGGTCGTACCCGATCCAATGTTTAGCAAAAAGATGTCGTTGGTGCTGAACGGCATGGCACAGTGATCGCCAACGCATAGTTGTTGCAGCCGTAGAGCTTCCCCGAGCCCCAGCAATCCCGGGCTATTCGCCCAAAGCCCACCATCAACGAACGCTTCTCCATTGGGCATCACATGATGCGGAAAATAAGTTGGCGCTGCAGTTGTCGCCATCAGAACATCGACTACTTTCAATTCAGCGTCGGGCAAGTGCGATGGCAGATGAGGTGTCCCAAATACATACGGTTCGCCCGTGGTCAAATTCGTGCTGGGAACGATCACGCGGGGACCAACAATGTCTTTCATCTGTAAGCCATAAAAACCTTCGTCCAAACACTCGCGTAGATTTTCGGCGGAATACCTCGCGCGAAAGAAATGATCCAGGTCCGCTTCGCCGGTTGATTCGACCAACGTATGAACAACGTTGTACATGTGCCGCAACAGCATCTGGTCTGGTTCGAAGGGCGGTTCGGGCTTGAAAATCTTTTCGGCGAACCGTTGGTAGAAATCGACCATTTCGCTACCGCCGTGGCCGATGCCCAATCCCATTGCGGTGATCGCTCCCGTGGACGTTCCAGCGATCAAGTCAAAGCAATCGCGGACTTTGCGATCCATCCCCGATTCAAGCTCTTGCAAGAACCCCAAACCGAATGCACCACGAATGCCGCCACCGTCGAAAGCGAGAATTTGAAAATGGGCCATAATGAAATTTGCTAACCAAAGTCCGAACGAATAGTTCGCCTAGTTATACGACATCGGCAGCAGATGTCATCGTGTGAACGCAATACCTGCTGAAAAACGCGTTCGCTATTGCTTGGGCTTCGCAAAGTACGCGAGTAGTTTTTTGGTGACCAATGGAAACAACCCCAGCAGTGCGAAGGCAATAAAAATCTGTGTCAGTTGAGTTGGCGAAAACACCGAACCAATGCCATCTTTTGCCAATGTGTTGAGATCAGGCACTCGAGAGCCTGCGTAGACATAGACAGCCGTTCCCGGCAACATCCCCAATTGGCTGACCCAGTAATAGGTCGTCGCTTTCAACTTCGTCAGTCCCATGACGAGATTGATGACAAAGAACGGCACGGCGGGGATCAGTCTGAGCGTAAATAAATAGAACGCGCCGTCACGATCAAGATGCTCGTTGAAACTGGCCAACCGGTCGCCGAACTTTGCCTGCACGGATTGCCCCGCAAAATATCGGCTCATCAGAAACGCGATCGTTGCACCAATCGTTGACGCAAAACTGATCAACAGTAGCGCGGGCCAAAAAGTAAAGTACCAGGCGTAGACCAACGTTAACGGGGCTGCACCAGGCAACGACAAACCTGTCGCAACGACGTAAACCAAAAAAGCAATGCCATAAACAAGATACGGGTTGTTGGTCTGAAACTCGCGCAACTGAGTTTCTCTTTGCGCCAAACTCTCCAGTGAAAGTGAGTCGCCAAATTGGTATATCAACCCTGCGAAAACCGCCACAACGATCACCAACAACAATGGTTTTAAAAAACGTTTCGGTGTTGGGCCGCCGCTCTCGTCTGTCGTGGCGGGCGGATCGTATGGTTTTTCAGACATGTGGTATCGTTCTAAATTCAGAAGGATTGATTCGTAATTTTTTCTGACGGATGACAAATCGCGTGAACACGTTCAGCTTTTCTCAACTATCGCGTCGCGCACCGACAGCAACTGCGCGGCGATG
>CAZZDZ010000046.1:19616-24279 GCA_964652675.1 uncultured Pirellulaceae bacterium
CGTTCAGCTTTTCTCAACTATCGCGTCGCGCACCGACAGCAACTGCGCGGCGATGCTAACTGCTATCTCCGCCGGATGGTTACTGCCGATCGGCAACCCAATTGGGCAATGAAATTCAATCTTGTTTTCGTCGCAACCCGCATCGATCAGTTCTTTGCGCAGCACGGCGGCTTTCGCTCTACTACCGATCACTCCCAAAAAAGCAAAATTGCGATCATTCGTAAAGATCTGTTTCAAAATCGGGAGATCGCTTTTATGCCCCCGCGTCATGCACATCACAAACGTCTGGTCGTCCAACTTGGCAACGTGGGCTTTGGGATCCCCCATGCAAATCGCATGCACTTTCGATGGCAATTTGGCCAGCCAATCAGCTCTTGGGTCGATGCAAGTTAGTTGGCATGGCAAAGCGATCAACAAGTTTGCCAATGCCTGTGTCACATGACCGGCGCCAAAAACCACGATCTTCCAAGGCGATGTGTTCCAAGCCTCAAAGAACATACGCACACGTCCTCCGCAGGTCATTCCGACATCCGCTTTCAAACTCCAGTCCGCAAATCGGGTTTGTTCCCCCGATTCGATTAGCGACTGAGCCTCGGCGATCGCCTGAGCTTCGATGCGGCCTCCGCCCACCGTGCCAAAATCACGGCCGCTTGAATCAACCACCATCTTTGCCCCCGCGTCCGCAGGCGTGCTGCCATGAACGTCAATCAACGTAACGACTACGAACGGCCCCCCGGCGTGGGCTCTCTCGTTCAAGCGATCATGAAATTCACGTTGCAGCATCCGCAGCTATCCCTTCCCCGCGATAATGCACATCAGGTTCTCTTCGCTTGTCGCAGGCAACTTTAACTTGCGTTGAACATCGGCCCCCAGGAATGACATCGCATGCTTGGCCGCCAACCAAGTCGCGATTCCCAGCATCAATGGTGGTTCACCAACAGCCTTGCTGCGACGCACGTTGACTTTGTGCTTAGGATTGTCGATCGTCGCGTAATGAAAAACCTTCGGGACGTCCGTGATATTTGGAATTTTGTAAGTCGTTGGGCTCGTGCTGAGCAGTTTGCCCGAGTCGTCATAGACTAGTTCTTCGTTGGTACACCAACCCATTCCCTGAATAAAGCCGCCGATAATTTGTCCGTAATCGACACCGGGGTTAATCATTTTGCCGACGTCCATTAACAAGTCGACTCGATCAACCACCATTTCACCCGTTAGGCGATCGATCGTCACTTCGCTAACCGCCGCCCCAGTCGTGTAGTACAAAAACGGATTCCCTTTGCCTGTCTCCCGATTGAAATCAACACCGGGCGTTGCATAGAAACCACGTGCGCCCAAGTCGATTCGATTTCGCCTCGCCGTATTGCAAAAGTCACCAAATGCGATTCGCTGTTCGGGTACCCTTGTATCGTAGACGTAGCCATCATCGATTCGGATGTTTTCGGGAGACCGCTCCAAGCCGCGATCAAAATCGGCAAAGTGATCCGCCGCAAACGCTTTGATGCGCTTCTTGATTTTTCGACAGGCCACCAGCGCTGCACTGCCATTTAGGTCGGTCCCCGCGCTAGCAGCCGTTGGCGAAGCATTGTGATTTTTTTCGGTTGTGCAGGGCATGATGGCTACGTCCGCTGCTGGGATACCAAACGCATCAGCGACCAGTTGTTTGATCTTGGTATTTAAGCCTTGGCCCATTTCTGTGCCGCCCGTTGATACCTGGACTGTGCCGTCTGTGTAAACGTTGACCAGCGCGTTGCCTTGGTTCAGAAATTTTGTTGTGAACGAAATCCCAAACTTAACGGTCGACATTGCCAATCCTTTGACATGGGACGTTGATTCACTATTGAATTTCTCAACCGCTGTCATGCGATTGCGGTAATCCGACGACGTTTCCAATTCATCAAACGTCTCGGCAATCGCATGGTCGCGAACAATCTGCCCATAAGGCGTGCGGCATCTGGAATCATCGCCATCTTGGTAAGCATTCAGGACGCGAATGTCCCATGCATCTTTCCCCAAGTTCTGTGCGATCTCTTGCAGGATGCTTTCGATCACAACGATCCCTTGCGGCCCACCGAAGCCACGAAACGCCGTGTTGGGCGGTAGATTGGTCCGGCAAACCTGTCCAACGATTTTTGCATTGGGCAGATAGTACGAATTGTCAGCGTGCAGCATCGTGCGTTCCATCACGGCTGTCGACAAGTCGGCAAAGGCTCCCCCATTGCTGAAAAACCGCAAGTCAACCGCCAGCAACTTCCCATCGCTATCGTAAGCCGCTCGGTAGAACGATTTGTATTCGTGGCGTTTACCCGTGACCAGCATGTCGTCGTCTTTGGTGTAGATCACACGCGCCGAACGACCCGTTTTCATCGCGACCAACGCGGCCATCACGGCGGGTATCGCGGACTGGGTTTCTTTGCCGCCGAAACCGCCGCCCATGCGTTTGCATTCTCCGATGACTTGATGCTTAGGCAGTCCCAGAGCTTCCGCAACCACGTCCTGAGTTTCCGTTGGATTCTGCGTCGACGAGATAACTCGCAGACGGTTATGTTCTTCGGGAAGTGCAATCGCTGCTTGCGATTCAAAATAGAATTGTTCTTGGCCGTTGTTTTCAAAGACTCCTTCGATTGTGTGCGGCGCATCTGCAAAAACCGCCTCGACATCTCCTGTTTCGATCGTTCGCTGGGGACCGATGAAGGATTCGATTGCGATCGCATCGTCAATCGAAAGGACCGGTTTTGTCGATTCAAAATCGATCTTCACGCCGGCACGGCCCGCCCGGGCCGCTTCACGACTCTCTGCCGCGATCACGACAACCGGTTGGCCAAGGTAAGAGATTTCGTCGGCAACCAAAAACGGTTCATCGGGAATGATCGGGCCGAAAACATTGTGACCGGTAAGGTCTCGGTGCGTGAATACGGCAACCACTCCAGGCATTTTCTCTGCTGCCGACGTGTCGATCGATTTGACACGTCCACACGCGCAGGGTGCGCCGACAAAATCTACGTGCAATTCATCGACCAGCGCTGGCAAGTCGTCAACGTACGGAGCGTTACCGGTAACGTGGCCAATTGCTGCTTCGTGCGGTAATGCTTGTCCGATCGATTTTGGCATAGCAAGTTGGCTGTTCGATTTGGGGCGTGGTTTAGCTTAGTTTTAAGATGGTTGCGAGAGCTCTTGGAAGCTCTTTAGCATTAGGTTTTCTGCAAGCTGCAATCGGTAGTCATCCCCGCCACGTACGTCTGACCACGGCGAGATTTCTTTTCGCACGATCTCCCCTGCTTTTCGAAACGATTCTTCGCTTAGCGTCGCGCCAATCAACGATTGTTCAGCATTTGTGATCCGCATCACCGTCGCTCCCACACCGCCGATCGCGACCCGTGCATCGACAACCTTTTCGCCATCCAGTTTGACCCAGACTCCCAGCGTTTCGGTACTGATGTCCATGTCTTGTCGCTTTGAAATTTTGAACAGCGACAATCGTTCATCGTCTTTGGGTAGCGGAGTGATGATTTCGGTAATCAATTCGGCGTTGGTCATGACGTTCTGACGATAGCCTGTATAGAAATCGCAAAGTTTGACGGTGCGAACGCCGTCAGGCCCTGTCAACTTCAGTTCACTGTCCATCACCATGTGAAACGGAATTGAGTCTCCGATTGGCGACCCACCGGCAAGATTGCCAGCAAGTGTGCCCGCGTTTCGGATTTGCGGGCTACCGAATCGGGTGAGGATCTTGTGGTACTGTGGAACGGACTGCTGGATAAAGTTCTCTATGTCTGTCCACGTTGCGCCACCACCAATGCGAAGCGAACCGTCAACGATTTTGATGTGATCGAAATCGGCGACGCTGCAGAGGCTGATGATGTCAGTCGGTTCGTCGCGGCCGTGATTTCGAATCACACCATAGTCCGTCGCACCAGCAACCATGGTTGCGTTGGGGTGGTCTGACAAAGTTTCGACGACTTGATCAATCGTGCTGGGAACAAAAACGACTCGGTCGTTTACTTTGATTCGGACCTCGTCGTCCAGGTCATCGAAATCGCGCAGAATCGGTTCGGGCGGATAAACTTCGTTTAAGGGTTGTACTTGATCGGCAGCAATCGATTTACCCGCATCGATGATTTGAACGTAGCCGGTACAACGGCACAAATTTCCGGACAACCCGTACCGCAGCGATTCTTCGGTCAACGCGGATTGTTTTTCCAGCATTCCGTGCATCGTCGCGACAAAACCCGGCGTGCAAAAACCACATTGGCTGCCATGGCAATCCACCATCGCTTGCTGCACCGCAGACAGTTCAGCATCTTGCCCTAGGCCTTCGACTGTCACGACGTGTGTTCGATCCAGTTGAAACGGAAACGTGATACACGAATCGATGGGGCGATAGTCAAAGCAATCCCCATCGCGGCGTCCCACCAAAACGCTGCAAGCGCCGCAGTCGCCTTCGTTGCAGACAACTTTCGTGCCTTTCATGCGTTTGCGTTCACGCAACCACTGAGCCAAATTCAACAAAGCCGCTTCGCAGCGGATTTCCTGACGTTGACCATTAAGATAGAAGACGAGTGAGTCACGCATGGGATAGATTCACGAAAGCGATGGAGCCGTGAATATAGGGCAGCCATCCACCAACCGTCAATCAATCCAAACCCTTCCGGAATACCAGCACGCA
>CAZZDZ010000047.1:0-24250 GCA_964652675.1 uncultured Pirellulaceae bacterium
CCCGGGTAACGAATCCATGTCGATCAGCTTAAAAACTACCCTGTTCTCAAAAATTCAGTTCGCTACAATGTGCCCAGCCAGGGAGTCTCACATTGGAGGCTTCTTTCACAGTTGGGGCTGTGGCGGAACTGGCAGACGCGCTGGATTTAGGATCCAGTTCCTTTACTGGAGTGCAGGTTCGATTCCTGTCAGCCCTACTTTGTCGGTCATCGCTGCGTTGGTTGCTACTAAAATTCTGCTTCCAACTGCACTTATGGTTACCAGCTGACCTTTGGTTACCCACTTTGGGTAAGCCCTCTTTGACCGCTCTTAACGATCCTTTGCGGCGGACAAATTCACCACCGCTGTCATCGGACCAATGCTTGGTTGATGAAGTGATTTGGGTAATTCCCCAAGCGAGTCGCTAGTGGACGCGAAAGCATCAAATTGGCCTGTTGTGAGGCTCCCTCTCATTGACCAAAGTCGGCTCTGCAAATACATTCACCCGCGAAAAGACGCGTTTTTTGTTTCAGTCCTCTCTGAAACTTCTCGTCCAATTGGTGCTCGATTTGAGCTCATTCGAGATACTGCGGTCGCTCGCGAAAAATGGATTGAGCGACTGCCTGAAAATCAGAACTGCTGACCAAGTTGGCAGTTCAGAACACAACTTCAGAAAAGAAATTCGTCACGTGCTGATCGCAGTGATTGGCAGTTGATCCCACAGATCAGCAATACACGACCATTACAACACATCCCTCATACGACGGTTCGACAGAGAGCAACCATGGCCAACAAAATGGTTTATTACTTCGGCAAAACAAAGACCGAAGGCAAAGGCAAAACAAAAGCACTTCTTGGCGGCAAAGGATTGAACCTTGCCGAGATGACATCGATCGGGCTACCTGTCCCTCCAGGATTCACCATCACCACCGAAGTCTGTGATCAGTACATCAAAGGTGGCGAGAAGTTGCCCAAGGGTTTGATGGACGAAGTCAACAAGGCCGTCGTCATCATGGAAAAAGAGCTGAAGAAGAAATTCGGCGACGATTCCAACCCACTGCTTTTCAGTGTTCGATCCGGTGCGGCAATCAGTATGCCGGGCATGATGAATACGATTCTGAACTTGGGTCTGACCGACAAAGCTGCCGCTGGTTTGGCCAAGTCGACCAAGAACGAACGTTTCGCATACGACGCCTACCGTCGCTTGATCAACATGTTCGGCGACGTCGTGATGGGAATGGATCACCATCAGTTCGAAAAAGCATTCGACAAAGTCAAAAAGAAGTACAAGGTTACCGAAGACACCGAAGTGCCTGCTGAAGGCCTAAAGGAACTTTGCGAAGCTTACAAAGCGGTCTACAAAAAACACTGCAAGCAAGATTTTCCACAGAATCCTGTCAAGCAATTGGAACTGGCCATCAAGGCTGTGTTCGGTTCGTGGAACACCGATCGTGCGGTTGCCTACCGCGAGATCGAAGGCATCCGCGGATTGCTTGGAACGGCCGTCAACGTTCAGTCGATGGTTTACGGCAATACTGGTGACGAATCGGGAACGGGTGTTGGTTTCACTCGTAACCCTAACACCGGCGAGAACAAATTCTACGGTGAATTCTTGATCAACGCTCAAGGCGAAGACGTTGTGGCTGGTATCCGTACTCCACAACCGGTCGCCGAAATGCCCAAGTGGAACAAGAAGGTCCACAAGGAACTGATCGCGATCAAGAAAACGTTGGAAGATCACTACACCGACATGCAGGACATCGAGTTCACGATTGAACGTGGCACGTTGTTCATGTTGCAGACTCGTACCGGTAAGCGTACTGGTCAGGCAGCGGTCAAGATCGCATGCGACATGGTGAAAGAAAAGTTGATCGATCAGAAGACCGCGATCATGCGAGTCCCTGCCAACGACTTGACGCAATTGTTGCTGCCAAGTTTCAAGCCGACCGCACGAAATGCAGCAGACGTTTTGGCTCGTGGTTTGGCGGCTTCGCCAGGTGCGGCTGTCGGAAAACTATCCTTCACAGCCGACGACGCTCGCACGCGGACCGAAGCTGGCGAGAAAGTCATCTTGGTTCGTCAAGAAACGAGCCCCGAAGACGTCGAAGGCATGCACGCTGCGGTTGGAATTTTGACCAGCACCGGTGGTGCCACTAGTCACGCTGCGGTTGTCGCGCGTGGTTGGGGCAAGTGCTGTGTTGCTGGTGCGGGTGATATCCACATCGATGAAAAAGCAAAGAAGATCAAAGTTGACGGCCGTACGTTTGGCGTCAAGGACGTGATCAGCTTGGACGGCACGACTGGCGAAGTCATGTTTGGTGAAGTCGAAACGCAAGAGCCAAAACTCTCCGGTGACTTTAGCAAGTTGATGAAGTGGGCTGACGACGTTCGCAAATTGGATGTTCGTACAAACGCGGATTCACCTGCGGACGCCAAACGGGCTCGCGATTTCGGTGCACAGGGCATTGGCCTTTGCCGCACCGAGCACATGTTCTTTGATGCCGACCGAATCATTCACATGCGTGCAATGATTTTGGCCGAGACCGAAAAAGATCGTAAAGCTGCGTTAAAGAAACTCTTGCCGTTCCAACGAAAAGACTTCGAAGGCATCTTCAAAGCCATGAACGGATTGCCGGTCACGGTTCGCTTGCTGGACCCACCATTGCACGAATTCTTGCCGCACGAAGCTGCTGCACAGAAAGCGATGGCAAAAGAGCTGGGTGTGAAGCCTGCCGAGATTTCAAAGCGTCTGGAAGGGTTGCACGAGTCGAACCCAATGTTGGGTCACCGTGGTTGCCGTTTGAGCGTGACGTATCCAGAAATCCTGGAAATGCAGGTCAAGGCAATCGTCGAAGCCGCAATCAATTGCAACAAAAAGAAGATCAAGGCGCAAGCCGAGATCATGATTCCATTGGTCGGAACGGCCGGCGAATTGGAATTGCTGCGTGGCAAAGTCGAAGAGTCGATCGAAGAGACCAAGAAGGCCAAGAAGTTCACTGGCAAGCTGAATATCTTGATCGGCACGATGCTGGAAATTCCACGTGCATGTTTGACCGCCGATGATGTCGCACAGCACGCTGACTTCTTTAGCTTCGGAACAAACGACCTGACGCAAATGACGTTCGGCTACAGCCGTGACGACATCAACACGTTCTTGCCTGACTACCTGTCACAAGACTTGTTGCACGTTGACCCATTCCAAGCATTGGATCAAACCGGTGTTGGCCAGTTGGTCGAAATGGGTGTCGCCAAGGGCCGCAAGACCAAGAGCAAACTGAAGGTCGGTATCTGTGGCGAACACGGTGGTGAACCAACCTCGATCGACTTCTGTCACCGTGCTGGTTTGGATTACGTCAGTTGTAGCCCGTTCCGCGTGCCAATCGCACGCTTGGCTGCCGCCCAAGCCACTTTGGTAAACGACAAAAAGAAATAGAAACGATTCAAGCTGAATCACTTGAAAGCTCAGGCATGCGTGCCTGAGCTTTTTTTGTTTCGAAAGTTAGGCGACCATCTCTTGCACCGCTTCGAACTGTTGCAACATTCGAATCGCAACTTGTTCGATGACTTGATCCGACAAATCCAGCTCCGCCCAGATGGATGGATCCGACGCTTGTACTTTGTCGCAGTAAGTGTAGAAGCCCAGTCCGTATGCGAGCGTGTCAGCCGCACTAACAATCGCCGGAAACAGTCCGTGAGACTTTGGTTCGTGGTGATACAGGACGGCTGATTGAATTGCGGGGGACAGCATCCAAGTTTTGGTCAGTTCGTGGCCAAGCTCCGTATGTCGAAAACCTAGAGCCGACAATTCTGCATGCAAATATGAATCGCGATGTTCGTTAACCAGCTGTTCAATCAGCTTTTGCTCTTCATGATAATTTGACGCGATCACAACTCGACCAACGTCATGCATCAAGCCTGCCAGAAACGCTTCTTCGGGATCAATTTCTTTGTTGCCTCGGTCACGCTCAACAGTGGCCAGCGCGCGGCTCCCAAGAGCGACTGCCAATGAGTGATCCCAAAACCTTTTCAGATCCAGCCCAACAACCGAATTGGATTTGAAGGTGGAAACGACAGAGACAGCCAGAGTTAGATTTCGCACATGTTGTATTCCCATCAACGAAACGGCTTGCTCAATCGTTGCGATTTCTCTTTTGACCGCATACATCGATGAATTGATAAGTTGCAAAACTTTCGTAGCCAAAGCCGCGTCTAACGCGACGACTTCTGCAACCTCCTTGAAGCTCACATCTGGTGTACTAAGGACGCTATCGATCTTTTCAATGACCGAAGGCATTGGGGGAATGACCGTGTTGTAGTCGATTTGACTAAGCGCGATCTTTTGCATTTCGCGAATATCAACTCCATCCCTTTCGAAAATCTGGTCCGGGACGTCCAGCGAATTTGTGTCGGCGAAAGTGCGAACGTGAGCAGATTTCAGAAGCGACGCGATCCGCATGTTGTATGGACATGCGCTAAATGCCGCAAACCTCGCGTCATATTGCGAACCGAATTGGGAACTCCATTGTTCTATCGCTGTCATGGCGGGACTTTGCTTTTGTGAGGTATCAAAACAGCAGTAAAAACGCCGCGCTACCGCCTAGTCACGTCGTTCTACAATTTCGTGTTTGGCGGTGGTACGCCAAGGAGCATCTGTGCACTCATCGGCAGCCAGTAAATCCCTCTCCATGCTTGTCGCCGCGATTAAGGGACTACCCTTAACTAGGAAAAGCCACCCAGAAGGTGGGGCTAGGGTCGTTTGCTCCCACCACAAGTCTATTTGTTCACCACAAATCTAGCACTTATCTCGCGATCTAAAGCTGCCGAAAACGCGTGCTTTTTTCGCTGCTGTTGCGAATCTCACGTTCGCGTTAACATTTGGATTCCGATTTTCGAGTTTCCCTGATTTACGCGAGCCGAGTCCATGTCTGACATCCATTCCAAGTACAACGAAGTCGAAAAGCTGATTGACGACGAAAAATTCGAAGAAGCAATCACGGGGTTGACCGCCATTGTTGCCGAGGACGAAAAGTTCGTACTTGCTCACTTGGCGCTGGCGCGGGTCTACACAAAGACCGGGCAACACGACTTGGCGATCGAGCACGGTGAAAAAGCTTGCGAATTGGAGCCAGATGATTCGTTCAATTTCACGGCCATGAGCGTGACGTACCAGCGGGCGTGGGCCGGCACACAAGAGCAGCAGTACATCACCAAAGCAGAAGACGCGATGGCGAAAGCTCAAATGATCCAATCGAAGAGCTAAACGCGAGCTTTCAGCAGAAACGAGCCTCCCTGCGTGCCAATTCGCTCCCAGATCCGGGCACACCACAAGCGTTAGAATCCCACCAAACGCTTGAGACGGCAGAAAACTGGCTGCCTGGGATCAATTGCTTGCCAGAAAACCCATTGGTTCTACCCTGCAATTATCCTGGCAGGGATGAAGAACCAAGTCTTGGCTATTGTTCTCCCGTTTCTCCTTGCGACATCCAGCTTGGGCGGAGAGATTGATTTTCCGCATCAGATCGTGCCGATTTTGCGCACCAATTGCATGAAGTGTCATGTAGGTGGTTCGCCAGAGGGTGATTTTTCGATCAACACGCGACTATCGTTGATTCAGAGCACGCAATTTGTCGAGCGGGTTACATCGGATGATCCGAACCTTCGTATGCCACCGGTCGGCGAGACAGCGCTCAGCGAACACGACCAAAAGCTACTGACGCAGTGGTTCGAATCGGGTGCTCCTTGGACTAGTGGATTCACTTTTGATGGTGAAGTTTATGAAACACCGCTGCGACCACGCGAAGTCGAATTGCCTGATGCGATCGACGCAAACGAGCATCCGATTGATCGAATCTTGGACAACTATCTGTTCGACTTGGATTTGGACACACCAGAGAAAATTGCCGATGCTGCGTTCTTACGGCGGGCGCACTTGGATTTGAACGGGTTGTTGCCGACTGCTGATCAAACAACCGAATTTTTGGATGACCAGTCGGCGACCAAACGTACTGAGCTGATTGATCAACTGCTAAGTAACGATACCGCGTACGCTGAACACTGGATCGTGTTTTGGAACGACTCACTTGGCAACGATTACGACAAGTCACATCCGCGAAAACAAATCAGCCAATGGTTGTACGAGTCGCTTCTCACGAACAAGCCCTACGACCAATTCGCACGTGAACTGATCGCGCCGCCAGAGAGTGCCAGTGTTGGTTTTGCCGGTGGATCTGAACCAAAAATAAGCGACGAATTCGCCAGTATCGAATTGCAATACGCGAGGCACATTTCACAGACATTTCTGGGCATCAATCTAAAATGTGCATCATGCCACGATAGCTATTTGGACAATTGGACTTTGCAAGAAGCGTTTTCTCTGGCGGCAATCGGGTCGACCCGAGACATAGAAATTGAAAAGCTTGGCAAGTCAACAGGTGAATTGGCGAAGCCCGCTTGGCTGTTTCCTGAACTTGGAAAAATCGACGACTTTGGTCCTCGGCGCCAAAAAATCAATCAACTCAGTCGTTTGATCACCGATCCGCAAAACGGGCGATTTGCAAGGACGATTGTCAACCGACTTTGGGCGCAGTTGATGGGTCGTGGCATCGTTCACCCAGCGACGACTTTGAATGCCAAGCCATTCAGCGAAGATCTTTTGGATCTGTTGGCAAACCACTTTGTCGAAAACGACTACGATTTGAAATCGGTCCTACGTTTGATCGCCACGTCAAACGCTTACGCCACAGCGGCGTCTGGCCCCATCAACGAAGACATTGATTTTCGCTACGCAGGCCCTGTCGCACAATCGTTGACGGCCGAACAATTTTTAGATGCGATTTGGTCAGTCACACAATCGCCACCGAAAAGTTATGACGCACCGTTTTTACGCACCAAAGGAACGAAAGAATCCGACGGGCCAAACGACAGCCACAAAACCACTCTTTCGGCCAACTGGATTTGGGGAGAACCTTACAGTAGGCAGAGCCAGCTAGCTGATGGTTCAACGTTTGTGGTTCGCAAGAGCGTCCAGTTGCCGTCGAGCGTCCGTCGTGGTTTGGCATTTGTCTGCGCGGACAATTCGTTCGAGCTTTACGTCAACGGGCAATTTTGTGCGTCCAGCGAAAATTGGACGAAACCCCAAACCGTTCTGTTGCGGGACCTCGTTCATGAAGGAAAAAACGAGTTCGTGATCGTTGTGCACGAGCACTTTCAGGAACGTGAAAAGTCCGCTGTGATCTTCGAGGCCAGGCTTGAACTGGATAACGGAGACAGCATGGATATCGTGTCGGACGATTCGTGGGACGTTATGCGTGGATCGAAAATTCTGGAGCGAACTGAACGACTGGGCGAACTAGGTAGCGTGCAATCGTCGGCGCATGTTTTCCAAAGGGCTGAATCCTATGAATTGATAACCGAGCAAGCAGCGAGTCAAGTGTTTGCCCGATATGCATTGTCAAAGCACTTGCCGATCCGCGCGTCATTGCTGCAAAACAATGAACTGATGCGTGCATTGGGGCGTCCAGATCGTGCAAGACTCGCTCCCCTGCGTCCTTCTGGACCCCAGAAGCTGGAGTCGGTCGATTGGAATGAGCCGACGCTGGCCAAGGCGCTGTCTGATTGTGCCGAACGACTTGCTGAACAAGTCGATGACAATGAAAGAGAGCCAGACGACGTGATAAGTCATGTTTTCTTAACCAGTTTGTCACGGTTGCCAACCAAAACAGAACTGACGCAACTGGCGGCCGACTTTGACTCAGAGAAACCCACTGAATCCGTCAAAGCGTTACTTCAGAATGTCTTTGCGAAGCCCGAGTTCATGATGGTAAGATAAAGTCCACAGCTATATCCGCATTCTTACCAAGCTGCTGACCGATGAACATTCCATTTGATACCGATGGCCCTTTTCGTGAAGTTCGGCGCGAGTTTCTAAAGAAGATCGCTTTAGCGACCACAGCTGGTTTGGCGTACGGCGCACCAAAGTCAATCTACGCGGACGAAGTTGAACATCCCGAGCCAACTGCTGACAGTGTCATTTTGCTTTGGATGGCTGGTGGGATGGCGGCTCCTGACACGTTTGACCCGAAGGACTATTCTCAATTTCGCGAAAAGATGCCTGTCAACGAAATGCTCAGCACATTTCCGCAGATTGATACGGCAGTCGACAACATCAAAATTTCTCGTGGGCTGGAAAATATCGCCGGAGTGATGGACCGCGCGACACTGATTCGCTCCGCCATCCAGCCCGACTTGGGCAGCATTCTGCATTCGCGTCACCAGTACCACTGGCACACCGGATACGTGCCACCGCAAACGGTTGCTTGCCCGCACATCGGTTCGTGGATTGCCAAAGTGCGCGGACCGATCAATCCCGTCATGCCGCCGTTTGTGAACATCGGCCAACGATTAGAAGGTGTTGGTGAAAAAGAAGAACTGAAAGCGTTCACGACCGCCGGTTTCTTTGGCAGCGAATATGGCCCGCTTAATCTGCCGTATCCCAAAGACGCAGCCAAATCGGTGATGCCGCCCAAGGGCATGACGGCCGCGCGGTTTGCGAATCGTGACAAGTTGTATCGGAAACTGGTTGATCAAAGTCCGCATCGTGAATTCATGAGCGACTACCACCAACAGTCGATGCTTAAATCGATGGATCGGGCCTACCAATTGCTCAGCAGCAAAGACCGAATTGCCTACGACATCAACCAGGAGCCCGAAGAGAGTTACAGCAAATACGACACGGGACGATTTGGTCGCGGTTGTTTGTTGGCGCGGCGGTTGGTCGAAGCCGGTACGCGGTTTGTCGAAGTCACGACGGAATACGTTCCGTTTATGCACTGGGACACACACAACACCGGGCACGATACCGTCAAACGAATGAAGAAGGAGATTGACCAGCCGATCGCGCAGTTGATCAATGATTTAGAAGCACGTAAGTTACTCGATCGTACTTTGGTGATCATCGCATCGGAATTCAGTCGCGACGCGATTGTCGAAGGCCAACCAGGTTCAGAAGCGGCCGACCAAGCTACATTCAAAGTCGATGAAGTAACGGAAATGAAACATTATGGTCTGCATCGACACTTTACCGGTGGTACCAGTGTAGTGATGTTCGGCGGGGGGATGCGGAAAGGCCACCTGCACGGAAAGACTGCTAACAAACGACCGTTGATTGCTGTCAGGGATCCCGTCACCGTGATGGACCTGCATGCCACGATCATGAAAGCGATGGGTATCAGCGCAAAAACAGCGTTCGAGATCGAAGGCCGACCGTTCTATGTCACGAAAGACGGAAAAGGAAATGCGGTTAAATCGCTCTTTGCCTAACCTAGCCGTTCCTCGTCGTGACTTCCCAAGGGAACCGATTCATCAGCAAGGTCGAATCGGCCTTGCCGTATCTGCGCTGCTGATATTTTGCGTCCTTTTTGCGGTCAGTACTTGTGCTGCCCAGGATCACTATGCCGCTCCAACGAAACTGCGTCAGGTCAAGTTGCCTGCTGCATCGGCGGGGCGCGATCACCCAATTGATCGAATCATTGATCACTATTTGCGTGGCAAAGGGATTGCACCACCCAAACCGGTAGACGACGCGACGTTTGTGCGGCGAGCAACATTGGACTTGGTCGGGCTGCTGCCGAAAGAGAAATTTGCGACGGCATTTATCAGCAATCAAAGCCCCAGCAAACGCGAAAAACTGATTGAATTTGTTCTTTCCGACGAGACAGATTATGCGGAACATTGGCTGACGTTTTGGAATGACTGGTTGGTCAACGATTACGACGGCGAAGGAATCGAAACCGGGGATCGCGTTCAGATCACTAAGTACTTATACGAATCTCTGATCAACAATGTTGCTTATGATGTTTTCGTGCGCGAACTGGTCTCACCCACGCTGGACTCAAGCCGAGGTTTTCTGCATTGCATTCGAACACCAGGAAAGGTGACCGCCCAGCAGGGGCATGACATGCAGTTTGCCCATAAAATCTCGCAAGTATTTCTGGGAATCAATGGAAAGTGCGCGTCGTGTCACGATTCGCGGATCAACAACTGGACTCAGGAAACCATTTTCAACTTGGCGGCTATCAGTGCTACCGAAGAATTGTTTATCGAATCCAATGGAGTTGTGTCGGACCAATTAGCAACTCCCGCGTGGCCGTTTGAAGGTGCAGGTGGTCTTAGTCCGCTGGCCCCCAGACTCACCCGACTAAGTGCAATGTCATGGTTGGTCACTGATAAAGCAAACGCGCATTTCTCCCGTGCGATTGCCAACCGATTGTGGGCAAAACTAATGGGACGCGGCATTTCCCATCCGCTTGATGGAATGCATCATCGGCCATGGAACGCACCGTTGCTGGAATACCTTGCTGGTTATTTGGTTGAAAACAAATTTGATTTAAAAGCACTCCTTGGTCACATCGCGACTTCGCAAGCCTATCAATCGCAATCTCGTATCGACACGATCGAAGAATCGAACCGCAGTGGCCAGTACGTTTATCGAGGGCCTCACGCAAAACGTATGACCGCAGAACAATTTCTTGATGGCGTTTGGCGGATCGCTGGAATCACTGCAAACAAAACCGCGGCAAATCTTGTGCGTGGATCCGGACGCGGTTTCGACTACAAAGATCAAAAGGTTAGTGCAAATTGGATTTGGCGAGACATGTCCAAGGGCCCCAAAGCGGCTATCGATGGGGAACACTTGGTCTTTCGGCGTACGGTTAAGTTCGATTCTCCTGTTGCCCATGGTGCGGCTGCGATTTGCGGCGACAACGAATTCGAGATGTTCTTGGATGGCCGCTTGGTCACGTCAAGCGATGATTGGCTGAAAGTGCAATCGGTATCGCTTCAGGGGCTTGGCAAAGGTAGCCATGAAATTCTGATTGTCATCCGCAGTTTTTCGGCTATCCCTGAACGGTCAGGGCTTCTGTTTCAGGCAAACATTGAACTGGTCGACGGCACGCAAATGATTGTCGTTTCCGACCGAGATTGGGAGTTTACGAGGGAACGACCGTCCATTCGCGCGGGACGGCAAATCAACGAACTGAACGGGCCTTGGCAGAATCCGGTTTTAATGCAACGGCCAGCGATCTATTCGCAGGTCACCATGAAGAAATTCAAGGAGATTATCGCCAAAGAACTCGGTTCACGAAGTTTGCCACAGCGAGCATCGTTGCTAGCTCGTGATCAGCTAATGACTTTGTTTAATCGACCTCAGCGAACAAGGGTGGTATCAGATCGTTCACAGAAACTCAGCCGAGCTCAATGGTTGCAGTTGATCAATGGGGATGCTTTTGCAGATTTGGTCGCAACCGCCGCGAAACGACTGCTTCAAGAGCATCAGGGAAATCTGGGCCAGATGATCAATTCGGTTTTCCAACGAGGTCTGTCACGTGCCCCCACAATTGGCGAGAAAAATGTGATGGGCGAAATGCTACGAGGGAAAGCCGCCACCGAGGCTGCCGAAGATTTTCTTTGGAGTATCTTTCTGGCACCCGAATTTTTGACCGTGCGATAGCCTGTTGTCGTGGTGCGAATTTCATTGACAAGTTAGGTCAAAACGGCACAAAACCGGTTCTTCCCTTCCGCTCTTTCGTTCGCGACAATGTTGGCAGTAAGATCGACGTCGTTTGCAAGCAATTTCATTGCGTGCATCCAACGCGGCAAGTTGTGGGTTACCCAGGAAGGCGTCTGACATGGCAAGAAATGAACAATTGATTCGACAACACAAACTTTTGCAGTTGTTGGAGATCTCCCGATTCGGGCGCACGTTGGACGAATTGAAGGGCGACTTGATTCAGGATCTTGGCCTGACTACGTTGCACGAACGCACGGTCCGCCGCGATGTCGAAGCGTTGCAGGCAGCAGGTTTCGACATTCAAAATGAAACCGTCGAACGTGGCAAAGTTTACAAACTGGGCGTCAACAATACCGGTGTTCACGAAATCGGTATCTCTGCGACCGAGTTGATCGCGTTATCGATTGGCCGTGAACTGCTGTTTCCGCTGCTGGGTACACAGTATTGGCGCGGAATCGAATCGTTTTGGAACAAGGTGCAAGAATCAGTTCCAAACGGCGTATTCGACCACTACGCAAATTATCGCAAGACGTTGCACGTTTTTGGAACGCCCAGCAAAACGTACGAGAAGCACGAAGGCATGTTGAAAACGATCAACCGTGCGATTCTGGAGCATCGCATTGTTGAAATCGAATATGCTCCAACGGGCAAGTCAGCCAGCACGCGAAGGATCGAACCTTATGCATTGGCGGTCTATCAAAGCAGTATCTATGTGATCGCGGTGGCACCAGAAATCGAAGACCCCAGTGAGCGGTTGCGGAATTGGAAACTGGATCGCTTTAAACACGCAACGGCGTTGGACGAATATTTCAAGCCCGACCCGAGTGTAGAAGTGTCGGAGTACCTAGGACGCAGTATCGGGATTTTTTCGGGGGACAGTCCTACAGACGTTCAAATTCGTTTGGGGCAACGAGCGGTTGGTTGGGTCCGCGAAGATCCATGGCACCACGATCAAAAAATGGAATTGCAAGATGACGGTTCAGCAATTTTGACGGTTCCAGCATCTCACCCACGCGAAGTGCTCCCCAAAGTGCTTTCGCTGGGAACGGATGCCGAAGTGATCGGACCAGCAGAGTTTCGTGACGCCGTTGCCCAAGCGGTCAGCGAGTTGGCGGCACGATACGAAGGTGCCAATTGCGAAGGTGCCAGCTAAGTTACTTCGGGCCAAGCCGCGTAGTCGTCCTCATTGGGTTCGATTAAATGAAACCCGTTTGCAATGGGGTCACGAACATAAAAGTACGTGTTGGTTTTACCGCATGAACGGTTGTTTAAATCAAACGTCTCGACGACGTGACGGTGGTAAAGATCACTCGGCGAATTGCCATGGGTGCCTTCCAACTGGTCAAGCGATCGAATCACGCTGGCGACCGATGGTTCATCAAACCGCCAAAGTTCGCCAAGCACACGATCAAGGCCCGGTTTCATCGCTGGATAGTCACGATGCCCATACAGCCTTCCGCGAACCCAAGCGATTTGCACGTCTGTCGGGCTGACAGGCCAAACGGATTCGTTGCGCTCGGTACGCTTCAGAGTTCCGTAGACAAAAAACTGACAGATCGTGGGTTCAGACACGGCTAGGGCGGATGGGTCGTTGGATTTTGCCTGCCGGTTGCTGCGGTGCCAAAGATGGCTTCGCGCGGTCATTCAGCGGGAAATGACCAGCACGGCAGTATCAGCGTTCAGGTTTGGGTCTTCGTTCGGTGCGATTTGCTTTTGCAAAACGGAGTCAAAATAGATTTCTTGATCGATTTGTATTTCCTTCGCTTCACACAGATCTTGAACGTCTGCGATGCTGGGGAATCGTCGGTTGGGTGTGTTGTACCATTCGTAATTGAATTGCCCAGGCGCCTTGGGTGATCGGCCTCTTTTGACGTAGTCGTCTCGCAATGCTCGGTAAGCAAAGTTCGGAAAGCTAACGATCACGCGTTTTCCGACTCGCAACATCTCTTCGAACAGCTCAGCCACATTTTCGACCGCTTGTAACGTTGCACTCAGGACGACCACATCGTATTGATTGTCGATAAAAGCGGGCAATCCGCAATTCAAATCGTAATCGATTACGTCCAATCCGCGCGCGGCCGCTTGCAATATGTTCGCCTGGGCGACTTCGACCCCCGCAGTCTTGCCGACTCCTCGATCGTGCAAGGCGGCTAACAAATGGCCATCCCCACAACCCAGATCCAAAACGGACGCGTCCAGCGGGATTAAATCGACAATCATTTTTTCGACAGTCGACAAAGTGGGGGTGCTCACGTCGACAACGCCCAAACGAGCTGCGATCAGGGGACCGTACTGGGCGATGTCGCTGTCGATCAGAAACGAATCGTGGCCAGCCGGACTGGTTATCTCCGCGTAGGCCACCGATTTTTTCAAGGCTGTCAACGCGTTGACCAAGTCACGTGACTGTTCCGGTGTGAACAACCAATCGCTGCTGAAACTGACGAGCAAAAAATCGCAATCACAATTGCCAAACGTTTCCATCAATTGCAATCGCGTCGCTCCCAAATCCATCAGGTCCATGGCCATCGAAAGCGTCACGTAACTGTTGGCATCGAACCGCGTCGTGAACTTTTGGCCTTGGTGAGCCAAGTAAGACCCGATGCTGAATCGTTGCTCGAATTGCGAACTGATTTGTCGCGGGTCGTGGCGATCCGTCTCGAATTTGTCCGACATCGCTTCGCTGGAAAGATACGTGATGTGCCCAAGCATCCTAGCGATCGCCAATCCGGTATCGGGACGATTTTCTTTGTCGTAGTACTGCCCGCCTGCGAAATGCGGATCGGTTTGAATTGCATTTCGCGCGATCACGTCGAAACCCAACGCTTGGCTGGTCAAACGTGCTGACGATGCGATCGCAACACAAGACTGCAGAGCATTGGGATATTTTGTGGCCCAAGTCATCGCTTGGTGCCCGCCAAGTGAACCGCCGACGACGGCTCGCCAACGCTCAATCCCAAGATGCTGCGCCAGTTTTTGCTGGACGTTAACCATGTCGCCGATGGTGATTCGCGGAAAGTTCGCGCCGTAGGGTTCAGGCGGATCCGAACGAGGATCGATATCGCTTGGACCCGTTGTTCCACGGCAGCCACCCAAGACATTGGGGCACACGACAAAGAACTTGTTGGTGTCGATTGGTTTGTTGGGGCCAATCAATTGGTCCCACCAACCCGGGTCGTCATCGGCGTGGTGTCGGGCCGCATGCGAATCGCCAGAGATCGCATGAAGAACCAATACCGCATTGGACGCTTCCGCATTTAATTCGCCCCAATTTTCGTAGACGCAGTTCACACACGGCAACTCGCCACCAAGCTCAAGCGACAAAGGTTGCTCAAGCCGAAAGGATTTGGCGTACGCAAGCGGAGCTGCAGAGCGACGATCGTCGGTACTGGAATGTTGATTCGTCATGATCTGGCGTTTAGTGAGATAGGTCAGCCTTCAGCAACGCAGTAAAACGTTGAAAGCTGATCCCACGTCAACTTGCTACGCGGTCGCTGCTGCTAACGCTTGTTTTAGGTCATCGATGATGTCCCCAGCGTCTTCGATCCCCACGGACACGCGGACGTATTCGGGAAGGACACCGGTTTTTTCTTGTTCCTCGGCCGAAAGTTGCTGGTGCGTTGTGCTGGCGGGATGAATCACCAATGTCTTTGCGTCACCAATGTTAGCCAAGTGCGAACACAGCTTGCACGCGTTGATAAACTTCTTACCCGCATCCATGCCGCCTTTGATCCCGAACCCAAGGATCGCACCTTGGCCGTTTGGCAAGTACTGTTGTCCACGCTGGTAATCTTTGTGTGACTCCAGTCCCGGGTAGTTTACCCATTCGACTGCATCGTGGCTTTCCAAGAACTGGGCCACCGCAAGTGCATTTTCACAGTGTCGTGGCATTCGCAAATGCAATGTTTCCACACCCAACAAAGTCAAGAATGCAGCAAACGGGCTCATCGCCGCGCCAGTGTCTCGCAACCAGTGCGTACGAATGTGAATCAAGTAGGAAATGTTGCCCATTCCGCGAAGGTGTTCTTCGAAGACAGCACCGTGGTACGAAGGCGACGGGCCGCAAAGCTCGGGCCATTTTTCGGGTTGGTCAGCCCATTTGAAGTTCCCACTGTCGATGATTGCACCACCAATGTGCACGCCATGGCCACCAATGAACTTTGTCGTACTGTAGACCACGATATCGATTCCGTGCTCGAACGGTTTCAACATCATCGCCGTCATCGTTGTATTGTCACAGATCACGGGTATCGATCCATGTGGCGCGCTGTGTGCTGCGTCCGCGATCGCTTTAAAATCCGGCACGTCGTTTTTGGGGTTACCGATACTCTCCATGTAGACCAGTCGAGTGTTCTCGTCGACCAAGTCATGTATTTGCTCAGGATGATCGGGATCAAAAAAGCGTACTTCGATTCCCAACTGCTTCAGCGTCTGCGTGAACAGCGTCCAAGTTCCACCGTACAAGGAAGTGCTGCTGACGATGTTCTGACCGCTATGAGCGAGCGTCAAGATCGATGCCGTGATCGCGGATTGCCCAGAAGCGAAACAGAGTCCCGTAACACCGCCTTCGAGTGCAGCCAGTCTTTTCTCCAACACATCTACGGTTGGATTCATCAGCCGACTATAGATATTGCCAAACTCGGATAGCCCAAACAGGGCCGCCGCGTGATCGGTATCGTTAAACGTGTAGCTGGTTGTCGCGTAAATCGGAACAGCGCGGCTATTGGTTGCCGAATCAGGTTCTTGTCCAGCATGCAACGCCTTGGTGCCAGCGCGGTGTGTTTCGCTCATCGATTTGGATCCTCAAGTGTCCACTAATGGTTATTTTTTGAACGCCCGATGATAGGGGAAATCCAGCGACTTCGCGACCACAAGGACCGGACGCACTTTTCGGATGCGGCGGATGAAAAAAACGAGCCGCTAACGCGTTATGGCGGATTGGTGTTATCATTAGTTTTCCTTCCACCAATCCATCTGAAAAGGAATCCATGATGGGACTTGTTCGACGATTCATTGCTTTTGTAATTCGCTGTCTGCTTTCGTTGCGTTATGACATCGATGTTCGTGGCGAAGAAAAACTGAACAACCGCAAAGGCGTTCTGATTCTGCCCAACCACCCGGGTGAACTGGATCCTGTGATCGTTGTTTCGCATCTTTGGAAAAAGCTGCAGCCACATCCAGTTGTGATCGAAGATTTCTATTTTATGAAAGGCGTTCGACTGTTGATGAAACTGGTTGGCGCAATCCCGATGCCCAACACCGATGGTGGAATCGGAAGCTACAAAAAAGTGCGCGTCCGCAAAGCGCTCGAGCACGCGGCCGATTTGCTCAATGACGGTGAAAATATCCTCATCTATCCGTCTGGCCAATTGATGCACAGCGGCTTGGAACAACTGCGCGGCGCATCGGCGACCCACGACATTCTGAATCACGTCAAAGAAAAGAAAGTTCTCGTCGTTCGAACCCGCGGGCTGATCGGCAGTTCGTTTTCATGGGTAGCCTGGCAAGGAAGACCGCCACTAGGGTCAATGCTGATTCAAGCGATCAAGCACACATTTATGAACCTGTTGTTTTTCTCGCCGCGTCGCAAAGTCACGATGGAGTTGGTGGAAGCTCCCGAGGGATTCCCCTTCGATGGCAACCGGATGGAAATGAACGCCTACTTGGACGCTTGGTACAACGAACCAGGCGAAGAACCACTGTCGTTGGTGCCGTTTACGTTTTGGAGCAAGAAACATTTCGAGCCAAGGCAACCACCGAAAATCGACACAACCCTGGCCGATATCTCTCCCGAAATCCGCCAGCAGGTCAGCGTTGAACTCGCCAAACGTTGCGAGCACGACGCAGCGGATATTCAAGACGCTTGGACGTTGGCGAACGATTTCGGATTCGATTCGCTAGAAACCGCCGGCATCGTGGCGTGGTTGCAAGAAGAGTTTCATGCTTTTGACGTCAAAGCCGAAGACTTGCGAACCGTCCACGACGTTCAGATCGCTGCCGCCGGTGCCGCCAACAATACAAACGAAGAATCAAAGGTCCCCGCGCCAACAGGTTGGACCGAACAGGATCGCGCGGTTGCCGTTGTGCCGCCCAACGCGGACTTGACCGTCCACATGAATTTCTTGCAGTTGTGTCAGCGTGGTGGCAATGCGGTCGCGATGGGTGACGAAGTCAGCGGGGTGATGTCGTACAAGCGAGCCAAAATTGGTGTGTTGGTTTTGGCAGACATCATTGCTGAATACCCCGACAAACACATCGGCATCATGTTGCCATCGACCAGTGGCGCAGCGATCGTGATCATGGCAACGTTGCTCGCTGGCAAAGTCCCCGTGATGATCAACTGGACGGTGGGCGACGCAAACATCCAACACGTCTTGGAAGTCGGCGGCGTGAACGTGATCCTGACGTCGGGACGTTTCTTGGATCGTTTAGATTCGATCGACTTCGAGCAGATCGCGGACCACGTTGTCACGCTGGAGTCACTGCGAAACGAAAAAATCACGACGGGCCGGAAACTGCGGGCGGCGTGGCGCAGCCGCAAAAGCCCCGAAGCGATTACCAAGATTTTTGGCAGCCACGAAACGAAGCCTGAAGATACTTGCGTGATCCTGTTCACAAGTGGTTCCGAAGCCGCTCCAAAAGGCGTACCGCTTTCGCACCAAAACGTCTTGAGCAACATTGCGGCCAGCCTGGACATCGTCCAGCCAAGCAACAACGATATCTTGTACGGGTTTTTGCCACCGTTTCACTCCTTCGGGTTTACGATCACAACGGTGTTACCGCTGACGTCCGGTTTCAAGATTGCCTACTACCCCAACCCGACTGACGCCCGAGCGTTGGCGCGGGGCATGTCGATGTGGGAACCGACCATGGTTTGTGGCACGCCAACATTTATCGCCGGGATTTTCCGCGCCGCAAATGAAAAACAACTTCACAGCCTGCGTTTGGTCATGACGGCCGGAGAAAAAACGCCAGCAGAATTGGTCGAGATCGCGCACAGCCGATTCGATGCCAATCTAATCGAAGGATACGGGATCACCGAATGTGCGCCTGTCTTGACGCTTAGTCGTCCGGGCGAAACGTCGATCGGCGTTGGTCCGGCAATCGACAACGTTGATTTGCGAATCGTGGATCCGGAAACACGAGAGAGAGTAGACAACGGTCATCAAGGAATGATCGTCGCGACGGGGCCAAACGTTTTTTCGGGCTACCTGGGACGCGACTCAGCCGACGCCTTTATGGAGATCGACAACAAAAATTTCTACATCACCGGCGACTTAGGAATCCTGGACGATTCCGGAGCGTTGATTTTGACGGGCCGCTTGAAACGGTTCGTCAAGATCGGTGGCGAGATGATCAGTTTGCCAGCGATGGAATCTGTCATCCAAAAAGAGTTGGTCGCACAAGACGAAAATGCAACCGCAGCATTGACCTATATCGAAGAAGCCGGCGAACGACCGATCATCTGCTTGTTCACATCATCGGATGCCGACGTAGACACGATCAACGGCTATTTAAGAGACGCCGGGATGTCGAACCTTACCCGCATCCGCAAAGTCGTCCAAGTCGAAGAGCTTCCACAACTGGGAACAGGAAAAACCAACTATCGAGAACTAACCGAGCGGTTAAAAGAACTGGTCGCAGCTCCCGAGTAGTCGTTGATTTGATGCGTCAGACGCTGAGGAGCCTTAGGAACTGGTCACCGCTGATCGCACGGAACGCAACCAGTCCTTTGTGCCTAGCTTTGCGTAGGCGAGTGATCCGTTGAGCGTTTTTTGGTTGATGTGAACGTCGAAGGTCTTGGTTTCTTCAGCCGACCAGCTTTTCTTGTACGACTCACTGCCGCGAAGGAAATCGAACGTGCGATAGCCGTCATCAAATGTCGTCCTGATCAACATCAACACGCTTATGTTTCCCACACCGATGTCAAGGAACTCGGGATCGACGCCCGACTGGTACGAAAACACAGTGTCGTGGCTGAGCAATTGGTATTCACCGGCAATGGGTTTGCCATCGCTTGTCATCAGAAAACTGATGCGTAGTTTGTTCGTTGCCATCAACTCACGGGCAGCTTGTTGGTGAAACCCATAGAACGTTTGGTCCTCGAACGCGCCCGGACTACCTAGCGACCTGCGGCGTGCGTTGTGAAGTCGACAAAGCATCTCAAAGGCTTCATCAAGTTGGTCGACTTGTGTCACGGTCACCACCTGCAACTTGCCGGATTCGATCCATTCGCGATACCATTTTCGGCAGCGTTTGCGGTGATTCTTGGACAGGCTTTTCAAGTAGCCTTCCCAGGTCTGCGGCAATTCAATTTGCCAAGATGAAACGGCGTCGCGTCGATAAATCGAAAGATTCTTTTCACCAAGCTGGTTCACCAACCTGGTCATGTCGCTATCGTCGGTGTCGATGCACTCCCAGTGTGCCGCGTCCCAAGTCTCGCCTACCTGACCTTCAAGCCAATCGGCTACGCCATCGACAAACCGGTCACCAAACCCTGGTTGCGACAACAGCGTGATGTGGTCGCTGCATACCTTGCCATCACCAAGCAATCGTAGTTTCTTGGTCCGACCCTTTGATCGGTCAACATAGAAAGGCGCGATCCCAACAAGGTGATCGTCCATCATTCCACCCAGCAAGCACAATTCGCCATCGGCGGACCCGTTGCCAAAAGATGATTGGTAGGCACGCCACCATGGGATGATCCACTGAGGTGACATCATCGGGGAATCTGCGGCGAGTGCTTCCCAAGTGCCCCGATAATCGGAGAAGTCGGAGAAGCTGTGGAACCGTGCGATCTTCATTGTATAGGTAGCTCAGACAAAGACTTTTTAAACGCTCGCCAACTCTAGCTCTGGCTGAACGCTGTCCGCGTTTTCCAAGCTAGTGATTCCGCCTTCTGCATCCACGTCAACTTGGTATTTGACGGGATACTTGAACTTCTTTTCTGGCTTACCCAGCAAGAACTTGGAGGCGATTCGTCCGGCGCGGGATCCCGCAACCTTGGCAGCGGCTATGAGGCCGTTGGGGTTGGTTGACGGATTCTTGATTCCAAATTTCTGACGTAGGAAACGGTTCGCGATATGCACGTTGATCTGACGTCGTGCTTGGCTGGTCAAGTGTTCTGTCGAAAGTGAGATGTTCAGTCCCTTGGTATTCTCCACGCGGTGCGGAGTGTTCTGCGCCCAAGTCACCATGTCGCCACCGACCATGTCGTAGGCTGCAGCTCCGTCATCGAATCCAGGCTCGTAACGCATGTCTTCGGAACGCTGGCCAACGTGCAGACTTTCGATGTCTTCTTGGCTGACAAACGGGCTTCGTAGTGGGTAGACCCAGCACTTCTTTTCGCCACGCAAGTGCCACAGAATGTTTAATGGTGCATCGACGTGGTAGTAGACAATCGCGCTAGGCGACGAGATCAATAGGTTTGCAGTTCGATGCGTTGCCTTGAGTCCTGGGCATCGTGATTCCAGTTCATCGTAAGCATCGTTGACGAGATCACGCAGATCGGCATGATGATCCATCAATCGCATGACGTTGACCCACAGGTGCCCACGCTTGACTACTTCCAGCAGTTGTTCGCCGGTGGCTCCGTTGCGATTGCACTCGAACCATTCATAGTTTGTTTTGTCGTGTCCCATCGTGCTGACAGTCATATGCTCAACGGGATGCTGGTCCATGATTCGAATGAGACTTTCGTCCGAAAACAAGCCGCTCTCCATCAGTCGGTGTTGGACAAAAAGGTTCTCATTGCCCATTGCTCTGGTGTGTTCGTCAGTCCAGTTCTGTAGCAAGCGTTGTTTTGACATCTAGCGCGGTCCTAATACGAATTGTCAGCGGTGAAACCCGTTTGAAGCCTAGCTCGGTTTAACCCGTTTGCAGAAATGTGCTGACGAAATTGGCCACATCCGCTTCCGATTATCCAGCTTGTGCCTATTTTGTCCGCTGTAGGTTCGCACTGTTGGCTTGTTCTACCATGGGCGGTCGGGCAATCGACCAGAATCGATTGCGGCGAACTGTTCGGCCGTATAAGGGCTGGCGATCACTTGCTGATCAAGATGTCGTGACCGGAAAAGGTTCACGATGTACCCCATGCGCTGTTTGATATTGGTCCAGTCGCTTGCTTTTGTGTTTTTTAGCGAATCACGATTCACGTCCCAACCATCAGCACCATTTAGGAACGTCACCAAATCTGGGTCGCTCAGCTTTTGCAATGAACTGGGAAAGTCATCGGCGTCGATCGGTGGCACGTCCTCGTGGATCGATAGTGTTTCTTGGCCGACACTGAATGTCATTAAACGTTCTGTCACGCACTTTTTGATCAGAAACGGAAGCGAGCGAGCGATCAGTGGCTGCAGCCGTATGTGTTCATGCAGAATGGCAAAACAGTTGGCCGCGTAAGCAAACTCGTGTTTTTCTTGATCCGTGCCAGCCAAACGAGCCTTTTCGTAATACCGGAATGCGCGGCGCAGTAGGTCCTGACCGCCTTGATCCGTCGGTCCGGGGCGCAAGGTTGAAATAAACCCTTCAATGCCAGAAGCTGGTTCGTTTTTCGTTTCTGTTTCTGACGACTCACTCAGATAGTGAAGGTACGCGCCGGTTGCTCGCCCAATATCGTCCAGAACAATGCAGTTGCCTTGTAGCACCAATCGCGACGCGGATCGACGCGTGTACTGGGCCAACAGATACCCGGTGTACCCACCGGTGACGACTCCAATCGTTGCCCACAAAACGACATTCCCAAATCCCGTCAGGATGCCCGCAGTGAAATAGCCGACTGCGACGCCGACAAGAAACCCCACGATGCCAGCTACGATGGTTGCATCACGCGACGCTTGATCCTTGTCTTCTTGGCGGATGGTGACTCCCGCCTTGCGCGATCCCCACACGGCCCAACTGTGAAAGTTCGCTCCCGCGTTCTCTCCAATTGCACGTCGCATCGCTTCGGACAACTGGTAGTGGCAACGGGTGATGCGAAAGTTGGCGACAAGCGGATCGTCGGATTCAATTGCCGTTGAAATCCTGGTGTTCCATGTTTGATTATCCGCTCGGTTATCCGATGGCGTATTTGCCAATCCTGGCAACTCACGATTAGCAGGAGGTTGGGTGGTCATGCGTCAATTCTTGTGTGGTCAATAGTGAGGGACAGATAAAATGGCTGCCAGCTTGAATGCATCGCTACTGAAAACGTCCAAATTGCCTTCGTAGATTTGGAATTTGCTTAATGTTTCCAGCGTCACAGGATTGCGTTGGTAAATTCGGCCAAAACCGTCACTTGTCAGCAGACGTCCGTTACATGGAATAATCTTTGATACAAAAGTTTGATCTGCGTTCTTGTTTACCAGTTCACCTGAGTCAAGTTTCATTAACCGCACGCAAGATTGGGATCCAACAACCGCAGTTCTCGCTCTCCAGTCGACATGCAACGAAAACAGGCGCTCTTTTGAACAACGGTGGACCTTGGCGGGCTGACCGCTATCCGAATTCCATAGGATCAATTGCCCGTCGTAGCTGACACTGGCAATTTCGCTGCCATCTGGACTGACGCTTGCGTCCATGCAATCGTCCTGGTGCCCTTCATAACTTTGTTGCAATTCGAACCCGCTGTCGCCGACATGCCAACGCCTGATCGTTTGATCACGACTGAGCGTCAAAATCGTGTCAGCATTGATCTTGATGACCCGCGGGACCTGCTTGTCATGGGCTGTCAAAGACGCAATCGGTTTCAGCGTTACGTTTTCGTCAGTCTGCAGGTCCCACAGTCGCAGCGTCATGTCGTCGCCGCTGGTAACCAAACGCTGGTCGTTCAGCCAAACGACCCCATGCACGTCTTCCTGATGACCTTCGCCTGTCGCAACGGTTTGCAAATCCTTGGCACGGTGAATGGATAGTTGATTGTCACCACCAGCCGTTGCAATCCACTTGCGCGAAGGTGAAATCGCGATATCGAACAACCAATCACCATGTTTTTTCACACTCGTCCGCTTGGACCGGCCATCCATTTTTAGCTGATGCAAGCGCCCGTCGCCCGAACCAAACAACAACTGATTGCTGGTGGTATCGTGGGCCAGCGAAATGATTGCAGCAGACGGAATGGGGGCTTTTGCTAATTTCGCAGCCATCGAATCAGGCCGACGTTCTTCGATCAAGACATCCGGATAATCGAAGCGAGCCTGCGTGATGGCCTGTTTTGTGATCGCGTTGTTGAACAAAACGTAGTGTTTGATTTGACTTTTTCGTCTCAGCACGGCTTCCCAGCTTTCGTCCGAAACTGGCGTTCCCATCAAATCCAACTGAATCAGTTCAGGAATCCAAGTAACGACGCCTGCCAGTCGATTGATAAACTCGTCGTCAACCTTTTTGCCTTGTAGCAGTAACCGACGTTGCAAAGGCTCTTTTTGAAGATCCACCCATGTTCCGTTTAGCTTGGTGATTTGCTCCAAGATGGATTCGCGCGCCGAACGACGATAGGCCGGGAGAATCACAAATTGAATCAACACAGCGCTAACGGCGACCATGACCAGCAGAGCAAGAAGACTGATTTGAGGACGCTTGAAAATTCGTCCCAAAAGTTGCCGTACCACTCTCTTTACAAAACTCATCAACGCTTCTCTCGGATAGGGCCTAAGAAGAGCAAATCTCTCAACTAAACCAATCATACCAAGTCACAGCCAGCCACGGAGTGGCGACATAGTGTAGCCTGCGGGC
>CAZZDZ010000048.1:0-24231 GCA_964652675.1 uncultured Pirellulaceae bacterium
ACGCTAGGGAACTTTTGTCAAAAATCGCTGCGGCGACTGCGGTCGTCGCAACGGGCCAGTCCAAGCGTTTGCCAAAGAAATGGTTCGCCGGATTTAGCGACGATAAACTAGGCCGCGTTTTTGCTGTGTTGTCGCAAGACGATTTCGGCTACGACATCGACCGTGGCACGTTTGGAGTTCATATTACCCGCGGACCTGCGTTTGGTTTTCGCTTGTGGCGATTGATATTCGAATTCACGCATACAGCGACCGACAAACGACAAGCCTTGCGGCACACCGTAGGCCGGATCAACACGTCCGCGATGCGTGCGCCATCGCAAATTTGTGGCGAATTGAGCGAGACGAAAGTTCCAGGTGAACCGCTGACGATCGCAAACGATGGCACTTGGCGTCCGTTTGTGCCATTGGCCGACGATTTTGTGTCCGTGCTGAACCGAAGCTGGTTCTTTTCCCGAACAACTACGTTTTACACCTCTCAGGGAATCACTCGTGTAACAGGACCAAAGTGGTTTCATCGGCGATTGATTACCGCATGGAAGTTGAATTTTCGGTTCGCGCAGTACGCCGTCAAACGTAATTGGGATGATGATACTTATCCAGCATCCACGTTCGTCAATGAAATGCGAGGGCTTGGGTTCCAAATCGAATTCGATGAGTATGACGACGTTGATTCGCAGATCGATGAAACCAACAGCGAAACCAATGGGGAAAATGCAGAGCAAGACGACAACACCGTTTCACGTTTCTTCACTTCAACACTTTGTGCAGCCCCCGTGCTGGCGCTGAATCTGGTGGAACCGGTGAAAAACTACTTCACACGGTTTGCTGAATACTTTGAATCAGCGTACGAAAATTCAATTGAAGAGTTGGTTGTGTTTGCCGTTGTGCTAACCGCGATCGTGTTTGCTAAACACTTTTACGCCAACTACTCGTTTCGCAAGGCTCGTCGAAACATACCTCTTTCGATTGGGGGATGGGGCACGAGAGGCAAGTCGGGAACCGAGCGTTTAAAGGCGGCATTGATTGGCGGAATGGGACATGGCCTGGTGTCCAAGACCACAGGTTGTGAAGCGATGTTCATTCATGCCGATCCCAATGGGGAACCGCTAGAGATTCCGTTGTTTCGCCCTTTCGACAAAGCCACGATTTGGGAACAGCACAACCTGATTATGATGGCCTCGCACATGAACCCGTCGGTTTTTCTGTGGGAGTGCATGGCCCTGACGCCGTCGTATGTCGACGTTTTGCAGCGACAATGGACTTGTGACGACCTGGGGACAATCACCAATACGTATCCGGACCACGAAGACGTACAAGGGCCGGCCGGTCACGATGTCGCCACGACGATTTCCGGTTTTGTTCCGATCAAGTCCTACCTGTTGACCACCGAACAACAGATGCGACCGTACGTAACGGAAAGTTGCCGCAAGGCAGGCACGACGTTACACGGAATCGGCTGGTTGGAATCCGGATTGGTCACCGACGATGTGCTTGATCGATTTCCGTACAAGGAGCACCCGGACAATGTGGCGTTGGTTGCTGCGATGGGTGAACAATTGGGCGTCGAATACGATTTTTCTCTCAAAGCGATGGGCGACTACTTGGTTCCCGACTTGGGCGTTTTGAAAACGCACCCCGTTAGCACGGTTCGTACTCGCAAGATCGAATTCACCAACGGAATGTCTGCCAACGAACGTTTCGGGTGCATGGGAAACTTGAAACGTCTTGGCTTTGATACACAAGATCCTTGGACGGAGCCGACGACTTGGGTTAGTGGTGTCGTCAACAATCGAGCTGACCGTGTGCCGCGTTCAAAAGTGTTCGCCAAAATCATTGTCGAAGACATGAATGCAGATCGCTTCTTTTTGATCGGCAGCAATTTGAACGGCTTGCGATCGTTTATCGATGACGCTTGGGCGGAAAAGGCCAGCACGATCTCGTTAAGAGACCAAGGGCAACCGTACGAAAAAGAGTTCGCACTGGAAACGTTGCAAAAGGCAGCTTGGAGCTATCGTCAACCAATCGAAGAACAACATGTGCGATCAAAACTGAGCGTGATGGTAACGGCGGCCTTCGAGTCGTTGGATTTGCCAGCGCAATCGATTGACGCCTTGATTTCTGATTGGGAAAACCCCGATCAACTGCGGCAACAGCTACAAAAAATGAAGTTTGCCCCCGAGATGATTGAATCCATCTTCAAGCATCACAGCCAAGCCGTGGCAGGATTCAACGACTATCATCAAATACTTGAAAAGATCAACAACGCACCGGCCAGCGAAGCCGAAAAGATCGAAGAGCAGTACATCGCGATGCTGCGTGGCTGGTATATGCAAAAGTTGGTGGTCGTCGAAAATTTTGATGCGACGGGCGAAGACGTCGTGCGCACCGTTGTCAACGAAACACCTCCGGGTTTTTTAAACCGTACGATTGGTTTGCAAAACATCAAAGGAACGGGGCTCGATTTTGTCTATCGATTCCAAGCTTGGGATTTTTGTTATGAAGCCTGCGAAGCCGCGTTGAGCTCCAAGCCCAAAGTTGCCGAACGGGGTTTGCAATCGCTGATGGCGATGCCGGCCATCGGTCAATTATGCCAACAGCGAGTGGGCGAAGTCATTCGCGAAGCAAGAGTAAGCAATGTGCTGCGAAGACCCGACTTGCAAGCACAAGTTTCCCAATTGGAAACACGTTGGAAAGTAGCCTGCGACGACGCCCCCAGTGATCTTTCTGATAGTGACTCAAACGGTGAAACAGGCGCTGACTCAGCGAATGACGTACAGCCCGACGGCCAAAACGCACAGCCAAAAGAGACTTCTACGGCGGCCAGCCGCGCCGCCAGTTTGGCTAAGTGGAACAAGTGGATGTTGCAGACTTCGGAGCAGTTCGCAGACCTTGGTGACTCGGTCCGCCGGCGAGACACGGCCGACCGAATTTACAAAGATCTAGCCGCCCAACGTATCAGTCGCCAACGAGCCGTTGTGGAATTGCGAAAGATCAACAAACGCCAAAAAGGCGGCTGGCTGGCCACGGCATTGTCCAAAAAGTAGCGGGCCTTGCGACGGTCTAAATGCGACGGTCTAAATGCGACGGTCTAAATGCGACAGGTCTAAAGCTGAGCCGATAGAACTTCCGCCAGCCGTTGGTAGTCGCCGATGTGGTTGTAGGCATGAGACGAAGTGCGTAGCAAACGTGGCGCCGATTCGGGTCCGCCAAAAATGGGTACTTCGATACCGTGCTTTTCGATCAACGCCATTTTCAGCGGATCTTCGGCGGAGTCCAACGTGGGCAGTGGTAGCGTAACCAGGCTGCCGATCATTTCAGCGGGAGCGGGTGGATCGATTCCCAGCACGCCGGTCAACAACTCTCGTGCCTGAAGCGCCAACTGCCGATTCGCGTTTTTCAGTCCGTCGAAACCACCGGGTACCAAGTTGCTTAATAAATGGATGGATGATTCCAAGGCCAAAATTGGCGTTGGGTCGAACGTCCCCATCCAATCAAACTCTGCAAGGAAACGAGAGCGATTGGGACGACTGCGATTCGCGCCGTGACTGATGACCGTTGGTCGAACTTCGTGTTGCAGATCACGTTTCACCCACAACATGCCTGACGTTTTTGGTCCACAAAGCCACTTGTGGTGATTCGCGGTGTAGTAGTCCGCGCCGATCGATTCCAGATCGATATCGACCATGCCCAGCGCATGAGCTCCGTCGACCAGTACACGAATGCCGCGCTCTTTTGCGCGGTGGACGATTTCTTTGATTGGCAAAACCAACCCGGTCGCACTGGTAACATGATCCACCAACAACAACCGTGTTCGATCGGTAAACTTAGCTTCGATGGCCGTGACGATTTCGGCGGGATCTTGAATCGGAAACGGCAAGACGGCTTCGCGTACAACGGCGTTGCTCTTGTCGGCCGCGAATCGCGCCGCGTTGTTGCAAGCGTTGTAGCCCAAGTTGGTGATGACAATCTCATCGCCCGATTCAAATGGGAATGAGCGCAAGACTGCATTCACGCCGTCGGTTACGTTGCGCACAAACGCCAAATCTTGTGAATCACAATGAACCTGCGTCGCGACGATTTCACGAACACGATCCAACTTTGGTTCCAGCTTACGTTCGGGCGCCAAAAACTGAATTGGCTCCGATTCCAAAGCCGCCCGAAAATGTTGCTGCTGCTCCAACACGACGGTAGGCGTAGCGCCGAAAGAACCGTGATTCAAAAAGATGATGTCGGGATTGAGCTGCCAATGATGGCGGTGTAACGATTGTTGTGTCGATCTTTGTTCTGACATTCGAACGAGTTTCGACTAAATTGGCTCACATCGAAAGAGGGCTAACGTTCTCGATACACGATCCGACCTTGAGAAAGATCGTAGGGTGACAGTTCAACGCGGACGCGGTCACCAGGAACGACGCGGATGTTGAATCGCCGCAGTTTGCCTGACAAGTACGCTTTGATCGGGCTACCGGTTTCCAGTTGGACGTCAAATCGAGCGTTTGCGTGCGATACGGTCACGGTCCCATCGACAGAAAGTACTTCAGTGGTTTTGGCCATAGGCTCTCCCAAGGGTTGTTCGAAAAATGAGTGTTCTTTGAAATAGCATGCCAACAACGACACTCGGTGAAGCCATCTAGTTCGCGAGACAGAGCAGATTTTTTGGGTTAGAATGGTGTTCCCACCTCAGCTTCCTGCCATTCACCCTCTCTCTGCTTGGGTTCAAGATCATATTGATGCGACTCGCTACAAATCGATCGCGAAATGCAGTTTCTCTCGCTCATGTTCTGTCAGTCATGATTGTGACGTTGGCCTGCGAGTGCTTCGTTGCACCATCACTTTGCTTTGCGACAGAAAACGTGTTCGCCAAGACAATTCAACCGATGCTGAAAAAACACTGCATCAAGTGCCATGGTGAGCAGGACGAAATCGAAGGGGACGTCGACCTTGTGGCTTTAAATGGCAACAAGCTTGCCGACAATTTGGAACTGGTTAGCAGTTTGATCGACGTTTTAGATTTGCAGGAGATGCCTCCCGAAGACGAGCCGGAATTGCCCTCTGAGCTGCGCAAAAAAGTCGTTGCCGAATTGAAAACCATTTTGCACACTTCGGTTGGCAAGAAACAACACTCGTTCGTTCGCGCACCGATTCGGCGGATGAATCGATTTCAGTACAACAATGCCGTTCAAGACTTGTTTGACTTGAAATGCAACGTGCTGACTCTGCCCGAGCGGATGTTGCGCGAACACGGAAACTATTTTCAACCGGCATCAGGAAAGATGTCGGGCTTGGTCAAGGTCGGCAATCGACCATTGGGTAAATCGCAACTGATCGAAAAACGGTTGCTTGGCGTTGCCGCATTTCCACAAGACCTGCGAGCCGAGCATGGATTCGACAACCGTGGCGACCACCTTTCCCTGTCGCCGCTATTGATGGAGTCTTTTTTAAAGTTGAGCCAAAGTGTTACCAATAGTCGCGATTTTACCCCCAGGAATGTTGGCATCTGGAATTCTTTCTTTGCCAGGCCCAACGGCGATGTGGATATCAAAGAAGTGGCTCGGGAACGCTTGGCGGTGTTTCTGCGCCGTGCGTTTCGTCGGCCTCCCACAGCAAAATTGCTAAATCGATATGCAGGCTATGTCTCCAATCAATTGGACCAGCAAGTCGACTTTACTGTAGCGATGAAATCGGTTGCGGCGGCAACGATTGCTTCGCCCAATTTTTTGTACTTGCACGACAGATTTTTGGAAAACAAATCTCCAGACAAAGGTGACATGCAAAAGCAGAGCACCATTGATGATTTTGAACTTGGGGCACGTCTGTCGTTTTTTCTTTGGGGCAGCATCCCTGATGATGAACTGCTTGATTTGGCAGCCAAAAATTTGCTGCACAAACCCGAAGTGTTGAATGCTCAAATCGACCGACTGCTGAGTGATCGCAAGCTGAAACGTTTTTGCGATTCTTTTCCATCACAATGGTTGCAACTGGATCGACTGGTTTCGTCGATTCCCGATCGTGAAAAGTACCCGAGTTTCTTCTTTTCAAAGTATCTCAATAGCATGCACATGATGATCGAACCGTTGCTGCTGTTCGAGACCGTGTTGATTGAAGACCTGTCGATCACTCAGTTGATCGATTCGGATTTTACCTATCGTTCCGCGCTGTTGGAGAAAGCCTACGGGAGTCTTGGCAACACAGAGGTGGCGGTCAAAGGTGGAAATGTGGGCGTATTGAATTTCAGTCGAATCGACGTGACCGACCGTCGCGTTGGTGGCGTGATTACCAATGCCGCGGTGATGACCATGACGTCGGGACCCACGCGAACGCAACCGATCACGCGCGGAGCTTGGCTCGCGGGTGTCATCTTTAACAACCCACCCGAACCGCCGCCGGCGGATGTGCCGGAGTTGGACGAAAAACCGCCTGAAGACGAAGAACAATTGACACTGCGAGAACGTTTGGCGATGCACCGCGAACGCAGCGATTGCAAAGGATGCCACGAACAAATTGATCCACTGGGATTTGCCCTGGAGAACTTTGACCCAATCGGAGTCTGGCGAGAAAAATATGATAACGACCGTGAAATCGACATGTCCGGTACGCTGTTTCGAGAGCACGAGTTTGGGGATGTCATCGAGTTCAAAAACGCGATCTTGAAAGAGAAGGATCGTTTCACAAGAGGATTCGCTGGTCACCTGCTGTCATTTTCGTTGGCTCGCGAACTTGGTCCGGCGGACCAAATGGCTTTGGAAAAAATCGCTGCTGCAACCGCAAGTGACGATTACAAAATGAAGACGATTATCAAACAAGTGATCCTTAGCGAACCATTTCGCGTCAAAACGGACGCAGGTTCGGGCGCCGATAAAGTGAAGCAAAATGACTAGATCAACACGACGAAAGTTCTTGCGCGGAATCGGCGGCACGGCACTCGCGCTGCCTTGGTTGCAAAGCGTTGCGTCTGCGGCCAGTGAACAAAAAGTCGCGCAGCGAATGGCGCACTACTATGTGCCGATTGGCGTCGTGCGGCGTGGTTTTTTTCCAGGCGAAGCCGACGACATCATCCCCAAGGGTAACCTTGGGAACGTGATGAAATCGCTTGGAAAACAGAACCCTCACTACAGCGTCAAGAAACTGGATGAACTGACGCCGACGATGAAGCCACTTGAGCCGTTCAAGGACAAAGTGAACTTGATCACGGGAATGGACAGGACGTTTCAGCAAGGAACCGATGTCCACGCCCAGTGCGCGTCATGTTTCTTAAGTAGCGCGCCGCCTTACACGATCAAAGGCACCGCTTGGCCGCTCGATCGTACATTGGATCATTTGGTTGCCGATAAGATTGGCACACAAACTCCGTTTTCGACCCTTGAGTTCAGTTGTAATAGCCACAAAGACAACAAAGAATCGATCTACTTTGACAATATTTCGTGGTATGGAACGGGGCACCTTGCGCCATCGATCCGAGACCCACGCAAAATGTACGACCGGTTGTTTTCGACGCACGAAGTCGACTTGTATCGTGATATCACCGACTTGGTCTTAGAAGATGCGGCGGATTTGAAACGCGACTTGGGTTACGCGGACAAGCAAAAGTTCGCTGAGTACTTTGATTCGATTCGCACGATCGAAACGCAGATGAACCGGTTGGAGAAAATGCGATCCGCGCTCGCCAAGGTTAGCTTTGATGAACCGCCCGAAGCTTACTTGCCACGTGGAGAGTACATTCGATTGATGGGTGATCTGATGGTCGTCGCGTTACAAGTAGGTTTAACCAACGTGGCAACTTTTATGGTTGGCCCCGAGCGATGGGACACTCCCTACAAATTTGAAGGACTGTTTGACAAACCACGCAGCCACCACCAGATGTCACACAATCAAACCAAGATGATCGACGATCTGCTGAAGGTTGATTTGTTCCACATGCAGCAGTTTGTGTATTTGGTCGACAAAATGAGTCGCATCGAAGAGCCCAATGGGACATCGCTCTTGGACAACACGTTGTTCACGTACGGTTCGGGATTGGGAGACGGTTCCACGCACCAATACAATGACTTGCCGATCGTCGTCGCGGGCGGAGGTAAAAACGTCATTGGTGGGCAGCACATCAACATGCCCGAAGGCACACCGCTTGCGAATCTATGGTTGACTCAAGCACGGATGATGGGCTTGGAAATTGACCGTTTTGCCGATAGCACGGGCATGATCGATCAGTTGTTGGCCGAGCGCTAACGAGGCTTGCGCTATGCGGCCTGTAACAGTCAAAGATCCCTCAATGAGCCATGAACATGAAACGATACGCCACTTTGATTTTTGCAATCCTGATGGCTGGGCCAGTTCAGGCGGATGAGAAAGCCAAGATTGTGTTTATCTCTGGATCGCCCAGCCATGGTCGTATGAAACACGAGCATCGGGCGGGCAACATGATTTTGGTCAACGCGCTGAACGAATCTGGTTTAAATGTTGATGCAAAACTGGTTCCGCACTACGGGTACCCAAAAGACAAATCGATTTTAGATAACGCTGCGACCGTTGTGATTTTTTGCACGGGACACCGTGGTCACGTATTGAAACCGAATCTAGATGAGTTTGATGCGTTGATGAAAAAGGGTACCGGCGTGGTGATGATCCATTGGGCCACCGAAGCGGAAAAGGGAAAGCCGGGTGAAATGTTTTTGCAATGGATGGGCGGGTTTTGTGATCTGGATTGGTCCGTCAATCCGCATTGGACCCCCAAGTTCAGTGATTTTCCAAAGCACCCGATCTGCAACGGCGTTGAACCGTTCAGTGTCAATGACGAATGGTATTATCACATGCGTTTTGTCGACGAGATGAAAGGTGTGACGCCGATCCTGTCCGATTTGCCACCATTGGATACGTTGAAACGCAAGGACGGTGCACGCAGCGGCAACCCAGCGGTGCGAAAAGCGGTTGAATCGGGACAGAAGCAACACGTCGCGTGGGCCTACGAGCGTCCCGAAGGTGGACGAGGATTCGGATTCACTGGGGCGCATAATCACGATAGTTGGCAAGACGACAATTTTCGTAAAGTCGTGCTCAACGCGATCTTGTGGACGGCCAACGTCGATGTTCCGCAAAACGGGTGTCCATCACCATCGCCCAGCGACGAATTGATCGAACAAAATCTGGATAATTCGAAGAAGAAATAGATTCAACGTACCGCTAAGGGTGCGGTATCGAGCAGGGTAAAAAGCCCGAACACTTGGGTTTCGCTTTTGGTCAGGTAAGTAGATAATTCTCACTACTACCTCTTCCGATTCGATTAACGCCTCACGCAATACCAGATATGCTCGACCGAAAATTTATCATTCAAAACATCGACTTGGTTCGCGAAAACTGCAAAAAGCGTGGCGTCGAGTGTGATGTCGATCGCATTGTCGAATTGGAAACGCAGCGGCTGGCAAAATCTCAAGAAGCCCAAGAGCTGAATCGCCAAGCAAACGAAACAAGCAGCAAAGTGGGACCCGCCAAGGACGATGCTGAGCGAAAAGCGTTGATCGAGCAGGGCAAGCAACTGCGGGCACAAAAAGACGTTGCGCAAAAAGCGCACGATGAATTGGATGCTGAAATAAAAACGCTTCAGGCTGCGATTCCCAACATGACGCACGCCGATGTGCCCACCGGTGGCGAAGACGGCTACAAGGAATTGTCATTCGGTAAAACGCCCAAGCCCGAGTTTGATTTCAAACCACTCGATCACCTTGAACTGGGCGAAAAACACGACTTGTTGGACTTTGAAGCGGGCGCTCGCGTTTCGGGTGCTGGGTTTTACTATTTGCGAAATGCGGCTGTGCGAATTGATCTTGCGCTTCAGCAATACGCGATCAGCTTTTTGAGCGACCGTGGATTCACTCCGATCACCACACCGGACTTGGCTCTCACCAATATTTTGGAAGGCATCGGGTTTACTCCGCGTGGACCGGAAACACAGATCTATAGCATCGAAAATACCGAACTGAATTTGGTGGGAACCGCAGAGATCACTTTGGGCGGAATGATGTCGGGGCAAACGATGGATTCCGAACAGTTGCCAATGAGATTGTGCGGATTAAGCCACTGTTTCCGTACCGAAGCGGGTGCTGCCGGTCGTGCGTCCAAAGGGTTGTATCGCGTGCACCAATTCACCAAAGTGGAAATGTTCGCATTCACAGCGCCAGAGCAAAGCGACGCAATCCACGAAGAATTGCGTGGTCTTGAGTGCGAGATTTTCGATTCACTTGAAGTGCCCTACCGAGTGATTGATACAGCCAGTGGCGATCTTGGCGGACCAGCATATCGCAAGTATGACTTGGAGGCTTGGATGCCTGGTCGTGGCGATGGCGGCGAGTGGGGCGAAGTGACCAGCACCAGCAACTGCACTGACTACCAAGCGCGTCGATTGAACGTTCGGTTCAAGACGGCTGGCAAAAAAGGAACACAATTCGTTCACACGTTGAACGGAACGGCCGTCGCAACAGGCCGCGCCATGATCGCGATCTTAGAAAACCACCAAAAGGCAGACGGCAGTATCGCAATCCCCAAAGTCCTGCAGCCTTGGGTCGGCACAGACGTACTGAGTGCGTAGGCGGAGCTGGTTTTTTGGGGCTTCAATCCGCCTGTGTCTTCAATAGCTTGTGGGCTCAGTCAACGAGTCCCATTCTGACGGCACGCACGGCGGCGTCGGTGCGATCGTTTGCACCGACTTTGCGAAGGATATTCTGAACGTGCTCTTTGACCGTCTCGACGCTGATTCCCAAAGAACTTGCAATCTCTTTGTTGCTCAGCCCCAGTCCGATGTGACGCAGCACTTGGATTTCGCGCGGGGTCAGGTTTAATTGATCACGGACATTGGCTGTTGGTGCATTGCGATGCATCAACTGGCGGATGCGACGCAAGTTGCTTTCTTCGGGAAGCGAATTGCCTTCAGTTGCATCGGTTAGTGCTTGAGTCATTCGCGACTGACCGTCGCTTTTAAGCAGGTAGTCATTGGCGCCCAGTGCGACGGCGCGAGCGATATACGTTGGATTGTCGTGGGCGCTGATCATCACGACAGGCAGATCCGGTTTCGCTGCGCGAATTTTCTCCAAAGTCGCCAAGCCATCCTGCTGGGGCATTCTGACATCCAGCAGCACCACATCAATTTGCTCGTCATCAATCGTCGCAATGACGTCACCCCCAGGGGAGGTTATCGCATGGCTGATAAGGGGGCCCTTTAGAAGGGTTGCCAGCCCCTCGCGAGCGACTTCCTGGTCGTCAATTATTAGAATTTTCACAGCCATTGCTTAGCATCAATTACGCCTTCAAATCAAGAAATTCATTTATCTTTCGAGAATTGGCGAATATACGCCAACCGTTATCGGCCCTTCAAGCTCCATCATTTGCACAAATTTCGCATTCCACGGGGAAAAGCCACCCGCTCTTGCGGGGGGATGCACATATATTCACGCTCAGGCATGGCGAATATTCGCCAAAGGTCGTTTTGACCGAACCCTAATGGTGACCTAAATATTTCTGACCGGTCTGCGGAATCGCCTCTAAAATCACCCATGTTTGGGGGGTTTGTTATGGCGAACGGTCTGAGATCCGTGATTTGAGATGTGAACTTACACGCCATTTGGGTGTTTCCATGACTTCCTGTGCCTCCATACTTTTGGTTGACGACGATCGCCATTTAGCCGAATCCATGGCGATGTGGCTTCGTGAACTTTCACATGAAGTGGAGACAGCCGAAGACATCGCGTCTGCCAAAGCTCAGCTGGGGCGTCGCCAGTACGATCTGATGATCACGGACTTACGACTTGGCAATGAAGACGGCTTCGAGCTGATTAGCTATGCCAAGAAGCGCAATCCAGAAACATCCATATTGGTGATGACTGGTTACGCCACTCCGGACACGGCAGTCGAAGCGGTTCGCGCGGGCGCTTTTGATCTGTTGACCAAGCCGTTGATCGACGCGGAATTGAGTTTGGCGATCGAGCGTGCCGTTTCACAGCGTGACATCGCGCTTGAAAACGAAAACCTGCGTCAACAGTTAGACAAACGTAGCGGCCTAGAGAACATTCTGAGCCACGACTACCGGATGCTGAAAATCTTTGACATGATCGACAGTGTTGCGGACGCTCGCGCATCGATCTTGATCACCGGAGAGAACGGAACCGGAAAGAGCATGATTGCTCGTGCGATTCACAACCGCAGCAAAAGACGCAGCAACGCGTTCGTCGAAGTCGCTTGTGGTGCGCTACCAGATACATTGCTGGAAAGCGAATTGTTCGGTCACGTTGCTGGCGCCTACACAGGTGCGAACACTGACAAAGTCGGAAAGTTTCAGTTGGCCGACGGCGGAACACTGTTTTTGGACGAGATCGGAACGGCGACTCAAGCGATGCAAGTTAAATTGCTGCGTGTGTTGCAAGAATTCCAATTCGAGCAACTTGGCGGCACCGTGACTCACAGTGTTGATGCCCGAGTCATCTTGGCCACCAACGACGATCTAGCAAAATCAGTCGCCGATGGATCATTTCGACAAGATTTGTATTACCGAGTCAATGTCGTCAACATTGTATTGCCATCGTTGCGTGAGCGTGCTGGTGATATTCCCTTGTTGGTCGATCACTTCCTGCGCGAAGTGTCACAAACATGCGGTCGCGAAGTAGATTGTTTTGATCAAGAAGCGATGCAAGCTTTGCAAGGCTATGGTTGGCCTGGAAATGTTCGTCAGTTGGAAAACGTGATCGAGCGAGCGGTCTTGTTGTCGCGTGGACCTCAATTGACGATCGAAGACTTGCCGCCTGAATTGACTGGTCGAAGCGACGGTGAATTCGGTTCTCCATCAAGCAGTCACGCAACCGGCGTGGGACTGAGCATTGGTGATGTCGCAGGCAAGACGCTCAAGGAAGCCATGGAAGCTCCCGAACGTCAAATCATTCTCCAGGCATTAAGAGCCAATAATTGGAACCGTGCGGCGACAGCAGAACTGCTGGATATCAATCGCACAACGCTCTACAAAAAGATGAAACGTCTGGGCTTAGACGATCCTCGGTTGCAATACGCGTAACCAAGGCTCACGCCCAGTCATATCTTCAAACGGTCACTTTGTTGTGACCGGTAGGCTGCGGGAGACATTCCGGTCTGCGATTTGAATTGGCGATAGAAAGTCGACAAATCGTTGAAACCGCATTCGAATGCAACGGAAGTAACAGGCGTGTCCGTTTCTCGCAGTCGTCGCCCCGCGTGCTTGATCGAAATGGAGCGCACATATTGCAGCCAAGTTTTTCCGGTTTGTTCAGCGAACAGTTTCGTAAACGTGCGTCGCGGTATGCCAAGACTTGCTGCGGCTGCATCAATCGTCGTCGCTTCAAAGAATTCTGTTTCCAACGAGGCGACGTATCTGGCAATCTCACTACGATGACGCGATGCGTCTGATTGCCCACCTGCGCCGGATTCTGTTGTTCGCTCGCGCGAATTGTGTTGCACGACTAGTTGCACCAAGTTCATGGCCTCGATCACCATCGCGATGTTGCGCGACGCGTGATGGATTGCTTCGCTGTGCGGTTTCCTCTGACTCAGATCCTGACCCTGTTCCTGGACGTGGACCATCCGACGCATCAACGACGCAACTCGATTCGTGAAATGCCCGCCTCCTTGGATGCACTGAATCTGGAAACGACCCAGGAGGCTTGGATCGAATTCCAGCAATGATGTTGCCATGCAGCAGACGTACAAGCTGGACGCAGATGCAGGGTCATCTTCGATTCGGTTGGCGGTCCCAGGCGGAACGACGATGACATCGCCAGCAGCGAACGGCTGCGAACTTTTCTCGAAATGAAAAACGCCTTCGCCGCGCAAGGCGAACACGATTTTCAAAAAATCATGAGTCCGCCATTCCATCGTAAACTCGGCAGAGTGATGGCTCTCCAATGCCAGTACGCCCCACTGAGGCAATCGCTCTGGCAGCGCCCTGTCGGTCAGATCGTGTCGCTTGGTTTGATTCATGAAGCCGTATGTTTGCCCGAATTGCAAATTTATCCAGTGCCCGATATCCAATGCATCATAGATGCAATTGCACTAAAGTGTTTGTTTGACGTTGAATTTGCCCGTTTCGCAAATGGTCTTTGTCCTATGCAGCCAATCGATCCCATTTCTTTGATAACGCCACGCCGCAAGATCCATGGCATTTCTGCGATCTTGTTGCCGCTGCTTGCCGATGACTCGGTTGACTGGGAGAGCTTTGACGGCCACGTCGCGCGGACACTGGACGCGGGTTTGTCGCCCGCGGTCAACATGGACACCGGCTACGGGCACTTGATTGACGATGCAACCCGCGAAGAGGTATTGCGGCGAACGCAGTCGCTGGCGAGCGGCCGCAAATTCGTATCCGGTGCGTTTGTCAAAGATGAACCGGGGACAAAATTTAATGCGGATCTCTATCGAACTCGCATAGACCAAATCCAGCAGTTCAGCGGCATCCCCGTGATCTTTCAGTCATACGGATTGATCGAAGGCTCCGATGACCAGATCGTCCAGGCATACCAAAGTCTGTCAGGGGCGTGCGATTCGTTTTACGCATTTGAACTTGCCAAAATTTTTGCACCATTTGGCAGCATCTATTCTTTGGATGTCTATTCGCAGTTGATGGACATCAAGAATTGCATCGGAGCCAAACATTCATCATTGAATCGAATGTTGGAGTGGCAGCGATTGGATTTGCGTAATCGCCAGCGCCCGGACTTTCGGGTATGCACTGGAAACGATTTGGCGATCGACATGGTGATGTACGGCAGTGACTATCTGCTGGGGCTGAGTACTTTTGCGCCCGACGCGTTTGCTAGGCGCGATGCGATGTGGGAATCGGGCGACCCGGAGTTTTTTGAACTAAACGATCTGCTGCAGTATCTGGGAACCTATACCTTTCGGCCTTCTGTTCCGGCATACAAACATTCCGCAGCGATGTTTTTGCATCTGCGTAATCAGATTGCGACCAATCGAACTTTCCCGGGTTCACCGGAGCGTCCCGAATCGGACCTTCCTGTTTTAGAAAACATATTGGCGGACCTCGAGAAACGGTTGGCGGCGTAGACAAAATGGCTTATCCAAGAATTGCGAGTTTGAAGACACACGACGATTTTTTGCGCCGCTTGGCGGAATTAGATCTTCAGTTGCCCTGCGATGACGACGTCCAGTCAGGCAACGATTGTGTTTTGGGGCAATCGATCGACGTCGACGAAATGCACATCGGAAACCGATTTTGTATTTTGCCGATGGAAGGCTGGGACGCGAGTACCGACGGTTTGCCGTCAGATTTGACTAGACGTCGGTGGCACCATTTCGGAATCAGCGGAGCGAAGTTGATTTGGGGGGGCGAAGCGGTTGCGGTTCGACCCGACGGGCGAGCCAACCCGAATCAAGTCATGATTAACGACAGTACGTTGTCGGCGATCGAGTCGCTTCGCACGGATTTGATCGACAAGCACGCTGACCGATTCGGCGATACAAGCGACTTGGTTGTCGGCTTGCAATTGACTCACTCCGGCCGTTTCGCCCGCCCGAACCAAAAGACGTTGGCTGAACCGCGAACGGCGCAGCGAAATTCAGCGCTGGATAACAAGCTGGGGATCAGTGACGATGGGACGTTGTTGAGCGATGACGAGTTGTCTGTATTGGTTGATGATTTTGTCGCTGCGGCTGTGCGAGCCGAGAAAGCTGGTTTTACATTCATCGACATCAAGCATTGTCACGGTTACTTGGGACACGAGTTGCTGAGTGGGTTTGATCGGGCGGGCAAATTCGGCGGTAGCTTTGAAAATCGAACTCGGTTTTTGCGAGACATTGTGGCGGGGGTCAAATCGGCAGCACCCTCGCTGAAATTCGGCGTGCGAATCAGCATCTTTGATTTTTTGCCATATCAACCTGGTGATGATCGTATCGGTGTGCCCGACCCGCTTGCTGATCCTCGGCTGGCGTTTGGCGGCGACGGCAGCGGCAGCGGTATCGACCTTGCCGAGCCGTCTAAGTTCATGGAGTTGTTGAAAGAACTGGGCATTCATTTGGTCTGCACGACCGCTGGCAGTCCGTATTACAACCCGCACATTCAACGGCCCGCGTATTTTCCACCCAGCGACGGTTACCAGCCGCCCGAAGATCCGTTGGTGGGAGTCGTGCGGCAGATTCAAGCCACGGCAGAATTGAAACGCAAACACCCAGAGTTGTTATTTGTTGGTTCGGGATACACGTATTTGCAAGACTGGTTACCCGGTGTTGCGCAAGGCGTTGTGCGAACTGGCATGGTCGATTCGGTCGGCCTTGGGCGAATGGTGCTGTCTTATCCGGATTTGCCAGCCGATGTGTTAGCAGGAACTGTGATGGCGCGCAAGAAAGTTTGCCGGACATTCAGTGATTGCACGACCGCGCCGCGCAACGGGATCATCAGCGGCTGCTATCCGCTGGATCCGTTCTACAAAAAGATGCCTGAACACGATCAGTTGAAAGCTGCCAAGAAAGCGACTTAGGCTGGGCGGGTTTGATTGCATTGATAATGCAACGTCAAAAAAGCAGGTGGCTTTCTGCCGCAAACGGCACCTAGTGGTAGCAAGGCCAACAGCAATCGGCGTTGCGCTGAGGGTTGCCCTGTGTTTTGCTTGAACTTGCTATCTTGTTGCTTCAGAAATCACTTAAAGCAACGGAACAAACCATGTCGCTGATTCGCGAAAAGTCTCTTCTGCAACGCTCCCTTGGCTGGAACAAAGAACTGGCCAACGATCCTACCGAGCGTGCCAATTTGCGCACTTACATTGCACTGCAATTGGCTTCCGCTGGCTTGGTGCCACCGGACGAGGATCTTGCGGGTGATACGATGGCAGCCTTTTCGGCAAGCATCTTGGAAAACTTGCGTGAAAAAAACCGGCTGCTCTCGGAGCACCGCGCCCCGGTGGATTCACGGATCGAATCATTCTTGAACGAATACTTCAACGGTGAAATCGGCGACAGTCCATTGCGTCTGCCATGTCGTTCACTGACGCTTGACCGGCACGGCATGGCGCGCGAACTGAGCTTGCCGGTACAAGGACACCATTTCAAAAACGACTTGGTCGAATCCTATCGCTGTGCCAATGGCGTTTTGAATAATCCGCGTGCCGACCGACGAACAACAGCCGGAACATTTCACGTTGTCACTGGTGGCTTGCCAATCCCGGGCGACAAGCGAATCGTCCCCAAAGAAACATTCGTGCATTTGTTTCGCGCGGCGATGGTTCCGCCAGATGATATGACGCTATTGCCCTACACGTCTGATTCCAAAGAACCGTCGCACACCTGGGTTTCGCTGTTGCTGCGGCCGATTGTTTGTCCCGCAGTGCGCGGTTATTGCGACGCAAAATCACTTGAAACACGTTTCTATGCTCCGGGTTCGCTGGTTTCAAACCTGGATTTTGTTGAATCGATTTTCGGCAACGCGGGCGATCCGATGATCGCCGAAAACGACGCCGGTTTGGACGTTCATAAATGGAGCGGTCACACCGGCGCGGTTATCTTGGCTCCGCATTTGACGAAACTGAAAAAGAAAGATCTTGGGCTGCCACATTGGGACAATGCATCCGAACGACAACGACGTGATTCGATGTGCTGGAAAGACGAATCAGAATGCTACAACGATGGCAGTGCGTTCAAAATGTCTTGTCGTGATTCCGCTGGCGTGATGGTGACCCTGATCGCGGACAACTATTACGGTTACTGCAAAAAGGAAGTCAAAACGCAAATCAGCTACGCGACGAACTTGATGGGCAACACCGAAGAAGAGCATGCCGGTGGAGCTTTGGCGTTTGCGTCTTATTCACTGGGAGAAGATTTCCAAGTGGATAGTCGTCGTTACAACGGTCGCACGTTCGCGGATATTGCACGGGACTACGGAGAATTCGTTGACGTCCAGCCCGGCGGTTACGGAATCGATCGCAGCGATCCGACTGTGATCTACATCCCCGAGGATTCTCGCGCGACGCTGGCCGAACGATGTATTAAATGGGAGTTCGAAGGCAACCCTCAACAAATCCCGCTTTCGCCAAAGAACATTTACATCGCACCAAGCGGCTACAAGATCCGTCTGGAAAAGCACCCCGCCGCGCCGTCATGGCGATTGGTTGGAACGGTTGGCGAAGGTGTCTTTTGCCACAAACCTTGTACAGTTAGCGGTGGTGGAAAGAGCGAAATCAGCAAAAGCCTGGACGACTACATGCTGTATGGTCCGATCTTTGTTGGCGACCAAGAAAAGGATTTTGCGCTTCTTGATGAGATCTTCGCAAAGAACTATCAGGATCGCTGGTCCGGTAAGTTTGCTGGACGAACCGACTACTCCGATCGCGCGAGTCGTTCGGTGTTGGATCCAAACCGCAGTCTTGGTAGCGTGATCAAGCTGTTGACGCCATCGCCTGACTACAACGATTTTTATAATCAGTGGTTGGCAAAGATCCCCGAGCATGTCTACAGTCTGACGTTGATCATCAAGCGATTTACGGTTCCCGGCATGCAAGGAAATTGGCGAGATCATTTCAGTGTCGACATCGTCAACGGATCGCCCGGCCACGAGTTAAAGATCGGCAACCGCCCGCTTGTCGGTACCTATCTGCGTGTTGGATTGGACGATACCAATTGGCGGACGTTTAAACTGCGTCAAGATTTCATCGCTGCGTCAAAAGTACAACGCGAGGACGACATTAGCTGTAGCGTCGTCGTGCCTGCAGATTCCGTTAGCGAAGTCGGTTCGGCAGTTTTGCCAGCAGGCAGCTACAAGTTCGTCGAAAACTGCGAGTACCGATTGTTCCAACGGCCAGACGACGCTGTTCATCGTGGATTGGACAAGCAGACGGAGTGGGACCTGTCGCGACCGGGTAACTTCATCAGCAATTTTCAGCCGCTATCAACCGATGACGCTCGATCAATCGTCGATGACGCGATTGAGTTCGATAAGTTCACCGGCCCAATGGAAGGCTTGCTGGTCGATGCGGCTGGCAAGCAAGATGGCTACGTCGTCGCCGCGTCCGAGCCGCGGATCGTAAACGGGAAACGAACGACAAACCCTCGCTACTTGCAAGATCGACCGGACATGACGAACGCACGCGAGACCTACGTCGCGATGCGAGGGATGCAACTGACACGTTGTTTGGACGCGGACACACCCGTTCACGCTCCCGTTGGCGCCGTGCTCAGCGGACGACGAAACAATCCACCCGATCCTACCAACTCGATTCGTTCGCTAGCGGTTTACTCGCCGCTGCACTACCAAGAATTGCCCGAGTTGATCATGGACTATGTCTGTTCGTTGACCGGCAAGAGTCCAAGCACAACCGGGGCAGGTAGCGAAGGTGCCCTGACCAAAGGTCCTTTCAATGCACTGATGCCGTCGATCGATTTGAATGGATTGATCGCATCGATGATCTTGACGGAGCTTGGTGGGTTTAGCACGGCAGCCGGCCACATTGGGCCTCGGTTTAAAGTCGGCCACGATATTTCCTTGTTGATCCCAGAAGTCTGGTGTCGCATGGGACCGGAAGAACGAAATCCGGCGAACATGATCAAGGAAGGCATGCTGGAAAAAATCGAGGACTTTGACAAGGACGGCAAGACGATTCACGCAAGTCGCCTTGGCTATCGAATCACCAAGAAGTTTGTGCGCCGCTACTTGTCACGTGTCTTTGACAATCCCAGCAAAGTATTCAGCGACGAAATTTTGCAGCCCGAGTTACAGGATCCCGATTCGTATGCCGATGGTATTTTGCAAATCACCGAAGCGCAGCAACGGGTTGCGGCAGCATACTTTGAAGACGGCGGCTACGAATTAGCTTGTCCGCCGCTGCAAGCGATTTTGAGTATCATGGCTCATGGTGATTTCAACGGCAAGTCGATCGACGACCCGCAAGTCCGCAGCCTGTTTACTCGTGAGGCCTTGCTGGAAAGCGATTGGTATCGTCGACGATTGGCAGAGAAAAAGCAGCGTGATATCGATCACTGGAATTCGTTCGAGCAGCGCTTGCAAGAGTACATGAACTGTCAATCGCACGCCGAGACAACCAACGCATTGAATTTGCAACAACGTCTTGAGTACGCCCAGCGAATGCGAGATAACGCCCAGTCAGCCAACTACGAACAAGAGTTGATTGGCACATTGGGCGCCGATCCCATGCGTCCCTCCACGCAGGACGCATCGATGGTCGACCGTTTGGCGGAGAGTCACTAAGAAAGCGAATTCACTTTCTACAACAAGCTTGCGGCGGATTCGTCGACGATAAAGGTGACGTCGTCGTGTTTTTGTAGCAACGATGCTGGGTGACTGATGTCTGGCTTGCCTGTCAAAGCACGGTGAATCGCGGTGGCTTTGGAAGTACCGGTTGCCAGTAGCAAAATCCGTTTGGCTTCCAGGATCGTCCCGATTCCTAGCGTGATCGCTGTCTTGGGAACTTCGTCGGCAGAATCAAAAAAGCGTGCGTTGCTTTGAATCGTAGCGGCAGTCAGCTCAATCACCCGAGCTCGGCTGTCTGCGGTTGAACCGGGCTCGTTGAACGCAATGTGTCCGTTTTGTCCGATCCCCAATAACTGCAAATCAATTCCGCCAGCCTTGCTGATCAAACTCTCGAACTCCGTAGCGTGTTGCTGTGGTTCGTCCGCCAATCCATCGGGAACAAATGTGTTTTCGTGCTTGATGTTGATGTGATCAAACAGTTTTTGCTGCATGAACATACGGTAACTTTGCGGATGATCTGGCCCCAGCCCGATGTACTCGTCCAAGTTAAATGACTTCGCTGCGGAAAAATCCAAGCCGTCTTGCTCGTGCATTTTGGCCAACTGGCGATACATTTCGACAGGCGTTCCACCGGTCGCCAAGCCAAGCACCAAGTTGGGACGACTTCGGACCGCATTGGAAATCAACTCGGCCGCCTTCTGAGACGCACTTTCAGCGTCGGCGCACACGATTACGTTTACCGACCCAACTGTTCGTTCGTGCTCGGGAGGATTTTTCATGCGATTTCGCTTTCCGTCGCTTCGACGCATTTCAGTAATTCGGTCGTCCAGTCGTCGGAGTTCTTTATCACGCTTTGCAGTTTGTCTTTCAATTCATCTCGCACAAATACCCTAACGCGTTTGACTTGATCGTCAAACTGTTGCTGTGCGAGCGCGGATGCCACTGGCGAGACATCTCCCAGCGTGCGGATGATGCCATCTCGGGCGACGATATCAATGTTAATGTCTACTTCTAGTTTGACGGGCGGAGCATCAATCAACACGTCGGCAGCATGAACTGCCATGCCGCTACGCTTTGCCAACTGCTCGGCAAAATTCTGTGCACAGGCGACTAGCCACCAGTAGGGCCGTCGCGCCAATTTGCGGTGTACGTTTTGACCATCAGCCGTGCTGTCCAAGACATTAAATTCTGCCACTCGCTTGTAGAGCTTTCGTCGTGCTCCAAAGAGCCCATCGACCAAGGGTTCGGCAACGGACCCTTCGGCTGTTCGCTGCAGCATCGCGGTCCATTGCGTTTCGTCCAACTTTAGCGACCAATCTAAATCGATTCGGTGCTGCAAAAGAAAGACAGCGCGTTGTAGCATCGCGGTTGCCGAACGGACGGCATGATGCCAATAGACTTCGCTGAACATCACATAACGGGCAAAGACCATCATCTCTGCGGCGGTGCGTCCCTTTTCGCCGACGGCCAGCCGCTTGGTCGCTGGCTGCACGCACATGCTGCTGATCAATCGGTCGGCATCGAAATTGCGTCCGTAGGGGACTCCGGCGTGGAGCGAATCACGCTGTAGGTAATCGAGTTTGTCGACATCGATCGGCCCACTTAGGCAGCTTGCCAAAAAGCGGACGGCTGGTTCGTCGCTGCTTGGGTCCAGCAATTCGGTAACATCGTTCGCGTCGCAATTCCAATCTTGGTCGATGGCGTCGGCCATGTCGCTGGTCGCTAGCCACAACGCAACGCGAGATTCGTGTTTGGGCATCGCATCCAATCGCATGTCTTCGATCGGATGGCAAAATGGCCAATGGCCGATGTCATGCACCAAAGCCGCCAAAACAAACGCGTCCGCCATTTTGGTGTCGACCATCGCAGCAAAGGTTTCGTCGCCGTCAAAGCGAGCAAGCAACCGCAGCGCGTTGTGATAAACGCCCAAAGAATGTTCAAATCGGCTGTGGGTTGCGCCCGGATAGATCAGCGAAACCATTCCCAGTTGACTGATCGAAGCCAACCGTCGCATCGGGGCGCTGTCCAAAATGCGACGCACACGCGGCGACAGCGGTACTCCGTCGGACGGTGGGATGCGGACCAAAGAACCAGCTTGGTTGAGTGATCTAACTTCTGGCAACATGGCAAACTCTGCAGCGTCGATCAATTGAATTCGTGTGACGACATCGTATCGGAGAACAGGGGCATCACCGCAAGAGTGGGTCAATCAAATCGCTCGCATTTCCGGCCAGTGTCACACCGCTTACAAAAGCCAACAATACGATCGAAACGAAGTATAGACCTGCGTGTACAAAACCGCTGCCGACTTCCAATTCGAATGTGCCGACTGACACCAACGTTCCAATCCCCAGCATGATACAAAAGATGACACCCAATGAAGCGTAAGACATTTCGTTGGCGTGTCTGAGTTCAAGAACGTACGCGGGGACGAACGCGTAGATGATCCACAACGCCGCAAAAATCAGCGAACAGATCAGGACGCGATTTCGTAACTCGCGGCCAACGTAGGGGGCGCGTTCTTGATCATAAACAAAGGTGTATCCGGCCCAAACTAGCGGCGGGGCCAGGATCAATAACCCAACGATCTGTGCCCACAACGGAGCTCCCGCTTCACCACCCATGAAACGAAAAACAATAGCGGCCGCAAAAACACCCAGAATCGCCAAAGCGGTCAGGATCAAACCTTTTTTGGTGACGTCAGTTTCTTGACGCACAAGCGGTTTCAGAACGCTCTGGCCGCTACGATCCTTGGGGGCCCCATCATCGGGCGCGTGGATGACGACTTCTTCCGAAGCCTCTGGGACCTTAATCTGTTTCTTGCAACTTGGGCACGGTCCAGATTTCCCAGCAAATTTATCGCTGACTCGAAAACGTTTTAAGCAATTCGGGCAAGTAACTTGGATCGGCATGAATCGTAACGACAGTCCGCAGGAAGAGATCTCGGTGAAAGAAAAGCAATCAAAGGTATCACCGTGCAAAAACAGCACACCGGATTCCGTCAACAGTTTGTCACGTCCAGAGGGCGCGACGCAACCCACTGGCAACCCGAAAGGGTGTTCGCCCCTCGCACACGTGGTTCTTTACCAGCCCGAAATCCCGCAAAACACCGGTAACATCGGTCGAACCTGCGTCGCAACGGGGGCAAAATTGTGGATTGTGCGTCCCGCTGGTTTCCGATTGGACGACAAGAAACTTCGCCGAGCGGGAATGGATTATTGGCAACACCTGCAGCTTGGTGACGCCAACAATTGGGAACACTTCATCGATCAGCTCGGTGATGAGATGTCAAAACAAGACAAATTGCCACCACCCGATCGGTCGCCGCCGGCCCATCGCATTTTTTATCTTTCCAAATTCGCCAAGCGAGAAGTCTGGGATGCCGATTTTCAGATCGGAGACGTGTTCGTTTTCGGAAGTGAATCATCCGGTTTGCCCGATCGGATTTTGCAACACGACGCCCCCGAAGCACTTCGGTTGCCGATGAGCGAACACGTCCGGAGTCTAAACCTGGCCACGACCGCCGGAATTGTGCTGTATGAGCACCAGCGACAAATCCGGCTTCAGCAGAGTAGTAAGCAGACCCGGCTTTGATAGCGATATTCCGATCTTGCCACGGTGGCCTTGGTGTCAGTAAAGTCCCATTGGTCAAAAAAATGTCGGGACACAAACGGTCCCAATTTTCAGGCAACGGTTTTTCAGGCGACAGAGATGCGAAATTTTTTGCTAGGGATGGTATTTGGTGCGGGGCTACTTTTCGTGGCGATGCATTTCCATGTTGTTCGCGGCAACGAAGGCATCGTGTTGGTTCCCAAAATCAGCAACACACTGTCAGGAACCTACGCCGACGTCCGAGGTTTTACGCTGAACGACTGGAAAGATCACAAGCCACTTGCCGCAGCGATCACGAAAAGCAACAAATCGCACTTGATCGAAGAAGGCGCCACGCGTGCGTTTGGTGATTCAATGCGTGGCTTGGTAGACGACCTGTTTCAAAACAAACAGTAGCCGCATCG
>CAZZDZ010000049.1:0-7596 GCA_964652675.1 uncultured Pirellulaceae bacterium
CTGGTTTCTGCGGGCTGATGCCCGCAGCTATATGCTGCCGCCGCTTCGCGGCTGTTGTGGTGGGATCTGTTTTCTACGGGTTGATGCCATCAGCTATTTGCTGTCGCCACTTCGCGGCTGTGGTTGTTGCCCGCTGCTATTTGTTGTCGGCGATGTGCCTTTGTGCGAAATCATCACGCTTGCAGCTCTTTCACCACTCCCGTGCTATCGCCGTGTCTTTCGGTGTTGATGCCCATTCCTTGCAGCATCGTTAGCCATACGTTGCATAGTGGTGTGTCCTTTGGCAGAACTAGGTGTTGGCCTAGTTTTAAATTTGCTCCGCCGCCGGTCAGGACCGTTGGGCAATTGGTTAGGTAGTGGATGGAACTGATGTTCGATCCGAAAGCTACCGCGGTGTGGTCGAAGAGGCTTGATCCGTCTGCTTCTTGCGTGGCCTTGAGCTTGTCGATCAGGCGGGCTAGTAATTCGCTGTGAGTTTTGTCGCGTATCTTCGAGGCCTCCATGCGGTCCCCCGGTGAGTAATGGCTCACATTGTGGGAACTTGGTTTCAGATCGAGACTCTGTAGAAGGCTCTGACCGGGCATGCGATAGGTCAGCGAACGAGTACTGTCGGTCTGCAACGCGGCAACGATCAGATCCTGCATGATCTCGATCTCGGCCTTCCCTTTCAGGCCAAGTGCTGGCTCGTCTAGAGGAGCTTTGGCCTTGGGAACGTCCAGCCAAGCTTCGTCCTTTCCCAGACGCGTCTCGATATCGCGGATCCCCTGAAAGTACTCGCCGAGTTTGTCTGTGTCGGTTTTGGAAAGACCACGCTGCACACGCTTGGCATCGCTCAGCACGGCGTCCAGGACGCTGCGGTTTTCGGCGATCGCTGCCTGACGTTGTTCCAGCGGCATGTCGTCGGCGGAAAAGAGCTTGTGGAAAACCTGGACCGGGTCATCGTGGCCTGCGACGGGTTTGCCACGCTGATCCCAGGCGAGGGAAAGGCCGGGGCCGTGTCCTTGAAGATCGGAACCGTTGAGCTGCATCGACGCGAAACGCGTGCTTCGACCCAACTGCTGCGCGACGACCTGATCAGCGGAAATACTGTTGGCCATGTTTTGGCCAGGCACGGAATAACGATTGGCTCCGGTCAGCCAGAACGTGCTGCCCCAGTGAGCTTCGTTGGCGAACTGGTTTGAACAGCCCTGCACCACGGTCAAGTCCGACTTGTGTCGGGCCAGAGGCGCGAGACCTTCGGAAAGCTGGTAGTCGGATCCGGTTTGATTGATGTCTGGAAACCAAGTCTCTTTGGTCACGCCGAAACCAATGCCCAGAAAGACGCAGCGTTTGGACGGCGCGGTGGGCTTCTTTTGAGCAGCCGAAGCAAAACGACGGAACCCAATCGATTCCAGCGCGGGCAGCGCAATCAGTGCACCCGTTCCACGTAGAAGATGGCGGCGGTTGATTTGGGTTTTCATGTCGGGAGCCTTCGTTAGGCAAAGGAATGGGGGCAGAGGAATAGTTTTTTCGTTGCAGGCTTAAATCGTTCAACGGCTGACGACCTGTACTGGCAGTCTCGGTTGCTTGATCACGGTAAGTTTGACGTCGTCTACATAGTAGCCGCCAAGTGGGATCGGGGTCTTCGTTGGAACTCGCGTATGCGCGTTCAAGGAAATGAGGGCAATGGTTGCTTCGGGGGACAGGATGCAGGAGGCGGCTATGGTTGCGGGGTCGTCGCCCGGTTCGAGCTTAATCATCTTTTTTCCAACTGCTACTGCGTCACGAATCACCAGCGGCCAAGCCTTGCCAATCGACTCGGGCTCAGCCCGATAGAGATGGATGGTCAGCCCTCCACTGAGCCTAGGTAGATCGGCGTCGTTGGACGCCGCTTCGCGACGAAATTGACCAGAAAGCTCTAGCGTAACTTGAGCGTGCGAATTTTCGGTGTTCCACTGTTGCTGAAGAGACGACAAATCAATGATCTGAAATACATTGCAAGCGGTCGCCCCGCCATTCGGATCGCCATTCACGTTAGCGGTTTCCAGAAAGCGTAACGCTTGGTTTCCGCCGGGCTCCACGACCACCTCGGCAGGATCCCCACTCCATCGGCCGAAGTCAGATGGAAAACCGATATCGATGGGGCTAACCGAATGTTCAAAGTCGCCATTGACGATCGGGATCAATCGAGCCTGCGACTTTGGCGTGCCAACGGCCCACACCATGCCTACGCCCAACAGGCCTACCAGGGCGCCGGCGATCAGACCAGCGGCAAGTTGCTGTGGCCAAGCAAACAAACGCAAGGGAGTCCGAGTTGGCGGCGACTTGGCCGCACCTTCCCGCTCTGGATCTAAGATTGACACGATACTTTCATCGCGCAGATGGCTGACGAGAGCTTGTTCGTCGACCAGCAATTTCGCCATCATCGCGCGAGCATCTGGATCATTACGCAGCAGTTCATTGAGTTGCGTTCGCGCGGCTTGGTCGTCATCGTCTCGGACATTTTGAAGCAAACTGAGTAGTTGTTCTTCTATCATGAATTGGTCCCCATTTGGCGATCGATACACGCGCCTAGTTGTTGGCGAATTCGCATCAACGTCATTTTCACCGCGCTCAGGCCTCGCCCGGATGCCTCGGCAATCTCCCGCAGGCTTTGATTAGCGGTGTAGTAGTTGTGCAGCAGAGCCGTCTGTTTTTGATCGAGCTTCTTCATGCATTTGGCAAGCGCTTCACGCCGCTGGTCAAAAGCAGTCGCGACCTCCGCGGTATTTTCCGCCATCGCTTGAATCACATCTTCATCGAACACCAAACGATCACGTTTTTGATCGCGGTAATGCGAAAGAATCGTGAAACGCGCGACGGTAAACGCCCATGGCAAAAACTTTGTTTCCGGATCCCAATCCGCAGCCTTCTGCCACAATTTCACACAAGTCGCCTGCAACACCTCGCGCGCGTCCTCGCGGTTAGCGAGATTGGCGTGGCAATACGCTTCTAGCGCGGGCTGGTGGCGAGTCAACGCTTCAATGAATCGGGTTTCGTCCATTGGTTTCGGCATGAATCAGATAGCGGAATTGCGAGGGCAGAGACGCTGCTCTATCGTACTATTCCGCGACAACGCCGATGGTCACACAGAATTTTGCACACCTATCTAATATACGTCGCGGACGTAGCGTTTATCTTTGCCCAGTTGCGTTACGAACTCCTTTGCTTGTGCTTCGCTCATCGATCCGTGCTCTTGGCAGATATCCTTGAGGGCTCGGTCGACATCGGGGGCCATTCTGGATGCGTCTCCACAAACGTAGAAATGTGCTCCGTCTTGTAACCACTGCCACATTTCGGCGCCGTTTTCACGCATTCGATCTTGGACGTAGACCTTTTCGTCGCTATCGCGGCTGAACGCGGTGTCCAATCGGGTGATGACACCGGTGTCTTGCCAATCTTTTAATTCGGGTTCGTACAAGAAATCGAACGCTTCGTTTCGGTCGCCAAAAAGCAACCAGTTTTTACCGGGTGATTGGGTCGCCGCACGTTCTTGCAAAAAGGCAATGAACGGCGCGATGCCTGTTCCTGGGCCGACCATGATGATTGGTGTGGCAGTATCCGCTGGGATGGTAAAGCCGGTGTGGTTTGGCATTGGGTAAACCCGAACTTGAGCGCCAACTTCCATTCGGTCTGCGAACATTGTGCTGGCGACGCCCTTGCGCAATCGGCCTTCACGCTCATAAGTCACTTTGCCGATCGTCAAGTGAACTTCGCTGCCAACCGCTTTCATGCTGCTAGCGATCGAATACAAACGCGGCTTCAAACTGTCGGTGTTGCTGACCAATTCTTCCGCCGACAACTTGACGTCTGATGCAGTCTCGAGCGCATCCAGAACGTCATAGCCATCCGGGATACCTTCGTCCAACAGTTGCTGCATTGTTTCTTTGGCTTCTGGATCGTTGGTGCGGTTGATCAACCGTTCAAGCAGTTCGTCAGTCGGATCCTTCAAGCAACAGTCTTCGCACAACGAATCCAACAATGACTTTGTGTTACCCAGCGGTGTTTTGACTTCGACGGTTTCGTCCGCATCGAGTCGCGCGATCACCGCTTTGACGAACTCGGCACAATTCGTTGGCCAAACACCCAATGTGTCACCCGCGTGATAAATCAAGTTGGAACCACTCAAATCGATCGCAACGTGGCGTGTGTCTTTTGTGGAACCTTCCAGGTTCAGTTTTCGCGATTCAATTAAGGTCGCTGTCAGCGGGTTATTTCGCGTGTAGCCATCTTCTTGAGGGGCGGCGACTGGGATGGCTGGTGCAACTGAGATGGCTGGTACAATACGGTCGTTTTCCTTCAGCAGCTTTTTCAGCATCTGTTTGGTTTCTTTGCCACCGGGGCTGCAAAGCGAAACGTCGGCTTCTTGGCCCAACACGATGGCTTCGCTGTAGGTTTGGCAAAAGTAGCCGCACGTTCCGCAATCCAGTTGCGCCATGGCAGCCATCATTTTTTGCTCCAACGGTTTTCCCTCTGCCAACGCCATTCGCTCGACAATCGGCAGCTCGGGCTCATGCCAGGGAAACTCTTCTTCATCCTGGACAGGTACGATGACCGGCGCGGCGAACGACTCTGCTGTCAGCCCTGCTGCGGCCAGCGCCCGGTTGGAAACCATGTTCGGTTCGAGACCCAGCAAACCGGAAAAGAACCCGTTCAACCAAGCGCGCCGCTCTTCGGAAAACGGCGCTGTTTCAGGAATCATGCTCATGGTTTTTCTGCAAAGCCACTTTTGGAAGGTTTAATCGTGCTTGTGGCTGTTCAGTTCTATTGCGTGACATTTCTTGTCAGTCTATTGCGTGACATTTCTTGTCAGCCGCAGCAAACTTACAACCGGAACTACCCGTACAAGCAACCAAGTCGGCACGGAAAGAACGAGCCTCCGTCGCCAAGCCATACCAAATCTAGCTCGGACTTGATGGCTCCGACGTTCCCATCGCGAATGTGAGGGATCAAGAAGTTCTGCTACACGGTACAACGCAATTCACCGCTACCAAACGACTGCGAAATGTATCGTTCAGCGCCGCGGGCTCGGCGGTCTTCCTCCATCGCGGCGCGCTCGCCATCAATTCGTTGAACTGAGCGGGCTATGCCTAAGCACCCTATCGTGACCGGTTTTCTAAAGGAGCGATTCGCACTGCACAGTTTTTGTAGGAAGGTTGCCGCGAATGCGGATCAAAATGTGCAAGCGTCAGTTCATTGGTGATTTCGTAGTGCATCGGCATAAACGCTTGGCCGCTGCGGATCGTTGGGGTCACCAGAGCGAATGCGGTGACCTCGCCGCGCCGTGACGCGATCGTGACTTGGTCGCCGTTTCGGATTCGCCATTTGGCCGCGTCATCGGGATTGATTTCGACATACGCGCGATTGGGATAAAGTTTTCGAAGGACCGGGCTTTTGTGAGTACGTGTTTGCGTGTGCCATTGGCTGACCGTTCCTCGACCGGACAGCAACATGACTGGATACTCATCGTCGGTGGTTTCGGCCATCGGAGTGATCGAATCGACAATCAATTTTGCCTTGCCATCGGCATGGAAAAACCGTCCGTCGTCAAACAACCGTCGCTGTTGCTCCGGTTGAAAGCCGCCGGCTGCGTTGTTGGCCGTCCAAGGCCATTGGATTCCGCCGCACGCATCCAATTGTGCGTAACCTTTGATGCCAGTGATGTCACACGGCTGATCTTCGCTCAATCGCTGCATGATGCGAAAAACGGATTCCGGGTCTGTCCACTCGGCGAACATCTCTCCGACGCCCCAGTAATGCGCGATCGCGCGAAAGATTTGAAAATCGGCCAACGCTTGCCCTGGAGCTTTGCGAACTTTCTTAAGCAATCCGTAACGCCGTTCGCTATTGATGAACGTGCCTTCCTTTTCGCCCCAGCCAGCCGCTGGCAGAATCAAATCCGCGTGTCGACAGGTCTCCGTGCTGTGATACATGTCTTGGACGACCAAGAAATCCAATCGGTCCAGCAGTTCCCGCGCGTCGCCTTGATGAATCCAACTGTGCGCTGGATTGGTTGCAACGACCCACAAACCACGAATCTCGCCGTTGCGAATGCCTTCGACAATCCGATCGTAACTCCAACCTGGATCGTTGGGGATCTGTCTTTCGTCGATCCCTATCGCTTGGGCAATTTTACTGCGATGTTCCGGGTCGCCGAACTTGTGATGTCCCAACAGGTTCGTTGTGTTGCTCCAAAGTCGTGAGCCCATTGCATTGCATTGGCCGGTGATGCTGTTGGCGCCGGTGCCAGGTCTGCCAATGTTGCCGGTGATCAATGCGATATTGATGATCGCTTGTGCCGTCCGTGTGCCTTCGTAGCTTTGGTTGACACCCATCGTCCACCAAAGCGAAACGGCGCGTCCGGTGCCAATCGCCTTGGCTGCGTTTTCTATTTGTTGGACGCTGACGCCTGCTGTTTTTGCGACCACTTCAGGTTCAAAGGCTTTGACGTGCTGACATAATACGTCGTAACCGGTCGTGTGCGTTTCGACAAAAGACTGATCCACGTAGCCGTTAGAAATGATGCTGTGCGTGATCGCGTACAACAGCGCCAAGTCACTTTTGGGTTGCAGTTGCAGGTGTTGCGAAGCGACCATGGCGGTTTCGGTTCGCCGTGGATCGATGACAATGATCTCGGGTAAGTTTGCATTTCGTAGCACGCGTTCCCACATGATCGGGTGACCGATGCAAGGGTTGGCGCCGATAAACACCATGCAATCGCTTTGCTCAAAGTCGTCGTAGGTGTACGGCGGAGCATCAAATCCAAACGATTCTTTATAAGCAGAAACGGCCGTAGCCATGCACTGACGCGTGTTTCCATCGCCGTGCTTTAGGCCCATGCCGAACTTGGTTAACGCGCCCAAAAATGCCATTTCTTCTGACGGAATCTGCCCGGTGCTCAAGAACGCGACCGATTCTTGTCCGTGTTCTTTTTGAATGGATTTGAAACGACTGGTAAACAACGTCAGGGCTTCATCCCACGAAACCGCTTTTGTTTCGCCATCCGGGCCGCGAACGAGCGGTTCGGTGGCGCGATCGGGCGCGTCCAAAACCCGCAACGCTTCCCAACCTTTCGGACACGCCATCCCAAGGTTAACCGGATAGGTTGTCTCGGGTGTGATCCCGATGCCCTCGTTGTCCTTTAGGTGCAACCGCAATCCACAACCTGTACTGCAGTAGCCACAAGTCGCCACGGTGGTCGCATCGGCTTTGAGTGATTCATGAGTCATTCCCAATCCATGTTCACCGGGATGCAACAGCAGCTCGCGCGTCATTTTGCCGTCGCGTTGTTGCAACAACTCTGGCAACTGACGACGAGGACGGTCGTCACCGCGCTGCGTCAGTGAATGGGGAATCGATGCACTCATAGAATCCGTCCTATACGTTTTGCGTCAAATTTGATCATCGAAGTGTTCCCGGCATGCGGTCATAAACAACACTGGAGAAATACAAAATCCGTTCGCCCAATTCGCCAGCCGTGATCACGATCGCGGCAACGATCCCAACAACGGCGCCCAAAGTTGGCGACTTCAGCGACAGGAATGTTGCCAGTGTTAGCAAGCCGATTCCAACAATGGC
>CAZZDZ010000049.1:7696-18134 GCA_964652675.1 uncultured Pirellulaceae bacterium
GTAGATCATTGCACTGCTGAGAAGACCTGCGATGCCCAGCAGCAAAGCGATGCCCAGCGTGGCTTTGGATGCCCAAGACGGAATCAGATTGGTAATCGTTTCCGGCAAGATGTCTACAAATCGTGGCAACCAAAGCAATGCCACCGCAGCGGTCAACGCGCCCATATATTTTCCAAGTATCACCGCTTCGCGACTAAGCCAGCTTGTTCGCAACCCCAAGAACACCCGCCAAGCTCTTAATGGTTGACCCAAGTGCAGTGGTGCGATCCCCATTCCGATCCCAGCAACGACCAGCGCGATCGTTGCAGACCACTGCGTCGCACCAGTTGGTAGAGCTGTGCCAAAAAGGATGGCGATCGTTGCGGCGATGCGTTCGGCGAAAATGATCCCTACCGAAATTTGCGTGGCAACCAACATCACCGCCAATGGCCAATGGCTCTCGGCGACTTGGTCGACGCCAACGTCTTGTGGAACACCAACCGCACTGTTGTGCTGCGATGAATAGACGGTTGTGGGTGCTGTGATTCTGGATGGAGGAGCACCGGTGGTCAAAGCGTCGGTGGCTGCAAACGAACCGCCCGTATCGACCAATCGAATTTTGATCGCTTCGTTTGGGCACGATTGAACGCACGCGGGTGCTTCGCCAGCGGAAAGACGTTGATGGCACATATCACACTTGCGGACGATGCCTAAACGTTCGCTGTACTGGGGCACTTCATAAGGACACATCATCGTGCAGTACTTGCAGCCGATGCATTGGTCATCCAGATGCCGGACGATTCCGGTCACCGGATCTTTGTCGTACGCTTTTACCGGGCATCCATTGAGACAACCGGGATCTTCGCAGTGATGACAAGCGGTCGTGACATGTTGGATGCGAGGTTGCTGATCACCAATGGTCAGCGTGCCAACGCGACGCCAACTCTCCTCTTCTTCTAATCCGTTCAGCGTGTGACATGCGACCACGCAAGCTTTGCATCCGCTGCATTGATCCAAGTCGACTTCGAAAGCGAACTGTTGATTTGGCCCAGGCGGCGTGGCGGGCAACAGTTTTTGGTAGTAGCGGGCTTGCGCTGGCGAAGTGTGTTGCTGGGCCTCGCCAGCTTCGTGCAGCGCGCTAAACTCTTCGACTGCTGTTAGCGTTTGCTGCTCGGCCAAGAGTTGCTGGACCAAGTCGGGCGAAGATTCGATGATGGGAAGCGCGGTAGACATTTAAAACAACAAAACCGTAACACTGGTCATGACATCTGATTCAAAAAACGGAATCGCAATTCCGCTGGCAACGGCTCCCGAACCAACTTTGGTATCCCGCCCAGCCAACAAACACGATTCGTCTTCGGTGATGACGGCGGTGCCGCGTTCGTAGGCCATTCCCAGCAGTCCATTGGTCAACGACAACTTGGTGCCAGATTCCAATCGAATGTCGTCGCTGCAATAGGCGGACGACTCTAGCGTGAACCCATCCGGTTCGGCTTGCCAGACTTCAAAGCCACGCGCGATTGGCGTTGCCGCGCTGCTGATCATCAACACCGAAGCGTTGTATTGTTTTCCCATCACCGGAACGCCAATCGCAGTGTTAAGCGAATCAGCCGACGCGCCAGCGGCTCGCAAAAAACCAGCATGATTGGACAAGTTGTCATGGATCCGCGCTCGCAAAGCGTTCCAGACTTGGCCAGGCAGTCCAGATCCTTTCTCGAATCTGACGAACGAAGTCACGTTTTGGAATCGTGACAACTTGCCAAAGAATCCGTTGCTCAATCCAAGTTCTTCGTAAACGCCAACCGGCGACCAGATTTCAAACACACCAACCGCTTCTTGGCTGGTGTTGGTTGCCAACACGACAACGGAAACCACCAAGTCGTTGCGATAGATGGGAATGGCGATCGCAGATCGGTACGGACGGTTGGAGTTTGCCGGTTCGACGACCAGTTCTGGGTTGCCGCTGGCAACGGCGCGGGTTGCCAGTTCATCCAATTCTGAGTCGGAATCCGCAACCATGCCTTGCTGGGCGTCTACTTCGTAGGTTCGGACATCCGACAAAAACGCGTTGGGAGGTAATTTCGGTGAGACGACAGTCATGTGGGCTTGGAAACGAAAAGTTTGGTTAGTTTCAACGAGAGGGATCGGCGCGTCTTCACCGCTTAGCTTGACTCCAGCAGTTCGCCGCTTCCCTGCGATTGATTGTCCCCTTCTTTCTGTGCCTCATGCGCTGCAACATCTTCCTGCAGCTTTTTGTGGTCTTGCTCTTCCAAGAACGAGATCAGTTTTTGTCGATAGTCGTAATACTCTGGATGCTCCAAGACTTCCGTGCGAACTCTTGGGCGGTCAAACGGCACGTCAAAAATCGCGCCGACTTTGGCGTTTGGCCCGTTGGTCATCATCACAACGCGGTCGCTCATGAACAGCGCTTCGTCCACATCGTGGGTAATCATCAACGTGGTGACTTTGTCTCGCATCAAGATTTCCAACAGGATTTCTTGCAACTCCATTCGCGTCAGTGAATCCAACATGCCAAACGGTTCGTCCAGCAGCAGCATTTTTGGTTTCAACGCAAATGCTCGGGCAATTCCCACTCGCTGCTGCATCCCTTGGCTCAGATCTCCTGCGCGTTTGCGAAGGCTATCACCAAGACCGACCAGCGAGAGATAATAGGCAGCGATGTCGTGTCGTTGTTGCTTAGTGCCGTGGGGATAAACCTGATCGACGCCCAGCAAGACGTTTTCGATTGCCGTCATCCAAGGCATCAGGCATGGAGATTGAAAGACAACGCCGCGATCGGGCCCCGGCCCGGTAATCTCGTGATTGGCAACGACGATTCCGCCGGTCGTGATCGGGTTCAATCCCGCGGCCATCATCAAAACGGTGCTTTTGCCGCAACCGCTGTGGCCCAACAAGCAGGCATATTCGCCCTTTTTCAAATCTAAATTGAAGTCTTCGACGATCACGGCAGGCCCATTGGGCGTGTCGTACGTTTTGCCGAGACGAAACATTTCTACGTAGCCAGCCATGATTTTCCGATGTTGTGTGGGCTGTGATTTCGTAAGTAAAGCGGGTTGGACCTGTCAAAATTTAGATAGGACGATCCAACATGCTTTTGTGGGGCAGACGAAGACTAACGGGGTTAAGATCCGGCAATTCGACTTTGGGAGACGTTGACGCAGCCTCCTCTTCGGCGCGTGCTTTACGACGTACGGCAACCAGATAATTGGTCACTGCGTTTCGCAGACCTTTGAATCGTTCGTTGGAGTTCAATTCTGATTTATCACGCGGTCGATCCAAGTCAACCGTGAACATCGGTCCTAGCGAAGCGTTCGGTCCAGGGTTGAGCGGTACGATTCGATCAGCACACAAAATCGCTTCGTCGACATCGTTGGTGATCATCACGCAGGTCTGACGTTCCTCTTCCCAAATCTTCAAAATTTCTTCTTGCAAGACGCTGCGGGTCAACGCATCGAGTGCTGACAACGGTTCGTCCAACAGCAGGACTTTGGGTTTCATCGCCAAGGTTCTGGCAAGCGATGTCCGCTGACGCATCCCTCCGGACAACTCGTGTGGTCTGCGGTGAGCGGCGTGGGTTAGGCCAACCATTTCGATGAATTTTTCGACGTGGTCCTTCCGCTCGCCTTTGCTCCAATGACGAAAAATGCGATCGACCGACAAATGAATGTTGCCACGAACCGTCAACCAAGGCAGCAGCGAATAGTTTTGAAAAACAATTCCGCGATCTGGGTCGGTTCCCGTGATCGGACTGCCCTCCATTGTTACTTCGCCAACATCTGGCTGGATCAATCCCGCCAGCAGTTGCGTGAAAGTTGTTTTACCGCTGCCGGAAAAACCGACCACCGCCAAAAACTCTCCTTTACGAACATTCAAATTGATGTTGTTGAGAACTTCCGTTCGCGTAACACCACTTCCGTAGCCTTTACCAACGCCGCGCATCGAAAGGATCGGTGCGGGCGGCTGTTCGGCCACTGGTACTTGGACGCTTGGATTCGGTAGGACTGCAACGCTCATGACTCTGTCTCGAAAAGATCTATGCGTAAGCCAAAACGTGTTTGGCGTTAAGTAACAAGCAGCACCATTTGGGCTTGGGCTGCGGTTCGGCATCTTGAAGGTGCCGATGTGTTATGACCGTTGATTAACTCGGTGCTGGGTTTCCAAAACTGACGAGGTTTCGCAGGAAAATCATGATTCGATCCAGCAACAGTCCAATCACACCAATGATGATCACACTGAAAGCAATGCGAGCGAACGTCTGACTGCTACCGTTTTGGAATTCATCCCAGACGAACTTTCCAAGTCCCGGATTTTGTGCCAGCATGTCGGCTGCAATCAGCACCATCCATCCAACGCCCAGGCTGATACGCAAGCCTGCAAACATCAACGGCAAGCTGGCTGGCAAAATGATTTTGTAAAGCTGCTGCCACCAAGTCAGTTTCAGGACACGGGCAACGTTCAGGTAATCTTTGTCAACGCTTGCAACGCCAAGTGTGGTATTGACCAACGTGGGCCACAGAGAGCAAAGCGAAACGGTTGCTGCAGAAATCAAAAACGCTTTTTCAAAAAACGTCTCTCCGGGTTTGGTTCCGGCGTAGGCCCAAATGATCACCAAGCCAGCCAGGGGCAGCCAAGCCAAAGGGCTGACCGGTTTGAAGATTTGAATAAACGGATTGAGTGCCGCGTTAATCCAGGGACTCATGCCGCACAACAAACCCAACGGAACGGCAATCAATGTCGCGATGCCAAATCCAAAGAAAACGGTTTTTAAGCTGGTGAAAATTTGATCCACAAACGTAGGCGCGCTGGATGCTTTGTAGTTGGCCGCTTGCACAGCCTTCTTTTTGTAGACCAAGGCGTTGGCCAACAGTTTTTCTTTGTCAGCTTCGTTCGCCGTTGCAGCTTGACTTTCGACTTGTTTCGCTTGGACCATGAATCCGATCGCTTGAGTCAGCTTCTCTTGCTTTTTCTGCTTGTCGGCAGCACGCTGAGCGAAGTGCATACTGAATAATTCTTTGCCAGCTTGCCAAGTAGAACTAGGGCTTGGCAATTGCATTGAATCGGTGACAACAGCTTTCGCGGCGATTGACCAAGCACCCAAGAACAGCGCGACAGCAACAATTGGCAGCAGAATATACTTGGCGATGCCAATCATTTGCTCCTTGGGGTCCTCGCCTGCCGCCAGACGCACAAACGGTTCCAAAATCGGTAATCCTGCAACATCGCAAAATCTCAGTAAATTTCCTCGCCAGTTCATTCGGTATCCAAAAAGATCAAAGTAAAAAGTAGTGCGTCTGTGTTTCAAGTCGTCGGTAAATGCGGTTGTTAAGCCCGACGTATTAGGGTTCTATTTCACGGTTTTCAAAATGCGGTCACGGCCAGGCCGGGCGCTGGGCACCGGATCCCAAAACACCCGGCCCTTTCAAGGGCCGCTTCCAAAACACACTGGCTGAGGCGGTCAGCCAGCACGTTCGTTCGATTGCGCGCAACATTTAGCTGCGAGCTGGCGCTGTGGCTTCTACTGTTTCGCCAACTCCTCTGCCTCTTTATTGCCAATCACAAAACTGTTGATGTAGCCGATCGGATCTTTCGCGTCGTAGCTGTTGCCGTCGATAAACTCGTTTGTCACTTCGCGGTATCCGTCATAGTCATCAGCGGGGATTTCGTCAGAGCTGATCTTGCCTTCGGCAACCAGCATTGCTGCTGCCTTGCGATAGATCGCTGGCTTGTAAATCTCTTTTGCTTTTTCGGCATACCAACTGGCTGGTTTGGAATCGGTAATCTGTCCCCAGCGACGCATCTGCGTCAGGAACCAAATGCAATCGCTGTAGTGCGGGTAGCTGGCTTGGTGCTTAAAGAAGACGTTGAAGTCGGGCATCTGACGAACATCCGTCTTCTGAAACACGAACGTTCCGGTCATCGAGTTGCCGATCACATCCTCGTCCGCTCCGACGTAGTCCTTACCACTTAGGATCTTGGCGGCTTCTTGGCGGTTGACCAGTTTTCCACTCGCATCGGTTTCATCCAACCATTTGCCAGCACGAATCAGAGCCTTGACGATCGCGATGTGCGTGTTGGGATATTTTTTGTCCCAGTCGGCCGAAACCCCAAACACTTTTTCTGGGTTGTTTTTCCAGATGTCGTAGTTGGTGGTCACTGGAACGCCAATGCCTTTCACAACCGCTTGTTGGTTCCATGGTTCACCAACGCAGTAGCCCAAAATGGTGCCCGCTTCCAAAGTCGCAGGCATTTGTGGCGGTGGAGTGACGCTCAACAAAACATCCGCATCAACCACACCCGTGATGTTTTCCTTGGTGTAGAAGCCCGGGTGGATTCCGGCCGCGGCCAACCAATAGCGAATTTCGTAGTTGTGCGTGCTGACAGGGAACACCATTCCCATGTTGAAATCTTTGCCGTCTTGTTTGAACGAATCGACGATCGGCTTTAGCGACTCGGCGGAAATCGGATGCTCAGGAGTATCGGACTTCAACGACTCGTCGTTTTCTTGCATCTGTTTCCAGATGTCGTTGCTGACGGTGATTCCATTTCCGTTGTAGTCCAAACTGTACGCGGTGATCACGTGTGATTTGGTTCCAAAACCGATCGTTGCGCCAATCGGTTGACCGGCCAACATGTGGGCACCGTCCAACTGACCATCGATCACTCGGTCCAAAAGCACTTTCCAGTTGGATTGGGCTTCGACTTCGACATTGAGCCCTTCGTCCTCGAAGTACCCTTTCTCTTTGGCGATCACCAACGGTGCACAGTCGGTCAATTTAATGAAACCAAACTTCAAGTCTGGTTTTTCGATATCCAAAACCTCCGCAATTGCAGATGCTTCGGGCGTTTCTCCATCTTTCGTCTCGCTGCCTGCTTCGGGCGTCGATTTTGCTTGCATCTTTGCAGCCGCAAGCTCAAGGTCTTCGAGGGTGATTTGCGAGTCGCTGCATCCAACCACTCCAACAAACAGGAGAGCTAGAAACAGTGTGAAGTTGATTGGCGCTTTGTTGAAACGCTGACGGGACAGTAGTTGCATTCTTAACATTTGACGATGTGGCGAAGTAATTGAATTGGAAGGTCCGTTTTCCAAGCGAGCCGCCACTGCTTTGGATGCTTGTCTGGCCCGGTACGCCAAAACAAGCTGAAGGAATGTTCAAGCAAGCACCGTGCCAAAACGGAAAACAGAAAATCCCAAAAGTGGCTAATGGCGGGAGCCATTGGTCCAAACTTGCAACCAAAGGGGAGCACTTGCCCCTAAAGACCCAAAGCAATGCAAAGGATTCATGAAAGCCAACACGATGCGTTTCACCACTGGAGGGCCTTCGCCGTCAAATTTGCCCAAGCAGCGCGCAAGGTTGCCAACATTTGCGGCGATAGACGACCACCTTGTTTTCAAACAACAATCGCTTGCCGCGTTTGTAAGCATCAACAGTCATGGAATAGGCTCTCAGGTAATCAATGCTCTCTTTTCTCTGCTCTGTGTACCTAAGCATTCACCTACTTGTGCAAACGATGGCTATCCCGCTTGCAACTTCATCCAAAAGCTACATTTTTCCCACAGAACACTCACACTGCGAACTTCTGACGCAAACTGCCCCGGTCCCGTATTCATAAAATGTTTATGCCTTGGACAACCTGTTTTGCTTATTAACAGCGCAACTTGCCAGTCATTTGTGCATGTAATCGGTGCGAGCACCCGCGACTCTGACGATTATACGATGTGTCACAATTCATGCTTTTCGCCTCAAAGAAAAAACACGATTCGACGATCCAATTAGCATGCCCCTTAGAACCGGGAGTTTTATGGGGGAGACCGAGAGTTGCACCAGAAGATCAGTGAACGCAGGCGGTGAAAACCGGTCTTCCTCACAACACTCGGTTAACAAACGAAAAGGAATCAGAGACTAAACCTAAGAGGAAGGAACCTCACCGCCATGTCTATCCGACACTGGCACCGACAGCGGGCGATTGCTTCGGCTATCGCGCTAGCAATTGGCGCAACCAGCGTTGTAACTGCTGCAGAACCGCAAAACGGTGCACCACCAAAATCGAGTACTTCGTTTGTTGAAATACAAACAACGCCAATCTCGCCACTCATCGAAGCTGATCGGAATTACATTCGACCTGTCGTCGCTCAAACGGAACTGGACACCGTTCCGGCGCCAGTAGCAGAAGCCGCGGCGCATGCAGTTGTAACGCCTGCGGAAGCTGCTCCGGCAACCCCTGTGCAAGCTGGATCTACTACACGAGCGCCAATCTCGTCAGCACCAACCACAGCGGTACCTGCTGCGGCGCCACCCGCGCCTGTCCAGATGAACGCACCCGCTCCTACAGCTAGCTATCAGCCAGCACCACAGAGCTGGGCTCCTGCTGCACCGACACCTGCTCCATGTAACTGTTGCAATGGCAATGGCTGCACAAAAGAGAAAAAGGAAAAGGCAACCGCCGCGATGAAGAGTGCCTACAAAGGTGTCTTCTACGCCAACGACCATAGCTACTTGAACGACAAGTGTTATGACGGCCCATCATTTCTTGGGGATTCTCTCAAAGGATTGTGGGACGGCAATTTGGACATTGGTGGTGAAGCTCGCGTTCGGTACCACAGCGAGAACAATCACCGTGGTCTTGGATTGACCGGTAACGACGACGAATTTTGGTTGACTCGAGTTCGCACGTACGCGAATCTGAAACTGTCTGACAACTTTCGTCTCTACGGTGAATACCTATACGCCGATTCTGGCGGCGAGACTTTCAACAATCGCCCAATCGAAGAAAACCGCGGTGAGATTCAGAACCTTTTCTTGGACACTCAACTGACCGACAGCACATCGTTGCGATTGGGTCGGCAGGAGATTTTGCTTGGCAACCAACGTTTGGTTTCACCGCTGGATTGGGCCAACACGCGGCGTACTTTCGATGGTGGACGGCTGACGCACAAAGGCGAAAAGTGGACAACGGATGCATTCTTTCTGCATCCCGTCAATCGAAACGCTGCCAACGAAAGCAAAATCGACGACACCAACGAAGAGGTTGATTTCTTCGGTGTGTACACATCCAATGCCAAACATGCACTGGGTACTTTGGAAGCGTATTACTTGGCGTTGATCAACGAACCTCTCGATTTTAGCTTCCACACACTTGGTAGCCGCGTCGCAGGCAAGGCCGACAACGGATTGTTATACGAAGCCGAAGGTGGAGTTCAGTTTGGCGATAACAGCCCAGGTTTTGGTAACCACAGTGCGTCGTTCTTTACCGGTGGCCTAGGAAAGCAACTGAACCTTGCCGGCGGCAAATGGAAACCAACCGTTTGGGCTTGGTACGACTATGCGTCTGGTGATGACCAAGTCCCGGCTGCACGTGGTGACGATGGTTTCGACCACTTGTTTCCATTGGGGCACAAGTACGTGGGATTCATCGACTTGTTTGGTCGCCGGAACTACCACGACTTGAACTTCCAGTTCATCACACCCATTGGTAAAAAAGTCAAGATGATTTGGTGGTTCCACAACTTCTGGTTGGACGAAGCAACAACGCCTTTCAACATCAACTTGGCACCGTTCAATCCCAATAACGCAGCGGGCGACAGAGAATTGGGCCAAGAGTTAGACGTGCTTTTCAATATCAATTTGAATCCACGCAACAACGTCTTGATCGGCTACTCGTTCTTCAACGCGGGTCGTTACTACGACACCACTCCAGGCGTCCCAACCGACGCCGATGCAGACTTTTTCTACTTCCAGTACCAAACACGGTTCTAAGTCAAGAAGTCGACAACTGAAAGTCACAAACGCTGCTCCGAATCAAATTCGGGGCAGCGTTTTTTGTTGCCAATTCTGATAGGTACAGCAATGCGTTTATTGCAACAAAGCAACTTACGTCGGTGATGCCTCTACCTCACGACTGGCCTCGATCATCACTGTGCTGATCGTCACGTAGGTTTGCGTCCATGCAGCTTTGACTTCATCGGTGAATTCCTCGCCCAAGCCTTGGCCTAGTGTCCACAGCAGAGCTTCGCCAACCGTTTCGTAGCTTTTCTCGGGCACGCCATACTTCACATGCTTGCGGCCCAGTTCTTGGACGACCGGCAAGATCGTATCTAGTTTTTTTAGCGATGAAACGGCAACGCCAAGCGTGTCCATCAGCTTTTTGCCCTGATCTTTCATGTCGCCCTTGAAAAGCGCCTTGAGCGAAGGGTTCAGTTCGAAAAGCTTGCCATAAAAAAGCTCGGCTGCTTGTGGTGCGATGGGTTTTACTTTCTCCCAGGACGACTGGACCATATCTATTTGTTCGGGTGTCATTTTATCTCTTTGTTGGTTGTTCAAAAAACTGGCATCCATGCCGCTAAGTACTTCCCTGATCAGAATGAGTCGCTAAGACACGGCTTGCCGTAGCCGTTCGCCAACTACTCAATGGGAACTCGCACCAAAACACCTCCCATCAC
>CAZZDZ010000049.1:18234-19718 GCA_964652675.1 uncultured Pirellulaceae bacterium
CCAGTATTCCTCGGCTGTTACCGGAGCATCCTGTTTCTTGAGGTTCGTCACAACGTGTGTTGCGTAAACAGTACGATCGGCCATCATCACAGCGTGCACACCGTCAGCAAATTGTCTCGGCGTAATCCCTCCAGTCGGAGTCGCCGATGCGGCGGCGCTGCTGCCACCGCAACCGGTCAATGAAATCGCAAACAAAGCGACGGCAACAATCGATAGGACCAGCATTTGAGTCTTTCGATATTTGTCGGACGAATCGCGAGAGCTGGCAACAACAATGGGTAGTTTTTTCATAGTTCTATTCTCTGAAAAGGAGTCTTTGTACTTAGGCAAAATGCGGCTGTAGACCGCCAGTCGTTTAGGGTTTTCTTCAGTCAGTGGTTTCATTGGCTCCTATTTTTTGGCTCTTTCTCTTAGTCTTTTCTGCTTGGCCGCTTCGCGTTGCTCAAACCAATCGTGCGCCATTTCGACACTCTTGATGCGTTCACTTGGCGGACTGCTGTAACAGTTCAATTTCAAACTGGGGTCAGCTAGCGAGCTGAGTGAAAACTCCAAACCATGACAGTGAGAACAAACTTCTCTGGCCATGGTTTCACTGGGCCGCAAATTCGCGTTCTGGTCGTGCGAAACCCAAACACTCGATTCGTCTTGGATCCGCGGCATGTGGCAAGTCGCACAGGTCACGCCGCTGCCAACGGGTACCTCGCCAGCCATTTCTTGTCGCCATAAATCCGCGTGCGCCGAATCCGTGTAAGCAGCTGTGTGTGAATCGGCGTGGCATTTCTGACAAGCCTGCACGGATGCGTACTGTGTGTCGTAACGGTGATCGGCGTGGCAGGATTGACACGACAATTTTTGGTGTGCCGCTCCCGCGTGCATCGGTAGTCGTGCCATCGACGGTTTCATTGGGCTCAAGCCACGAGCAAGTCGCATGCCGTGTTTGCCAGTGACAAATGTCTCCACTTGGTTCTGGTGACACTCGTGGCAGGTATCCATCGACACCGTGTCTTGCCACGCGCTATCTTGCCACGTGCCGTCCGATCCAGCCGCATCCGAAGCAAGGTGACAACCAGTGCAATTAACGCCGGCCATTGCGTGGGCTGACTCCAACCAGCCATCAATGATTTGAAAATCACCTTTTGCTAAAAGAGGAGCATCTATTTGCATTTTGCTTTTTGCACTTTTACGCTCGCTGCTGGAATACGTCGTCGTCTCGCGCAGCGGCGTCGCAGTAATGCTGAATAGATCCGGTTCGCCATGATGTTCGTTCAAAAACTTTTCGTAGAGCGCTCGGTTGTCGTGATAGTTGTGACAACCCGCCGTCGCGCAACTGTCAAACGCCATTCCTTCATGGCTGGGCCGCGACTTTGCTACGTCCTGATGACAGTGCCAGCAATAGTCTGCCGGCATGGTCAAACCCAACGCCAATGTTTGGTCGGGCACGTGTTCGCGGTGGCATGCCAGACAATCTTGAGCGTTCAAAATCT
>CAZZDZ010000049.1:19818-24101 GCA_964652675.1 uncultured Pirellulaceae bacterium
TTTTAGAGTTTTTCACTGGCTCACCTTCAATCACTGAACCAGTAGAAGGTGAAGACATGAATCGCAATCAACGCTGGCAACGGCCAGAACAACCATGTGTGCAACCGGGTCAAACGCGGTCGCCACCGACGCAGCGCAATCGCGCGCGTTCCGGTTGCCCGACTTTCCAAGCTGCTGAAAATCCCAGCCGCACTGCCCAACGCAGCGGTCCCGATAAAGACAACGGCGAGTACAAAATTCAGATTTTCGCCCATCCGAAAACCTGTGTGTACCGCCATGGCGACCAAAACGGCAGCGCCAAGCACACCATGGATCGATCGCCACAATGTGTAGCTTCCAAAGCGAAACCAGTTGAATCGCTTTCGCAGTGAAAAGACCAACCCTAGCAATGTCAAACCAAGCGTTGTGAACCCCGTGACTTGTCTCGCAAAATCGGTGCGCCAAAGCACATCAATATTTCGCCAACTATCTTGCACGCTGTCGGCGAAACGAATCGGTCGCGTCGAAATCAGAACCGCGACAAAAACTGCCGCGGTGACCGACGCCAAAAGCATCGTCCAAACGCCCGGCGAAGCCGGTTTTGACGATGGACTACCTGCCAATTCACATACCAATGAGTGGCAGCTGCCGCATGCTGTCGATGCACGCGTTGTTTCGGCCAATTCCGTGACATCCGAGACTCCTGCATCAATTTTCTCAGTAAGTTCTTGTTTTGTGATGCCCAAGCACGAGCAAATCACGCTCGTATCAGGCCACTGAATGACCGGTAACGCACCGATGTTTCCCCACGGCGATCCCGTCTTTTGAAAACGAGCTCGCTGCGTCGGCCACATGCCTTTGTTTTGATGAATCGCGTGACGAATCATCGGCAGTTCGTCCCAATGGCCCACGCAAGATGCGCCCGCGAAACGGCCTTGTTCCATGATGATTTTGCGATACGTCACATCGTCATCGTGCGAGATCACAACACAAGATGCCGATTGACCAATCGCGCGACCCAAGACCACAACGGGAATCCCCAGCAATTTCAGTTCCGCCGATTCATCAGCGCCCAAAAAATAGGCATCCTGTCCCGCAAGTCGTTTGGCCAAAACGTCCGCCATCCGATAGCACGGCGCAACCAACCCATAAACGTGTTCTTCATAGGCAGCACACTCACCGATCGCAAAGATACTTGGGTCAGCCGTTCGTAATCGGTAGTCCACCACGATTCCACCGCGAGAACCGGTCGGCAGATCAGCATCGCGAGCCAATTGGTCATTCGCACGCACACCAGCGGCGACGATCAAAATGTCAACGTCAGCATCGTCGGCGTTACCAAATTTGATCCTCAGGCCACCATCGCCCTTCGATTCGATAGCATCGGTGCGTCGCACCAAATGGACTTTGACTCCAATGGATTCGACGTGTTCTTTTAGCCGAGTGGCTCCGGCAGCATCCAGTTGCCTGGGCATCAGGCCGGGTGCCATTTCGATCACACTGGTCTCCAGTCCAAGGTCCATCAGGACTTTGGCGGATTCCAGGCCAAGTAATCCGCCACCGATAACGGCGCCCACTTTGGCGTTGGTACGCTTAACATGCTGTTTGATCTTTTCCAGATCATCAAGTGTTCGGTAGACAAATACGCCCGGCGAATCGTTGCCCTTGATGGGCGGCATCCAAGCCCGCGAGCCTGTCGCCAAAATCAGCTGATCATAAGAAAACGTTTCGCCGGACAAATCCGAAACGGTTTTGTTTTCACGGTCGATCTGCGTGATGAAATGTTCGGTCAGAAATTCAATTCTGTGTTTGTCGTACCAATCACCTGTAGTCAGCAACAAATCATCGATCGATTTCCCCTCGAAGTACTTTGAGAGGTTAACACGGTCGTAAGATCGGTGTTTTTCGTCCCCAAAGATCGTAATTTGGTAGTTATCGGCGACCCCCAAGTCCACCAATCGCTCGCACAATCCATGCGCTGCCATGCCGCCACCAACAATCAATAGACGTTGGCGAATACGACTCGTGTGCACATCGCCAGCGTTACTGGTCGGCTCGTGCGCGAGCTCGGTTGTGTCGGTTTCGATTGCCGTTGCCATTCGGAAACAAAGGCTCCTGGTGATGTCGGTGAGTGTTGACCCGTGGTGGGTCTTTGTCTCCCCGTTCGCCGCCTACGATCGGTAGATCCAACAAATTGGTGGTGTTATCCAATTCGCTGGTGATCGAGAGGAACCGCTTCCGTACTCAGAATCGCGCCATTGAAACTCCGGCAAGCCATCAGTGACAGCACGACGGACGTTGCAAGCCGCGCGCCAAAACAAAATTCGATAGGGTTGAACCTTCACAGTTGGTGTCGGATCAATCGCCCTTACAACACCGTCGAAGGTTGACGTGTAACCAGCAGAAGTGTTTTGAAGCGTTATTTGAATTTTCCAATTTTGGTTAAAGAGCGACCGGGTTGCCGAAACCGCGCGCAAGCTGCGAATCAATTGGGCAATCGCAAGGCACTGCAAAGAAACTCCCGAGCATCAATCGCGTACAAGTGCCCGCAAGTGATACAATGGAAGTTCAGAATTCGCGAAATTTTTTGACCACGCCAGAGTAGGGCGTCTGTCCACCGTTCGAAAACTGGAGTCGCCAGCGAATGCCCCCTTCATCTCTTTGTTCCACCCTAAATTTCGACAACGCATTCACGCGCGAACTGCCAGCCGACCCGAACAAACAAAACTCACGTCGGCAAGTCACCAATGCATGCTATTCCCGTGTCACTCCGACACCGGTTCAAAAACCGACGTTGGCAGCATATTCGCGTGAAGTCGCTGAACTGCTGGGCTTGAATTCCGATTGCATAAATAGCGAAGAATTTGCCAACGTCTTTGGCGGCAACCATGTCCTGGATCAGATGGACCCGTTTGCGATGTGCTACGGCGGCCATCAATTTGGCAACTGGGCCGGTCAATTGGGCGACGGACGAGCAATCAATCTGGGCGAAGTCATCAATGCGTCCAACCAACGATGGACCTTGCAACTAAAAGGCGCTGGTCCAACACCCTACTCACGCACGGCCGATGGACTGGCCGTCTTGCGATCATCGGTTCGCGAATTTTTGTGCAGCGAAGCGATGCATCACTTGGGCGTACCAACAACACGCGCCCTTTCACTGGTGCTGACTGGCGAACAAGTTGTCCGTGACATGTTCTATGACGGCAATCCGGCCTTGGAATTGGGTGCCGTGGTTTGCCGTGTCGCGCCTTCGTTTACCCGATTCGGCAACTTTCAAATCTTTGCAGCCAGAGACGACAAAGAAACGCTGCGCAAATTGGTCGACCACACCATCCGGTACGACTTTTCACACCTCGGTGAACCATCGCCGGATGTCTACGCAGAGTGGTTCCACGAAGTCTGCCGCACGACGGCCGAGATGATCGTGCACTGGATGCGAGTCGGATTCGTTCACGGAGTCATGAACACTGACAACATGTCGATTTTAGGTCTCACGATCGACTACGGTCCCTACGGATGGTTGGAAGACTACAACCCCGGTTGGACACCCAACACGACCGACGCACAAGGACGACGTTACCGGTTCGGCTATCAACCTCAAATCGCCCAATGGAATTTGATGCAGTTGGCCAACGCATTGGCGCCACTGTATGAAGGCGTCGAGCAATTGCAACGAGGTCTGCAAATTTACGTCGAGACATTCGACAGCCAGTGGGACGCCATGATGGCAGCCAAGCTAGGCTTTAACGAATTCAATTCGGACACGGACGAACCGCTATTTAAAGACTTGTTCGAAATGTTGCAGTTGGCCGAAACCGACATGACGATTTTCTTCCGAAATTTGGCAAGCGTAGACTGCAATGAAGTTGATCCACAAAAAGCGATGCAGCCGCTGATCAACGCTTACTACGTGGACGATCAGATAACCGACAAAGTCCGCAAGACAACAACCGATTGGCTAACCCGTTATCAGCAACGCATCACTCACGACGGCACACCCAACGAAGAACGTCGCGAGAAAATGAATCGCGTCAATCCGAAATACGTTATGCGAAACTACCTCGCACAGATGGCGATCGACAAATCCAACGAAGGCGATCATTCACTAATCGCCGAATTGTTAGACGTCCTAAGAAATCCCTACGACGATCAACCCGACAAAGAGCAGTACGCGGAGAAACGACCCGAATGGGCACGTCATCGCCCCGGATGTTCGATGCTAAGCTGCAGTTCGTAGCGCCGCTGCAATAGTTCTTTCCCCTAAATTTTGGGTCTCCGCGCCCCTGTTCCCTGTGGCTAGC
>CAZZDZ010000050.1:0-3804 GCA_964652675.1 uncultured Pirellulaceae bacterium
ATCCAAAATGTCGTTTACCAAAGCCAGCAAGTGTTGTGCTGCTTCGTCGATGTCTTGAACGAATTCGCGTTGATCCGTGTTCAGATCGCCAGTGCTACCGTCCAACAAGGTTTCGCTGATTGCTGTGATGGTCGAAAGCGGCGTGCGAACTTCGTGAGATGTTTGTCGCAATGCTTCTGCTCGCATCGCTACCAATTGTTCTTCGATTTTGCCACGCAGCACACGCTGTTTTTCGTCACGCTGCATGCGGTAGCTGGCCAGCAGCATACGCACGGTGAGGTACATCAACGCACCGAGTCCAATCATGTCACGGGCGGCATCAAAAACAGGGTGCCAAGCGTCTGGTTTTGCGGCGTAGTACAACTGCGCAAACATCGTAGAGGCTAGGATGGCAACGATAGCCGATGCCAATCCGATTGCGCGCCGCGAAACGAGAGCGTAGGCAGATCCTACCGCTACAAGGTAATACAGTATCAATGCCATTCGGTCGCCAAACGCGAACGAGTGCATTGCTGTAAGAAAAATGGCAGCAACCGCGAAAATCGCGACGTCTACGCTGAATAGTCTGGATAGGTTTTGTTTGACAAGACTCATTAGCCATGCTCCGTGTACAATTGCTCAGAGCCCAAGGGAGTGGACTCTTGCTACCTAACCCTACATTGCTATTAAGCAAACTCGGCGTATTTGCGAAACCAGTCGACTATCGCAGGTCTTTGCGCAATCGGTACTGACGTTTGTAACTTTCGTACCAGATTCGATGATAAAACGCCTGTGGCGATGTCAGTGAACACCACTAGAGGAGCGCATCCAATTGGACTACATGTCAACTGGAATTGAGAGGTGCTAGGTGTCGATCACGGACAGTCGTGCCGGTTTGCGCGGCTGTAACGACAACGCAGCTTTTTAAGGAGCCTTCTGTTGGTTCATGCGTTCGGCTTCTTTCGCTGCTTTTTGGGCGGCGTCTTGCGCTTGAATGATTTTCTGCACCATTGGCATCACGACGCTGCGATAGATTCCAGCGGCCATCGGAAACTTCTTGATATTTTGAAACACCTGATACAACGATTCACCATCTTGGGCAGTGATGGGAACATCCATTGTTCGCCCCTGTGCATCGACCATAACGGCTTGGTATTCCCAGTTCCCCGCGGCGTTCTTGACTCGTGATACGTCGGTCATTTGCGCGGTACCTACGTCAAATTCTCCCGCTGCAGCGTCTTTTTTGGGCTGATATTGTTGCGTATCCAGTCCTAATGTCGATCCAACCTTTTGGGAGATCGCTTCGACGGACTTTGGAGAAGCAATCGACTCAAGACGTTTTAGGTTCTTTTCTAGCTCCGTCAGTTTTTCTTCGTCGCTCATCGATTCTGATTGATCGATTTGCATTTGGACCGAAGCTTCGATCAACTCATCCGGCACATTGGCTGTTGTTTCTGGGGTCGCTTGCTGAGTGGTCCCGGAGCTGGCGCCGTCATCGTTGCTGGCGGCGGTAACTGCGTTTGGAGTGGGTTTGTATAGCTTTGGCAGATACCAAAACAAAAGGACGAAAACCAGCAAGACGTGAAAAACGACCGAAGCAATGATCGCGACACGGTAACGAGATGCGCGTTTACCTTGCGAAGTGGCTTCGTTTTTTGTCTCGATCACAGTCGGCGCGGCAGAACCGTCGTTTGACATATTGCCAGCAGAGTCGTTCGGCGATTGCGAAATGGGGTCGTTCATAGCCTGGGATTTTAGCCTGGAATGAACGTCTGCGTCTCTAGTCGATTGACTGATTAGAGAGATTTGTTATCGGTAAATCAGACAATGACGCTTGAAACGGTCGCCAAACTAGGATTCGGTATCACGAAAGACCAGCTTGCGAAGACTTGCATTGATTCGCTGACGCAGGTCCTCGGCGGCCTGTTTGTGTGCCGCGATTTGTCTTTCGATTTCTTGTTGATGCAATCGAAACTTGCGTTCACGAATATCCTGTCGCGCGTAGGAAGCGTTCAATGTGGCTTCGCGAGCGTCCAGTCCTGATGCCCAATCTTGCAAACGTCGAATCAAATCAGTTGCGTGCAAGCGAAGCCAACCTTCGCGTCCAATCAGATCTTTGACCAATTGATCAGAGGTGGACTCGGTCTGATCTGCGTTTGGGATCCTTTCGTCTCGCGGTGCGTGGGACTTGTCCACACGGATATTTTCGCCGGTATGTCGTCCCGCTGCTTTTTTTGAAATTTGCGATGGTGAATTTGGCACCGCCGCGCTGGAGCGTTCAGGACCAACCACTGGCACGGCCAAAGGACCGACAAAGTGCTTGTCGAGAAAACTGGGAGACGAATTGGGAGGCGTCATGACGACAGTTCGCTTGGAATCCAGCAAAGCGGATTCCAGAATGGAGATTGGATTCACCGCGCTGCGAAGCACAGTTGGGGGAGGTTGGTGGACATTCCGCCAAGAGGATGGGATTTTGGCCAATGACACACGTCTCTTAAGTCGGCTAAGTTAATTGTGGCACTGCATATTTTGCTTGGGAGTGGGTAAAATAAGTATCGTCGACTGACGGACTGAATCGGTCCTAGCGCTTACATCAACCAAACGTCTGACCACACCAACTTTCTCTGGATTATTCGCCATGCATCGAATCGCGTTTCTTGCCTTAATCATGTCGTCCATGTTGTCTCCGTTGACAGTGTCCTTGCAAGCACAGGATGCTGCGGTAGCGGAGGACATCAACAGTCGCGTTGATCGGTCGGCGAAACGTGGTATCGATTTTTTGCGAAACCGAGGCCAGGCTGACGATGGATCATTCAGTAGCGAAACCGGAGTAGCCGTGACGGCGTTGTGCGTGCGGGCGATGCTGGAGCATCAACCGGGTTCGGTCGATGCGCCGCACATCAAAAAGGCGTTGAAGTTCATTGAGTCGCGGATTCAAGGCGACGGCGGCATCTATACCAAAGGTTCGCTGTACCGCAATTATGAAACGTCCGTTTCGGTCGGCGCCCTCATCAAAGCGAACAAAGATGGGCGATACGAAAGTGCATTGAAGCGGGCCGAAGCATTCCTGAAAGACATTCAGTGGGACGAAGGCGAAGGTATCGAGACATCGGATACTGCGTTTGGTGGATCAGGTTATGGCAAACACAAGCGTCCCGATTTGTCCAATACGGCGTTTACTGTCGACGCTTTGAAAGAACTGGGCAACGACCCCGACGACGAATCGATTCAAAAGGCGTTGAAGTTCGTTCTACGGACCCAGAACTTGCAGGGACAGGGCAACGATACCGAGCACGCTCCCGAAAAAGGCGAAGGAGACGGCGGCTTTTACTACACCCCGGCAGCAGGCGGATCGAGCCAAGCGGGCGAGGACGACGGAGGTGGATTGCGAAGCTACGGATCCATGACCTACGCAGGACTCAAAAGCATGATTTATGCAGGGCTAACCGCAGACGATCCGCGAGTGGTCGCGGCAATGGAGTTCATTCAAAAGAACTACACCGTCAAAGACAATCCAGGGATGGGTAAAGCCGGTTTGTTCTACTACTACCAGACGTTTGCCAAAGCACTTGATGCTGCCGAAGTCGAAGTCCTGCACGACAAAGACGGAGAGCCCCACGCCTGGCGTGAGGAATTGACACAGCACTTGTTGAATCTTCAGTTGGAAGATGGAGCTTGGGTCAACGGCGACAACGATCGATGGATGGAAGGCGATCGGCAGCTGGTTACAGCGTACGCTTTGTTGGCTCTGAAGAATTGCAAAACGAAGCCGTAACAGCCCCAAAGTTTGTGGGTGCAACCCAGCACCGCTACCTTCAACCCAGC
>CAZZDZ010000050.1:3904-16106 GCA_964652675.1 uncultured Pirellulaceae bacterium
CGTAACAGCCCCAAAGTTTGTGGGTGCAACCCAGCACCGCTACCTTCAACCCAGCACCGCTACCTTCAACCCAGCACCGCTACCTTCAACCCAGCCCCCTCGCAATCTGCTCGTCTACAAGAAACAATGAGTGACAGCGGATCGGGTTTAAGGTTTTTGCTTGGTAACGAAAGAACTCTCCATGAGCAGTTTGCAGGGTAAACGGGCGGTTGTTAGCGGTTCATCTCGTGGCATTGGCCGCGGGATCGCAATTGAATTGGCCAAAGCCGGCGCGGATGTGGTGATCAACTATCGCAGTCACGGCGATGAAGCTGACGAAGTGATCAAGCAATGCGAAGCAGCCGGCGCAAAGGCGTACAAAGTCGCTGCGGACTTGGCCGTCCAGAGCGAAGTAGAAAGCTTGATTGATCAAGCTTGCGATTTGATGGGCGGATTGGACATTGTCGTCAGCAATGCCGCGTACAGCGATCGTCATCTCATGTTGGAATCCGACATGGCAGAATTTCGCAAGACGATCGATATCAGCATGTGGGGTGCGTTTTATCTCGTTCGCGCTGGCACACAGAAAATGGTGGACGCCGGAAACGGTGGAAATGTTGTCGTCATCAGCAGCCCCCACGCGCACATGGCGATGCCCGGCGCGATGGCCTACAACATGTCCAAAGCTGCCAACGACCAAATGGCGCGAACCGTCGCGTGCGAATTGGCACCACACCGCATTCGTTGCAATATCATTCATCCCGGGTGGACCGACACGCCCGGCGAACGAAAGTTCTTTACCGAAGAAACTTTGGCAACCGAATCGGCCAAGCTGCCTTGGGGACGACTGGGAAAACCATCCGAGATCGGTCGAGGAGTCGTTTTTCTGTGCGATGATGCCAGTGAGTATTTGACAGGCAGCACGATCACGATTGATGGCGGGATCCAATTGCCATGGCGAGAGATGTATCGAATCGACGAAGCAAAGAAGTCTGATTCATGATCGAGCCAATCTTCAAAGCCGTCTTGAGTGCTGCAGAGAAACAGCGTGGGGCAGTGCATTGCGATGAGTTACGCGATGTGCTCAACGCGATCGCCGAATTGCCGCACGATCACGCATTGGCATTAAGGTTAAAGATTGCTGATTCGATGTCGGAGATCGAATCACCAGCGGGGGCGGGTTTGCTGGGAATTTGGTTGGGCGCGAGCGTAGAAAATGGGATGGATCCCGAGCCGACGATCCAGCCCTTGCTGCAGACGATGCTGCGTTGGACGCGCAGCATGGTGACGCTGGACGACGACGAAAAAGAAGACCCAGATCCTGACGAGGAAGTGGTAACCGGCACAGAGTTGTTGGGTCAATCGCTGGTCGCGCACATTTCACGAGCACCAAGTGCCCGCAACCAATTGCGTGACGAGCCGAATTTGGTGGCCGAGCTGCAGCGTGTGGAGCATTTGACCGCTGGGGCAGCATGGTTGTCCGAACTGCTGCGAAAGTGCAGCGGAGAGTTGATTGTGCTGCACGCTCAGGAGCCCAGGGGCGTTCGCGTTGAGTACAAAAACATATCGAACTGTTTTCATTTGTTCACATTGCTGCAAGGTGCCCTGACGGATTTTCCCGGTGCATTGAAATCAACCAAGCAAGTGCTTGCGGCCGCCAAGGGAGAATCCTTCGACGACGTTTCGGACAACGCTTGGTGGCATTTCGGGCAAGGAAATGTTCCCGAAGCGGATATCGGCGGTTCGGTTTTCGGTGAGGCCAGTCCTGATTCGATTTCGCGAGTCGATGACCAGCAAGTGATGTTGCTGTGGCCACCGATCTTGCAGGGACGAAGTTGGAATTCTGGATTCTTTGCCCCCGTGCTTTCGTCAGCGTTGCCAAGCGTAAAGAAGCTGAACGATCTGACGTCCGATGAAATCGCACAGTGGCGAGAAAAGCTGCAGTTGCCGTCGTAGCAGACGGTTGATTTTCAAATGGGCTTTCTGCTAGACCGCTGGCGCAAGAAAAAACCGTGCGACGCCAGCGGGCAATCGCACGGTTTTTGTTTCAACGGTTGTCAGATCTTCGCAAATACTGCGATCGGAGTCCTGACAGCAATGTTTGAAATTAGGCTTGGAAAGAGCTGCCGCAACCGCAAGTCTTTACTGCGTTGGGATTGTTGAACGTAAAGCCTTGCTTCTCCAGGCTCTCGAACCAATCGACGGTTGTTCCGTCCAAGTACAACGCACTCTTTTTGTCGACGACAACAGCGACGCCGTGGCAGTCATATTTGCTGTCAGCTTTTTCGTCGTAGCCTTCGTCGAAATCCAGCTTGTAGTTGAACCCGCTACAGCCACCACCGGCCACGCTGATTCTCAAGACCATGTTGTCGTCGAAGTTGTGTTCTTTTTGGAACCGCTTGACTTCTTCTGCGGCTCGCTCGGTCAAGTTGACTGCCATAGTCGGTTCTTACCTTGTTGTTGGTAGTTGGCTTTGTGCCCAAAGGCACAGATCTGATGATTTTGGATTGAAATGCGTCCGACCCGCAAAAATACCAGTCGTACACATCTCTCATGTACATAGTATTCATCATCATTCGGTGGCGGCAAGGCGCAAGTGGCCGCGAAGGGGCCTAAGGGCCATATTTACCGCGTTTCACACCAGCTTTAAGGCTTCGGTACAAGGACAATGACGGCCCAGGCTGGTTTTCGGGCAACCGCCGACCGCTATTTGACATGGGGTAAACACGGGCAAGTGAATTTTGGGCAGGATTCAAAAGGCGTAAATGATCGTGATTGGGGTGCGTTGAAACACCATCATGCGTAAAACAATGGTCTGCAACCAAGCATTTTTGGCCACAACCGATCGATTTGGCTGTGCTTGGAAAACGAAAACAAGCGATTCCCCTTAGTCAAGACGATACCTCCATGCGCCGAATTGGTTCTCTGAACGATGGTTCCCACGCCACACATTTCTGCGACTACTTGGTCACTTTGTCCATCGACGCAATCGCCGAACAAGATGGGGATCAAGGTTGGGACATTTGGGTACGAGACGAAGCACACTTGGAGAAAGCGCGAAGCGAGCTTGCCGATTTTCAAAAGCAACCCGACGATACTCGGTACCAAGTTTCCGATGTCGCCAACAAGATCCGCTTAAAGAAAGTGGAGGAGCATCAGCGCCGGCGCAAGAACGTCCAAAACTATAGCCAGAAAATGACGTCTCGTGGCGGGGGAGCAATGGGTTCATTCGGTGCTAGACAACAAAACATTCCGGTCACGATTGGGATCATCGTCATCTCGGTGATTTGTAGCTTCAGCACGCACTTTAGCTCTCCACGTCCCTCGAATGATCCTGGCCGATTTTCGCTCGAGCAGAAAACGTTTTTCTCGCTCTCTTTTGTCGACCTTCGTGATTACGTCAAATCGGAAGAAGATTCGTTTGCATCGATACGAAAGGGACAAATCTGGCGTGCGGTCACGCCAATGTTTTTGCATGGTTCCGCGTTACACTTAGCGTTTAACATGCTGTGGGTCTACATGCTTGGCGCTGCGGTTGAGCGAATGCATGGCTCGCTATTTTTCGGTTTGTTGATGGTGCTCACGCACGTAGGCGGAATGGCTTTGCAGGTCACTCTTCCCGGTGCCGAATCACTACCGGCAGTTTTGCACCGACTTGCTGGCAGCCCATTTGCCGTTGGCGCGTCGGGCGCTGTTTACGGCGTTTTTGGCTATCTTTGGATTCGCCCGATAATTGATCCGCGTTATCCTCTACGGATCGGCCAGCAAAACATTGTGTTAATGTTGGTTTGGCTTGTTGCGTGTGTCTTCGTAATCAACGGCGTTGCCAACGGTGGTCACATCGGTGGCTTGTTGTCGGGAATGCTGGCCGCGTATGTTGTCGTGAATTTCTTGCAGCCCAACTCCAATAAAAATTCATCGGCGTAGATCTTGGTGGTCCAGCAATCACCAACGCCACCAGGGGACGACGGCGCTTTGACAGAATCTCCCGACGTGGCGGTGTCTTATCGCGAAACGCTCGCGGAAGTGCTACGGGTCGCGATCCCACTGATGATCAGTGCGGGAACGATGTCGTTTGTGCTCTTCGCAGACCGAACACTGCTGCTGTGGTATGACGGCGCCTCGATGACGGCATCGATGGCTGGGGGCAATATCTTTTGGGTCCTGGTTTGTCTGCCGGTTGGGATCATGTCGATGACCGGGGCGATCGTGGGACAGCATGTCGGCGCCGAACAACGCGACAAAGTCGGCCAATTTCTTTGGCAAAGCGTGTGGCTGTCGTTCTTGTTTGTCCCCATGTTTTTACTGGTCGCGATCAACGCCAAGCAGTTCTTTCTGGCCACGGGTCAACCGGCGAACTTGATCGCGTTGGAATCAACCTACTTGCAATGGCTGATGTTTGGTGCCTTGGGGCTGGTTTTGGAGACCGCGCTGAGCGGCTTTTTCAGCGGCATTGAAAAGACGCGCGTCATCATGTGGGTCTCGATCGCGTCAGGTGTGCTGAACATTCTGCTGGACGTGGCTCTGATCTTCGGGTTTGGGCCTTTCCCAAGCATGGGGATCGCCGGCGCAGCCGCGGCGACTTGCGTGGCGTTTTGGTTTAAAGCAATCTGCTTTGCTGTGCTGATTCTGCGACCGGCGAACGAATCGACTTACAAAGTAGTCGATGGCCTGAGTTTGGATCTGCCTGTAATGCGAAACTTGCTGTTCTTTGGTTTGCCAAGTGGTCTGATGTACGTGACCGAAGCCGCTGGGTTCACGGCGATCGTATTGCGTATTGGTCGATTGGGCGATTTACCGCTTCGTGCGACTACGATGGCGATCAACTTCAACATGTTGGCGTTTATCCCGCTCGTTGGCGTCTCGATTGCCGCATCCGTATTGGTGGGTCGACATTTGGTCGAAAGCGGCGCCTCTCGAGCAGCACGCAGTGCCATCGCGGCTGTCGTGTTTGCACTTGCTTACTGCTGTGTGTGGGTGTCGCTCTATCTTTTGGTGCCGGGGCACCTAATGAGTCTGTATGAATTGCAGATTCAAGACCAAGCGTCGTTGGATTCGATCGCCATCGCGACTGACTTGTTGAAATTTGTGTCGCTGTTTCTGTTGTTGGACAGCGTTCAAATTGTTTTCGCAGGAGCATTGCGAGGAGCGGGGGACACATGGTTTGTGTTGTTCGCTGGCCTGTTCGCATCAGTCACCGCACTGGCGATTGGGATTGCATTCGAACCAGAGCAAAACGCCCTCGAATGGTGGTGGTGGGTGATCGCGATCTGGATCGGATTGCTGGCCGTATCAATGACAGCACGTTTCGCACAAGGAAGCTGGCGAAACATGACAATGGTGCAGCGTTAATTGATGTCTGTCAGAACGACGTCGGTGCGATAACGTTTGCCATCACGATAGATGATCATGGGAACTTTGGCTCCGATATCGGTCAGTCCGACGTGGGCGACCAAGTGGTCATCGTTGTCGACATGTTTCCCACCAAATTCGACGACGATGTCACCGCGTTGCAAGTGGGCGACTTGAGCGGGCGATCCTTCACGAACGCTTTTGATCATCGCCCCACCAGGCAGGTCGTATCCTGCCGAGATCAGGTCTGCGACCGTGAAATCGGGATCCAACGTGACACCTAAGTATCCGCGTCGTAGTTCGCCATAGCTGATTAACTGTTGGGCTACTTTAATCGCCATGTTGATTGGGATTGCAAACCCGATTCCTTCGCTTCCGCCGCTACTGCTGGCGATCGCCGTGTTCAAAGCCACGACTTCTCCACGCAAGTTCAACAGCGGACCGCCACTGTTACCAGGATTGATGGCAGCATCGGTTTGGAAAAAATCTTGCAGATCAATACGTTGTTCGCCGAGCGAAAGATCACGTCGGCCTTTGGCACTCAGGATGCCAAACGTAACACTGTGGCTGAGTCCAAAGGGGCTGCCGATGGCGACGACGAAATCGCCAATGTCAATGTTTTCACTGTCGCCGATTCGTGCTGCGGGCAAATCGTTGGCGTTTACTCGCATCACGGCGACGTCAGTGTTGGGGTCATCCAAAATGCGAATGGGGTGAAACTCACGACCATCACTGCTACGCAATAAGATCTCCGCTGGCTCCGCACCCAGGATCACGTGACGATTTGTCAGCACCCAAGCGTCTTGGTTGCTTGATCGGATGACGACTCCACTGCCAGCTTCGTCATAAGACTCTTTTTGGCCACTCTTGATTTCAGACTTGTGCGCTTCGATGTGGATAACACTTGGTTTGACCAAGTGAGAAACGCGGCGAACTAGGTTGGCCAACCGATCAAATGTGCTGTACTCGTCTGCCAGTTCCGCAAACATCCTCTCGCGTCGCGAATCGATGTCTTGCGACCGATTGCCCAAGCCAACATTGTTGTTCGCGTCAAACGATGGTCGACGAACGCTGATCGAACGTTGGTCGTCGCCAGCACGAATGGACGGAACGAAATCCGCAACGCTTTCACCGACGACTTGACCTGAGACGTTTTCACATGCGACGACCGCAATAAAAATGCCGCAGATTCCAACAAGGCGTCGAGCGAAGGAGTTCGTTGTTAAGGAAGAGGCCATAAAAATCGAACGCTGGGAGTAGAACAACAGATGGGAGAGTTTTGTATTGTAGGCATCGACTTTTCTTTGGTGCACCTTTCTGTGTCGTGGCTTTGGGGGGCGTGAGCGCGCCAAGTGCGAGAACCACTATTGCTGGCGCAATAAAAAACGACCGGATAGTCTTCCGGTCGTTGAGAATAGTTTTGCTTGCGAATCAGAACGCAAATGTCAGAATCGTTGCAATGATCATTTTTTAAGACCACGCACCCAGGCTGACACTTTCACAAAGCGTGGGATTGGTTTTTGCTAATGCGAATTAGCGTTCGCATCATCGTAAATTCGATTCCACATCACAGCACCACGGGACTTCTGTCCACGTTCTGCGGATCGTCTGCAATCGATACAGTCGGTTGCATAGGGGATCGCGCGAAGACGAGTTAGGGGGATCGACTTTCCGCAACCGTCACACTTTCCATAAGTGCCCTGGTCCATTCGAGCGATGGCTTCATCAATAGCGCCAAGCTCTCGCGCCTCGACTTCGATCAACTGACTATTCAGTTCGTCTTGGACCGTGTCGGCCGCTGCGTCCAGGATGTCGCCAGTTCTGTCGTGGTGCAGCTCTTGCAGCAGACTGAGATCACCCTGCAATGCACGCTGCAGAGCATCGCGGCGGCGCACGAGTGTTTCACGTAATTTTTTCATTGCGTCTTTACGGGACATCGCAATACCTCAAACAGAAAAGAAGGGTCCAACGCTGGGTGGAGTGATGGAAAAATCAGGACTAACTAATTGGAGCCCAACCACTTAATAAATGTTCGGGACACGTTGTCAGTCCGACAGCAAATACTACGAAGCAGACTCGATTCTGGTTTGTCCTTGTCTACATACATTGGCGTCCATTCGCCCCAATGATACGAATGAAGGCGTCGTTTTCACCAAAACGCGGCGCCAAATATTGCGTTTTGCTGCAAAAACACGCTGAAATCAACGATTGGGAAAGGTCTCGCGTCATGGACACCCATCTATTCCGCCGCCTCTAAGCCGGACAGTTACGCTTGCGTGACTGACAAAAGACGTCGCACCGCCCCGCAGAGGGGGTGTGCAAATGTGAACGTCGGTAAAAGCGGATTAACCCGCCCAGTTTCGTTAACTACAACGAGCCGGAGATCCGAAAAAGAGAGTTGGGTATAGTTCGCGCCAAAACGTGCGCGAATTCAATACAACCGCATGGCCATTTAGTTTGTGATCAGACAATTGGCGATGCAATAGACCGAAACGCAACGCCTGTATGGCGTTTGTCACGGAAGGGATACTTACGGTGAGCACGGATCAAACAGATGGAACAACGCCATTCGGTTATGGGGTTACCCCAATCGAAATCGAGCAAAGCAATCCGTCGTCCGGTAACGAAGCATTTGATCGCCAAGACGCGACCACGACGATGCCAACACCGCAGACCGATGCGATCGAGTTTCGTGTTGTTCGCCCCGGCGTACCCGTCCGGCGACTGCGTCTGACAGGCAACCGGTACACATTCGGAAGTGCGGATGGATGTTCGATTCGCTTGAACGATCCAACACTACGCCCGATGCACGCCGTTTTGATTCGCGATGCCAATCGGGTATTGGTGCGAGCCTACAGTGTTCCCCTTGAGATCAACGAAAACCGCGTAACCGAGACTTGTTTACAGCTTGGTGACGTGATGCGGATGGGGGCATATCGATTCGAGCTGCTCTCAGGAATCGATCCAGCAGCGATGCAGTCGCAAATCCCTGACGATGCAATGCATACGCCACAGGGACCTGTCTCGACGCAAAAAATGCTTGGCGATGCCACTGGCCCGACACGTTTTGTCGCGGGCATTGATGCGCGCCAGCAAGCGATCCAGGCTCGCCTGGAGCGTGAATCGGCGCAGTGGCGTTCACGTCAAGGCGAAGTCGACTTGCGCGAGACACGTTGCATCGAACGAGAATCTGATTTGCGAGCGCGCGAAGCAGAACTGTGGTCGCGCAGCGAACAGGTTCATCGTCGTGAATCACAGCTAATGTCGCAGGAAGCAGCGGTGCTGCAAATCCAAGAAGAGTTTGCGGCTAGACAGAAAGAAGTCACTCGACTGCGCAACGAAAATCAAGTGCATCGCGAGTTGTTGGATGAACGCCAGTCGCAAATTGGCGAGATGGAATCCGAGTATCGCCAACAAGTCGAAGAGGCAACGCGGCAGCTTGAACAGTCCCAGCAACAAGCCGAAAGTGCGACCGAGGCGGTTGCACGAATGCGGGAACAGTTCACCAAGCTGAACGAGCAATTGGCACACTTGATCAGCCAACAGAATCAAATCGAGGGCCAAGACGAAGATCATCTGGAGCAGCATCGTCGGTTGCGGTTGGATCTGGAAGAGGCACGCGATGAAGCGATCGATGCGCGTGCTGAAAGCGAAGCCCGTCGCCAAGAAGCAGAGGCACGCGTCGAAGAGTTGACTGCAAAAGTCAATGACTACGAAAGTCGATCGAACTTGTTTGACGAGCAGGTTGTCGAATCAGACTCGGTCAATCAGCAGCTTCGAGAACATATCGAAGAGCTACAGCAACGTGTGTCGGAAGCTACCGATGAGACAAACCAACTGCGTCAAGACTACGAAGGTTCTTGTGCGTCGGTACGCCAATTGGAGCTATTGGTCGATCAAACATCTGCCGAGCGTGATGATGCTCGTGACACATTGGTTGCCGAATCGGACGCCCTGCGTCAGAGCATCCAAAAATTGTCAGATGATTTGGCCGGCGCCAATGAAGAATTGGCACAACTACGCGAAGCGAATGATTCACTGACACAAGAACTGGAGCAAACGCAGCAAGCTCGCGACGAGGCACGCAGCGACGCGGAATCGCGACCGACAACCGAAGCGTTTGAGAGCTTGCAACGCGAATTGGAAGAAACATCCGCACGCCTAGATAAGATGCAGGCTGAGTACGACGAAACACTCAACCGCCAAGAATTAGCCCAAAAGAGTGACGATGACAGTTCGTCAAGTACTGACGGGTCAAACGGCTTGGGCGCGATGGCCAACGCATTGGCTGCAGGTTCCGCTGGATTTGCTGCTGCCGCATTTGGTGGAACCGCCGCAGCAGACGACGAAACGGCAGAAGATCCGAGTGCAGAGGCCGACGACGAATCAGCTTGGCCAACCTACGATTCGACGCCCGCTGAAAGCTCTACCGAAAGCGACGCCGCCGCAGAACCAGAGGACATCAGCGAAGACGCCAGCTACTGGCGTCGCGAGGGCAGTCAGAACGTAGAACAGTCCAGCCATCTCTCATCCGAGGAGTCAGATGATGTGATTGGCGTGGACCCGTTTGGAACCAACCCGTACGAGCCCCGTGATCACTACGAGTCTTCTGAGGACACCACCGCAGAAGCGGCTGACGCCCCCGTTTGGCAGGACGAAGCACCAGAGATTTCTGTCAACGAGGCTATCGCGGATATCGAACAAAACGTTGATCAAGCTCTGGCTGACATCGAAAGCATCGCCGAAACACCTCAGGACGATGGATTCGAACAAAGTGGTTTTGAGGCAACCGAGTTTGCCGAAAACGATTCCGCTTCTGACGAGCCATTCCAAAGTGCACAAGAGTTGGATGACTACGAGGCGATCAATCCTTGGGCGACTGATTCTCAAGAATCAGAAGCACCAAACGTAGACGAAGAAGAAACGTCCAGTTTCTATTCGCAATCGCCCAGCGAAGCATCTGACGAGGATTCGTTTTCCAATCCCGTTAGTGACTATCAGCCAACCGATGCCACCGAGCAGATCTCAGAGTACGCTTCCGAGCGAATAAGCGAGATGGAGGGGTTGGGGGTAGACGCGATGGAAGAAGAACTGGTGGAAGAGCAAAGCCCAGGATCGCTTGCGGACATGCTGATCCGTGACTTGGGAGACGACGACGTCAACGAAGTCCAAGATGAACCAAGTTCTACGTTCGTCATGGACGAACCAAATTCCACGTTCGTCATGGACGAACCACCGACCGCTAGCGAAGAACAAGGGGCTTCGTGGGATCTGCAAACACCTGAAGTTCCAACATCAGACGTACCAGACGAAGATGCTAGCAGTTTTTATTCAGAGACTCCTGCCGAAACCGACGATTACGCCAGCGAACCGGAAAGCAGCTACGAAGAACCAGAAACCAGCTACGACGAGCCAGAAAACACCTACGAAGAGCCGGCAACGCAATACGATTCTGTTGTAGAAGAAGAGCCTGTCGCAGAAGCACCTGAACCAGAAGAGACTCCAGACGATCCGGCTCCCGAAGACGATTCGATCGAAGCGTACATGAATCGGTTGCTGCAACGAGTGCAGGGGGATGACGACGAAAACGACAGTGGAACGCCCGCAGTCCAGTCGATCGTAAAAGACGAAACCGTTCCCGACGAAACGGAATCTGAGACAACGAGTTTTGAGCTGACCGAAGAGAAAGACTACGATCCCAATGCACCGTTGGTACCAAGATCACAAGCACCCGAACGCAATTCCAACATGGACGCGATGCGGGAATTGGCCAACCAAAGTGCTCGATCTGCCGTCGCACGGAGCGTCAAGCTGCAGGCGCGAGATATCCAAATCAATGCGTTCAACAAACTGGCTCAGGCAGGCGTTGCTCTGTTCTGTGCCGTGCTATGTTTTGTGTTTTTGAAATGGGGCACGACGCTTAAAGTGCTCGCGATTGGGTCGATTTTGGTGATCAGTGCGATGCTTGTCACCGAAGCGTTTGCACTTTTAAAAGAAGCTAAAACGCGGATAGCGTCAGCCGAAGCCAGTTTGCCCCGTGAAGACGACGAGCAAGTCATCGCTGATTCCAGCGATACGGCAGACTGAGCCTAGCCAAGACCCAAAAATACCGACTCTCCTGAGTCGTTTGGCATATAATCGTTCTTGCGTATTCGATCGGAGACCTGTTCGGACTTGGTCTCCGATGTCGCCTATCCCATGGGCCGTGTAATCGACACGGCAATCTTAGGGCTCGCAACGCGTTGGGCAAAGAACAAGGTATGCCGATTCATTCTTCTGATTCGAACTCCAAAGCCGGCAAAGGATCCGCGAATTCGCGGCCTTCAGAACCGGAATCTGGATCCACGTCGTCACCGTCATCGGGGCTGGATATTGTCTGGCTGCAGTTTGGAGCTCAGTTTCGACGCCGCGCACGCACGCGATTGCGTCAGTATGGATTGACGGGACAAACCGAGTCGATGGACATCTGCAACGATGTAATGGTCGACCTAGCCAAACGTCAGAAACGATCCAACAGCTCTCAGGTCGATGCAGACGATGTGTTGGGTTACATCATGCGCGCAATCGACAATCAAGTGCTGGACACATTCAGAACACTTGCCCGCCAGTGTCGAGATTTTCGGCGCAAAGACGCGACACCCATCGACGACATGCGCGTTGCTGCCCACGCAACGACCCCCAGCCAAATCGCATTACGACAAGAAGTGATCGAACGAATTCGCGCAATGCTTGGCCCCGATGACGCGCGTGTGGTCGACATGATGTTAGAAAATCGCGATTGGAATGAGATCGGAAAAGTCGTTGGCCAGAAACCCGATACCGTTCGTATGCGAGTCCGAAGGGCCCTCGACCGCATTCGCGCAGACATTGG
>CAZZDZ010000050.1:16206-24064 GCA_964652675.1 uncultured Pirellulaceae bacterium
GCTGATCAAATTGGTGAACTGATTGGATTGAACACTGGTTCGCTTGGAAAGCAAATAAACTTTCCCGTTGCCCCCCAGCCCGAATTCAACGCAGAGCCCAGTGCCGAATCAACTGCACCATCATTGGCAGACCTGCCCGGTCAAGGCGACCAATCGGTGGAGATATCCCTGGCGTCTGAACAAAAGACTCAATTTCAAAATGACATTGCATTCGCCGGTCCAATCGAGACGCCTGAGTGGTTTGTCGGTGGAGATGTGGTTGCGAGCGGCCGGTCTGGGCCAGGTGGACAATCGCACTGGTTGATTCGCGGGCGTGATGCCGTGCGCCGCACAGCGATTGCGATGAAAGTGATCAAGCTGCCGACAACTCTTAGCAGTCAACAAGCCGACTGTATCCTGGATGCGTGTGAAAAAGCAGCCAAGGTTAAAAACCCTGCGTGGGTTTCGCCCAGTGTCGCGGCAATTCAAAAACAACACCTCGCTGTAATTCGGCCTTGGGAATTTGGCACGCATTGGGAATCAACGACGGACATCGGAAAAATCACTTTGCGGCTAAAACAACTGTCGATGGTTTCCTTTGCATTGCAGGCCGCTCATCGCGCTGGTGCGGCGCACGGATGCGTTCATGCCAACAATATTATTGTGTGTCATGACGGTTCGGTCCGGTTGGTCGATGCGTGTTCGTCTTGTGCTGGGATAGCGCGATGGTCCGAAAAAGAATTTCAAACAAGCGATCGTTTCTGGCACGGTGATATGCAAGAACTGATCAAGTTGATCGTCGCCGACGTGATCGACTTGCCCGGTTCCTGGAGTAACGGCCTGCAAGCAACCATTCAAGCGATTGCTGCGAGCGAGTCCAGCGAAGCGTGCGGCGCGATTGGCGATGAACTAATCCGTCGTTCTGATGCGGTTGCAAACGGCATGGATTCGACGCAACCAGAATCTCATTTTTCAAACCATTCCAAGCGATCGTGGCGCAAACGACTTACCAAATGGATTGATGGAAACTGAGCAATGAACCAGTCGATTGTCTGTAGGGCCGGCAGCGTTTTGCATTCGCGTATTCAGTTCAGTTATGCTTTAAGGAAACATGTCGCAAAAACTTTCATGAGTTCACTTCATGCACATCGCATGCCCCGAATGCCAAACCAAATTAAATTTGGGCCAACCAAAGCCAGGCAAATATAAGCCGAAGTGCAAAAACTGCGGCAAAGCATTCGTTTTGAAAGTACGTCCAGGGGATCCGCCCAAAGTTGCTGTCGGCAAGATCAAACCCACCGCTGGCGTGCCTTTGGCCAAGAACGCTGCGACTGCGAAACCTAAACCGAAAGCCAGCCAGACACGCGGTAACGTTGACGCGACGATGGATGGATCGGATCCCTGTCAAAATTCCAGCGGAAAACCCAACGCACCCGTTACACTGCGCAGCGGCAACTCGGCAGCAGCCTCAAACACTGAATCAGATCAACAGATCGGACAGATTCCTGATCGTCTTGGCGGCTACAAGATTCTAAGAATGCTCGGTCGCGGGGCGATGGGGGCAGTCTACGAAGCCAAGCAGGTATCGCTGGACCGAAACGTTGCCTTGAAAACAATTCGCGGACGGTTGGCCGACAACCCTTCGTCTCTTGCTAGATTCACGCGCGAAGCCTACGCGGCGGCCCAGCTAACTCACCACAATGTCGTTCAGATTTATGATTTCGGCGAAGACGCCGGGAAACATTTCTTTTCAATGGAATGGGTTCGTGGTGGACCAATCAGTGATCTCGTTCGCGACAAAGGTTCGGTGGAACCCAAGCTTGCCGCCGGCTACGCACTCCAGGCAGCACGCGGATTGCAATTTGCACACCAAAACGGGATGGTGCACCGAGATGTCAAACCCGCCAATCTGCTGTTAAGTAACGATGGGATCGTCAAAGTCGCTGACCTGGGGCTCGTGAAAATCCCCGATCAAGTGGACGTCGATTCGGACCTGGGTGAGTCGATGAGCGGTCTGCAGAGCGGAACACAAGTCACCATGATGGGCACCGCCGTTGGCACACCCGCCTACATGGCTCCCGAACAGAGTATCGACGCGGCCAGCGTTGATCACCGTGCCGATATTTATTCGCTTGGCTGCACTCTGTTTTTTATGCTCACCGGCCAGCCACCTTTTGATGGATCCGTTGCATCAGAAGTCATGCAGCAACACGCGAACGAATCGCTGCCCAATTTGACCGACGTCAACGCACGCGTGCCAGCGAAGTTGAACGAAATCGTTCAAAAAGCCATGGCAAAACGCCCCTCTGATCGCTACGCGTCTGTGGCGGAGATGACAGACGATTTGGAATCTTACCTGGGAATCAGTAAAGACGGATCGTTTTCGCCAACCACCGACCAAGCGGATCAGTGGGAATCGATCGCACAAGGGTTCGCCAAGGCAACACCGCTGACAAAGCTGTCGGCGCCGATGTTGCTAGCGCTCACTTCGTTCAGTGTCTTGCTTACGATCGCGTCACCATTCATGGGGATCCGCTGGCTATTGCTGGGGCCAAGTGTTTTCATTGCTGCTGTGGCGGCGGTGGTCGTGATGGGCGGCAGCCAAAGTGCGATTGGAAATAGCATTCGCCGTTGGATCAGTTCCCTTTCCTGGTTCGACTGTATCGTTGCGGTGTTTGGCTTGATCGTCTCACTACTGGTTTGCTTTGTGGTTGGAATTTGGTTGGGACTGTTGGTGGGTGCGATTCTTGGTGTTGTCGCCGGAGTTGCCTATCACATGTTGATCGTTGTGCCATCGGCCAAGTCTGCGAAAGAAACCATGGACGATGCAAAACGTTTCATTCGGGATTTGCGAATTGACGGTGCCGACGAAGACGGCGTCAGATCGTTTGCAGCTCGTTACGCCGGCAAAAGTTGGCAAAGACTTTATGAATCGCTTTTCGGCTACGATTCGATGTGTACGATGCGCGATCAGCTTCGCAGCGATCCGTCGTACCAGGGCGGTCCGACTCGCCAAACAATCCGAGACAAAGTGACTTCTCGGTTTTATGAAAAGGCGCAAGCCAACCGACAAGCCATCGACCAAAAACGCATCGCCAAAATCGAAGAGCAAGGCCTCAAGAGCCAAGGCGTCAGTGCCGCTGAGGCTCGTTTGCAGGCTTGGGACATGGCTCAAGCGATCATTGCAAACGCTCGATCCAAATCAGATATCGGCATCGACGCCGCAGCGGCAGCCCATATTAAACGCGAGCGACAGAAAGCGATGTTCGCCGAAGCACGCAGTGGAAAGTACGCAAAGAAACGAGATCCATTCGCACTGCTGAAGTTTGCCTTTAGTGGCCAAACTCGATTGATTGCCGGTTGCATTTTGCTCGCCATCTTTGCGATCTGGGCGCAGGGCACCGGTTTGGTTGACAAGCTGGCCGACGGAGCCGTTTCGATCCAAACGCTGAATGAACCGTCCGATACTGACTTGATCGGAAAAGGAACCAGTAGTTGGTCAATCGGCGTTGCGGGGACGTTGTTATGCCTATCAGCCTTTGTCTCCGGTTGGAAAATGACACCCTTCGCAGTCGTCGCAAGCATCGTCATCCTCTTTGGCCCACCTTTGGGGATACCCAGCATCGGCCCACTTCAATCTTGGATGCTGGCCGCGTGCATCGGCGTCGCAATCTACGTGCCGGGCATCATCTGGGGCGAAGACAAAGAATTCTAGTGTCGCGTCAGTGACGTGATCGACATCGTTGTGTTTACGCAAGTGTGAACCAACAGATCGCCGTCACAACAATCACGCCGACCAAATTCAGGACCAAGCCTTCTCTTGCCATTTTCTGAAGCGTGAATTTATCGCTGCTGAACACGATGGCGTTGGGCGGTGTCGCGACAGGCAACATGAATGCGAAACTGCAACTGATCGTTGCTGGAATCATAATCAACTCGGGGTCGATGTTTGCCGATAACGCGGTCGCAGCCAAAATCGGCAACAGCAATGTTGCGGTTGCCGTGTTGCTGGTCACTTCAGTCAAAAAGGTGACCACCAAACAAATCGCCAGGACCATGATCAACACCGGCACGGTTTCCAAAACGCCCAATGAATCACCGATCGACTGGCTGAGCCCCGAAGCGATGAACGCTTTCGCGATTGCAATCCCGCCACCATAAAGAATCAGAACTCCCCAAGGAATCTTGGACGCCGATTCCCAAGTCACCAGCGTCTCTCCCTTGCCATTAGGAATGATGTGCATTGCGACCACCGCCAGCAACGCCACGCTGGCGTCATTGGCCGACGTCATGCCAGTCAACTCGCTCCAACCACCAAACGGTTCTTTTCGCGTGATCCAAAGCAGGGCCGTGACGGCAAACACCAGCAGAGTCCGAATCTCTTCGGTTCTCCACGTGCCTGGTTCGGGCAATTGCAAGTTATCTTGCTTTTTCAGTCCACGTGTCAACCAAAGAGCGGCCAAGGGCAGCATCACAAACACGATCGGCATCGCCCACTTCATCCACTGCGAAAACGTGGGCTCTTGTCCAGCAACACGGGTATAGTTGTCAAAAAACACCAAGTTCGGTGGCGTACCAATCGGCGTGCCAACGCCCCCGATACTGGCTGCGTACGCAACCGCCAACAACAAACAAACCTGCAGATTTTTGTCGGTTGATTTTTCGACAACAGCCGCCACGATCGGCAGCAACATCAGTGTCGTCGCGGCGTTCGAAATCCACATGCTCAAGAACGCGGATGCGACCATGAACCCAAACACCAGTCGCCGCCCGCCGCCTGTGCCGCCAAAGAGCGTCACCATATTCAGAGCAAGTCGCCGGTGTGCACCACTGCGTTCCATCGCGGTGGAAAGCATGAATCCGCCCAGCATCAGCAAAACCAACTTGTCACCATAGGCGGCGCCAACTTGAATCGGATCCAAAATGCCCACCAACGGAAAAACCGCCAGCGGTATCAAGCTGGTCGCCGGAATGGGAATCGGTTCAAAAATCCACCAAATCGCGCACAAAACAACCACAGCGGCCGTCCACGCGATATCACTGCTGTGGCCAGCGATGGCAAGCCCAACACCCAAGGCGGTTGCAATCAACGGCCCCAAAATCAAAACGTAGTTTTTCATCTATCCATCGCAACAGCGTGACCCTGCACCCCAAAGGGGAACAATGATAGACGCTATCGGTTCGCGGCGGAACGATTTTGCGATCCACCCGACTTCTTTTTTGCCTTGCGATACTTGAACGTACTCTTGCTCTGAGTTTTGCCCTGATTTTTACTCTGTGGCTGCTGCGACGAACCACCTCCGGCGGTTGAACCCGACTTTTTCTTGGCACGACGTCGAGACCTAGCTTGGCTGTTCGCACCGCCACCTTTTTTGGGGGAGCCCTTACCAAACTTTTTCCGCGGGCCGCCGCCCGATCCCTTTCCTTTGGCCCCTTTCTTTATTGGACCCGTCAACGAAAACAGCTTGGGATTTTCCACATGAACGGTTTGGCCGATCAGTTTTTCGATCGCTCGCAGCTCTTCGATTTCATCAATGGTGCAAAACGAAATCGCGATCCCTTTTGCTCCCGCGCGTCCGGTCCTGCCCACCCGGTGTACATAACTTTCTGCTTCCACGGGCATGTCGTAGTTAATGACGTGCGTGACGCCGTCGATGTCGATACCTCGCGCTGCGACATCGGTCGCAACCAGCACCTGTATCTTGAATTTGCGAAACGCTTCCAGCGATCTTTGTCGCGCGTTTTGTGTTTTGTTGCCGTGGATTGCGGTTGCTGTGATTCCGGCACGATCAAGTTTCTTGGCGAGCCCGTTTGCGCCGTGTTTTGTTCGCGTGAAAACAATCGCTTGGCCGACGCTATCTTTATTCAAGATCTCTTTCAGTTCGTCGACTTTGTCTGATCGTTGAACCAAGCGGATACGCTGATCGATCCGAGCCACACTGGTTGTTTTTGGCGTGACGTCCACAGAAATCGGATTGAACAACAGACTTGACGCAAGTTGTCTGATTTTTGGCGGTAGCGTAGCCGAGAAAAACAGTGATTGCCGTTCTTCGGGCAACTTTGCAATGATCTTTTTCAAAGCGGGCATGAAACCCATGTCCATCATGCGATCCGCTTCGTCCAAGACAAATATTTCGACTTGGCTCAGATCCACATGGCCTTGTTCCATCAAATCGATCAAGCGTCCGGGAGTGGCGATCAACACGTGGACACCGCTGCGCAACGCGCTGACTTGCTTGCCCTGTCCGACACCACCGTAAACCAACGCTTGGCTACAACGAATGTGTTTGCCGTAAACGCGGAAACTATCACCGATCTGAATAGCCAGTTCTCGCGTTGGTGCCAAAATCAAAGCGGCTGGGCGGTTCTTGAGCGCCTTGGGTTTGTCTTGTCCGATGTAGTCAAGAATCGGCAACGCAAATGCAGCCGTTTTCCCGGTACCGGTCTGAGCACATCCCAAAACGTCTTGGCCAGCAATCGCGGTCGGAATCGTTTGTTGTTGGATCGGAGTCGGTTTCTCGTACTTCTGTTCTTTTAAGGCTCGTTTAAGTGGCGCGAACAGGTCCATTTCTTCAAAAGTCGTCATCGTTTGTCTCATTGTTTCATTCAATGAACGGATCGCCCACTGAAATGGAATGGGATCACCGCAGTGATCCGGATGGATGATTGATCGTCTTGAGTGAATCAATGCACCAAAACGATTTGTGGATGGTTGAATCAAGCTTTTGGGAACAGTTGAACTTTCTTCAATCGTTCGCTAACGCTCTCTTCGGTCCCGGACAAACAAGAAAGTCACGGAACGCGTGCCTGTAACGGCACAACTGTCGTTCAAAGCGATCAACGAAATCGCAGAGCCAGCAGTGATCGCGAAAAACATCATTCCGCGGATGCGAGAAACCCAGAATCCAACTGAGCACGATTCTCGCTTGGTCATCAAACGCGAACTGACAACAGTTCCGTTTCTCATTTTGAATGGACCAAAACAGTGCTCAGACAAGACAAAAACGCCTGACCACTGTATGAAGGATACAACCAAAACCAATAAAAGCACAGGTCAAACCCAGATATACAGCTCAGACCCAGGCATTCTGCCGTCAATCGTCTGTTAGGGGGCCAACCTGCTCGCTGAGGTGTATCGAGTACAAACTACTTTTCGCTTTCGTCGTCGCCAGGAGAATAGGGATAGTAGACAACCTCCGATAGAATGATGCCTCTCCAGTAACAGCTTCTCAGGGAACGACCGAAACATGAAAGCGGCAACCATCAGCGAGCTGAAAAAAGAGCTTGTGAAACTGGAGCATGATGAACTGCTGGACGCCTGTCTTCGCATGGCCAAGTTCAAAGTCAACAACAAAGAACTTTTGACCTATCTGCTGTTTAAATCGCACGACGAGGAAGGGTACGCGGACGAATTGTGCAACGAAATCGGCGTCATGATCGGCAGCAAACGTCAGCTACCAAAGAAAACGATGCGAAAGATCATCCGTTGGATGGACAAGTGCCTTCGGTTCTCTGGAGACAAAGAAACCGAACTTCAAGTACGCATTTTTTTCTGCCGTCAATTCGTCGATCGCAAAATGACGTTTGGTCGCTGCAGAGTCAGTTCGAACATGTACGCAGGCCAAATCCGCAAGATCGAAAAGGTGATCACAAAGGTCCATGTGGATCTCCAATTCGATTTCCGTCAGCAAATGACCGGATTAGATGCCTTACTAAGACCAGCAACTTCCGCCTATTGACTCTTGGTTAGGCTGCAGCGCCAGTTTAAGCCGATTTTTAATCATCGCCTCAATTTGGTTACTCAGTGTGGTTGCTCTGTGGAAACCAAGTTTCGCGGCTTTCGTACTCGTACTCGATCTCGTTCGTGGCATCGAGTAGG
>CAZZDZ010000051.1:0-22043 GCA_964652675.1 uncultured Pirellulaceae bacterium
ACAAGCCGTTCTTTGCCTATGTCGCCTACCACATGCCGCATGTGGAACTGGCTGCTTCCAAAGAGTTCAAAGGCAAGTCAGCAGGCGGCCTTTACGGCGATGTTGTCGAAGAACTGGACCACAACGTGGGACGCGTTCTGGATGTTCTGGTCGAGGAGGGACTGGATAAGAACACGTATGTTCTTTTTGCCAGCGACAATGGTCCCTGGTATTTGGGGAATGACCCGCGTCACGTCAAAATGTATGGCGGCAAACAGCAAGCAGATGATCAAGGCGGATCAGCCATTCCTTTGCGCGGCGACAAAACGACCAACTGGGACGGGGCGTTCCGCGTTCCAAGTATCATGTGGGCACCGGGCCGGATCCCATCCGGGCAGGTTAGCGCTGAAATCGCAACCACCTTGGACATCATGCCTACCTTTGCCAAGCTTGCGGGTGCAGCGGTCCCCACCGATCGTGTGATTGACGGGCACGATATCGGCGACCTGATTCACGGCGTTTCGGGCGTGAAGAGTCCGACCAAAGCGTTCTACTTTTACATCCGAGAAAGCCTGCGGGCCGTTCGTGCCGGGAAATGGAAGCTTCATGTTCCCCACAAGCCAGACGAATTTTGGGAACGGTTTTACCGCGATGGCGACTACATGAAAATTACCGAACCTGTTCTTTATGACTTAGAAAGCGACGTTGGAGAAACGACCAATGTCGCCGACGCTCATCCGGAAGTGGTCGCGACCTTGATGCAGCATATTGAATTTGCTCGCAAGGACATTGGCGATGGCGACCGGATAGGTGAAAACGCACGTTTTGAAAGTAAATAAAATGAAAAGCTTAACTCGAATATGTTTTTTGATCGCGCTTACATTGGCCTCTGGAGTGAATGCTCAAGATGCGCCGCTTGCGAAAGTAGTGGCGACGTATAGCGAAGCCAAAGGCATTGGTGTTGAAAAAGAAGTGATGCGGCGCGACCCCAGCGACATCATCAAAGTTGGGGAGCAATTTTATGTTTGGTACACCAAGGGCGCTGAGTCTGGCGGTTACAACGGCACCGTTTGGTACGCGACTTCACCCGACGGACACAACTGGACCGAACAAGGCGAATCGCTCGTTCGCGGTGAAAAGGGAACCTGGGACGGACAAAGCGTCTTCACTCCCAACATCCTGGTTGCCCAAGGACGCTACTGGCTTTTTTACACAGGTGTTTCGTTCTATCCCGGAAAAGGAAAAGGCCCCGATTCAAAAATCGGTATCGCTGTTGCCGATTCGCCCGACGGCCCATGGGAAAAACTCGCAACGAATCCAGCGCTCATCAATAGCGATGACAAAGACAAATTTGACAGTCACCTTGTAGACGATGCCTGTTTGATGGTCCGTGATGGCAAGTACCTGTTTTACTACAAGGGACGTCAGCTTGGTAAGAGTCCTGCGCATACCCAGATGGGCCTCGCGATTGCAGACAAACCAGAAGGACCGTACGTAAAATTCAAAGGCAACCCGGTCATCCCGGGAAATCACGAAGTGCTTGTTTGGCCACAAGGCGACGGAGTGGCTGCGATGATTGGATCGACCGGACCGAAGTCCATCAAACGTTCATTGATGTACTCCGAGGATGGTCTGAAATTCACGAAGACTCATGACGTTTTGAAGTCGCCTCATGCCCCCGGTGCTTACCGTCCCGAAGCGTTCACCGACAGTAACAAAGGCGAGCGGATCGAGTGGGGCGTGCATATCGGAAAGCAAGCGAAATCGCTGCCCTTTGTTGAACGCTTTGATCTGGGCGAGAACTAGACTCGCCGTTTTCGTTGATGCAGGCAAGAAAGGGGTTTCACCCAAACGACCTTGCCGACGTGTTTAGTTGATTTTTTTGAGACAGTTCATCGGATGCCCACGTCGCATTCATTTTTTGAACTCTACGACTGGGTGACGCAAATGGAAAGAGTGAAAATGCGAGTACGCGGACTATGCATCGTGATCAGCTTATTCGCTGGCATCTTATCTGCAGAAGAATTGCAGCCGACGCATGATTCGGTGGATGCGAATTGGGAGTCGATGGCGGAACACTATCAGGTTCCGCAGTGGTTCCAGGATGGAAAGATCGGCGTTTGGACTCATTGGGGAATCCCATCGGCGACTGACGAAAATCGTCCCAACGATGGTTCGCACTACGGGCGGCGAATGTACGGTGCGATGGAGGGTGAAAAACCGGCTCAGGCAAAGATGACCCAAGATTTGACGGATTTTCATGCGAAACGATATGGACCGCAATCGGAGTTCGGATACGAAGATCTCGTTCCTCTGTTCAAAGGCGAAAAGTGGGACCCCGATGCGCTCGTGGGATTCTTCAAGCAGAACGGCGCTCGCTTTATCATGCCGGTGGCTTGCCATCACGACAACTTTGACATGTACGACTCGTCGCATCCATGGAACTCCGTGGACATGGGACCGAAACGTGACACGCTGAAGGAGTGGAAAGACGCGGCGCACAAACATGGGCTGAAGTTCGGTGTGTCAACGCACCTTTATTGGTCTCCGCGCTTCTTCAAGACCGCACGGCAGTACCAAAAAGAAGGCACACTGGCATCGAAGCTGTTCAACATGGACTTTGACGCTAAGTTGTACCCGGTTCAAGACAGTTGGAACGAACACTGGTACGATCGCTGTTGGGAGATCATCGACAAATATGATCCCGACATGTTCAACAACGACGCGCCGTATCCAGATGAACAGCCCAATCGAGGCAAGGGGATTGGGGTAAAGCTATTCTCTTCCTACATCAACCGAGACTTGCAGGAGAACAGTGGCAAACAAACCGTTGTCTTTTCTTGCAAAAACAGCAAACTGAATCGATCAGCGTTTACCTACAACCTGGAACGCGGAAGTTCGGGTGAAATCCAAAGTGAACCTTGGATGTGGGCAACGGACGTTTCGGGCGGTTGGTTCTATCGAAAAAACGCCGTCAATCGGATGTCCATCCCAGTGATGATCGGCAACGCTGTTGATGCAATCAGCAAGAACGGAGTGGTGATGATGAATGTGGCCTTGCGCGGTGATGGAACGTTGCCTGAAAACCAAGCGGCCTACCTGAAGACCATGGGCGACTTTTTGAAGAGCAACGGTGAAGGCATTTACGGGAGCCGGCCGTGGAAAGTGTACGGCGAAGGCCCGCTGGAAATTAAAACCGGCAGGCAAGGCGAAAACCACAAAGACTATTCACCAGAAGACATCCGATTCACAACCAAGGATGGAAACCTATACGCCTTTGTGCTCGCACCGCCGACAAACGACATCGTGATCAAGACGCTGGCCAATGGCGGAGTGTTGGAACGTGAAATTAGCAAGGTTAGCCTGCTGGGCAGCGATCAAACGATTCATTGGAAACGAACACCAGTTGGTTTGGTGATTGAACCGCCCAAGGGATTGTCAAACCAGCCCGTCACTGGATATCGCATTTCACTCAAATAGAATTGTGAACTTGCACTTAAATCCGAATCCGAACTCACCCGTGCCGCATGAACGACCAGAACCTTTTCATCACGCTCACGTTTCTGGCACTGTTTTCAGTAGCTCGCCCCGAGATAGCGAGCTCTGCTGAGTCGTCCGATCGGCCAAACATAGTTGTCGTTCTGGCGGACGACATGGGATGGGGTGACTCGGCGACGTATGGTCACAAAATCATTCAGTCACCGAACCTGGACAAACTGGCTGCTCAGGGGGCCAAGTTCACGCAAGGCTATTCGGCTTGCGGTGTCTGTTCTCCGTCACGTTCAGCGATCCTGACCGGGCGTACGCCTTATCGAAACGGTGTCTGGCGTCACTTGTCAGGAGTTCACGAGGCGCACTTGCGTACCAGCGAAATCACTTATCCGGAATTACTAAAGCAAGCGGGATACCAAACGTGCCATGTTGGTAAATGGCATCTGCTTTCACGGCAGCAATTTGACAATCCCAAATACCCGCAACCGGGTGTGCAAGGCGGGTTTGACTATTGGATGGCAACGCACAACAACGCCGCTCCTAGCCACAAAAACCCAAACAACTTCTTCCGAAATGGAAAAGCAGTTGGCGAACTGCAGGGCTACTCGGCTCCGTTGGTTGCCGACGAAACGATTACTTGGCTAAAAGACGTACGTGATCCAAAGAAACCGTTTGCGCTATCGGTTTGGTTCCACGAACCACACAAGCCGATTGCCACGGACATCAAGTTTTCATCACTCTATCCGAAAGAAACGAAAGCCAATGCGACGTACTTCGGAAACATCACGCAACTGGATTTTGCCTTGGGCAAGATCATGGATACTCTTGAAGCGGAAGGGCTGGCTGACAACACGCTGCTGATATTCTCGTCGGACAATGGCCCGGTGCCGCCATTGGGAGATTCAGGAGGTTTACGCGGACACAAACGCAGCGACTTTGATGGTGGCATTCGCGTCCCGTTCGTGGTGCGTTGGCCGGGGCATGTTCAGCCAGGAACGGTGATTGATACGCCCGTCATCGGCACTGATATTTTTTCAACGGTTTTGGATGTGTTGGATATCCCAGAGCCTCAGGACCGCACCATTGATGGTGTGAGTTTACTGCCGGTTTTTGCCGGCAAACCAGTGACACGCAAGATCCCCATGTTTTGGCGGACGCATGTCTCGCAGCCACAGGATCGAGTGGCGTTGCGATTAGGTGACTGGAAAATCGTCGGCAACGACACCATGACCGAATTCCTGTTGTTCAATGTTCAACAAGACTGGCAGGAGAAGAACGATCTCGCCAAGACAAACCCGAAAAAGCTGGACGAGATGAAACAATTGCTTCTCAAGACCTGGGAAGACATCAAAACCGAAGGCCCCAACGAGTGGTGGGAGACCGAGCGCCAAAAACCCAGCAAAGGCGGAACGCTGAACTACTAAAAGGTTGGCCGTTTCTTGTCCACAGACCTAGACTAGCGATGCGTCAGGATGTGTCCGCGGCGAGGATAGATAAAGCAGGTCGCTTCTATGAGCTTCGATTTTGTTTGTTGAAAACTACGATGAAGCGAGACGCCGATTTCGGACGCTTGCATCGCAATGCGGAGCGTCGATGCTGGCCTATCCGATGTCGTGCGATCCGGATCTGACAATAGACGTTGCGATCATCGACAACAAACAAGCTGTGAGAACCGTGGTGATTTCATCAGGTTTGCACGGTATCGAAGGTTTCTTTGGCAGCGCCGTTCAACTGGATTGGCTAACGCGAGCAGTTGCGTCCCAAAAAATCTGTCCAAGTCGCGTTGTCCTGGTCCATGCGCTTAATCCGTATGGCTTTGCGAATCAGAGACGCGCCAACGAAGACAACGTGGATTTGAACCGCAATTTTCTGGGCAACGAAAATGAATACAGCGGTGCGCCGTCTGGCTATGCGAAACTGGATCGGTTGCTGAATCCACCTTCGCCTCGTGGCCGTTTTGACTTGTTCAAACTTCGTGCGATTTGGTCAATCGCAAGGCTCGGAATGCCCGCAATTAAACAAGCTGTTGCGGGAGGACAACACGAATTTCCCAAAGGTTGCTTCTTTGGAGGAGCAGCGCCAAGCCAGACAATGCAGATTGTGCGGGACAACTATCGAACGTGGATTGGCAACGCCAGCGATGTCGTGCATCTGGATTTGCATACGGGTTTGGGGTCGCACGGGGAATTTAAATTGTTGCTGGAACAAGCAAAAGACGATCCGGAGCGAGACTGGTATGAAGAAACTTTCCCCGGATGCGTCGAACCGTCCGCTGATGCCAGCGGTGTCGCTTACGAAGCAAGCGGTTCACTGGGTAGCTGGCTTTACCGAGAGTTTTCGGATGTCAAGTTACGTTTTGCGCTCGCTGAATTTGGCACTTACTCACCGCTAAGAGTTTTGGCTGCGATGCGCGACGAAAACCGAGCCCACTTTTTTGCTTCACCAAACGATCGTGCTTACCAAGCGGCAAAGCGGGAGCTGCTGGAGTGTTTCTGCCCAACAAGTGAATCTTGGCGCAGACGAGTTTTGAAATCGGCCAACGCGCTAATCAACCGTGTTGTCTAATCACTGTCGAAGTGTTCGGTTAAAAAAATCAAGCAACAGCTTACGTCGTTTCTCGTCAAAAAACGCCCGACCACCGTGCGCACCTCCGTGAACGACCTCGAACTGAACGTCCAGTTTCATCTCTTTGTACTTGGCATGTAATTCGTGTGACTGATTGATTGGAACTTGGGGATCTTGATCACCGTGGATCAGCAGCAGCGGTGGGTCTTTTTCGTCAACGTGAAATACGGGACTGGCCAATTCTGCCAGCTTGGGTTTTGCTTCGGGGCCTCCGCCTAGCAACAAGTCCAATGCAGGAACACGGACGCTTAAACCGTGAGGCGTCGATTGCTTTAGGATCGTTTTGAAATTCGTGGGGCCGTAGTAGTCGGCGATCGCGTGAACGGATGACGATTGATCGGGGTGGTCGCCAACGGTGCCTTCCAGTTCCGCATGGTTGTTGGTGACACCGATTTCGGCAACCAAGTGACCGCCAGCCGACGAACCAGCGATGCCTATGCGATCAGCCGCATATCCATACGTTTTTGACTTGGCACGCAAAAATCGGATCGCCGCTTTGCAGTCGTGTACTTGTGCGGGGAACTTTGCGACGGGACTCAGACGGTAGTCCACGCTTGCGACGGTAAATCCAGCGTCAACCAAAAAACCAAGTGGCATTTTGTTCTTCGATCCACTACGCCAAGCACCGCCATGAACCCAAACAACCAACGGGGATTGATTCGTTTCACCAGGCAAATGCAAATCCAACTGCAAAGCATGATCGCCTAGCATCGCATACTGAATGTCATTGATGCGTTTGGGTTGCTGTCCAACGACCGTGGTGGAACCGGCAACGAGTGCCACGATCAATGGCAAGAGAGATAAGTGATTCATTGATTATCAACGGGCAGTCGGAACGAGACGCGACTGATTCTAATGAGTCATTCGCGCGGTGATACGACTTTTCCGGAAATCTGTTTTCAGAAATCTACGCCGCTTGTTGATGCTGCCGATTTCGTTCCTGTTGATCGATGGCTTGGCAAACGTGTTCGACATCAATCGCCATCATGGCGGTGTTGTCAGCACTGCGGCGATGACGACGACTGCCCTCTTCGTACGCCTTTTGCAATGCAACGTGTCCGTAGGGGCCGCAATCTCCTGGACGCGTCGCCCCGTACAACCCAATCGTTGGCGTGCCCACGGCAACCGACATGTGTAACGGCCCAGTGTCTCCACTGATAAAAAGATCAGCCGATTCGATCAATGCACCCAAATGATGCAAATCGGTATCGGGAGCAAGCACCGCGGCGCCCTCGGATTCGGCGACAATGGTTTCGGCCATTTTGCGTTCGGCGGCCGAACCCCACACAGCAACGCTCTTGTATTGGTAGCGATCACGGATGTAGCGGGCCGTCGCAGCAAAACGGTGCGGATCCCACAACTTAGACGCCCACGTCCCACCGGGATTCAACACCGCAATTTGCTTTTCGGTGATTCCCGTCCGCCAACGTCGGGCCCAAGTGCGCGACACATCACTCAACGGGAGTTTCCATTGAACATCTGGCGAACAAATCCCAATCGCAGTCAACAATTCCAATGATCGATCTGTCAAATGACTGAACACGGGTGTCACCGGTATGTTGTTCAGAAATCGACTGATTTCTCCACCGTGACGACCAGCGTATCCAACGCGTCGCCGCGCGCCCGACAACCGACACGCGAGCGCGGATTTTGTGTTGCCTTGGCAATCGATTGAGATATCAAAATTGCCTTCGCTGCGCAAAATCTGGCGAGCGTTGCGAATTCCGCTGATCGATGTGAACCATCCCCGCTCCAATTCCACGACCCGATCAAGCGTTTCGTGACCGCGCACCATCGGTGCAGCCTTTCTTTCGACCACCCAAGCGATATACGCGTCGGGAAAGTGTTCGCGCAGAGCGCACGCGACTGGAAGCGTCAGGATTGCGTCACCGATCGCGCTCATTCGCGAGACCAAAATTCGCGGGTTGCTGTTGGCGGGTCCATCTGTAGTCATCAAGGCGATCCTTCGCGCGAGAATGAGTTAGGACAAGTTCGTGGGACAGAACGTCGTCCAACACGTCCGCGGAGTTTACGAGTCGCCAATCACTGACGCCAGATCGAACACAGCAGCGATGCTAGCAAGACTTGAAAGATCGTGTTTTCTGGTGTCATCGACGGCGGCGAAAGTTGATATCATCACGTTTTCGGCAAAACGTTCGCGCCGCGCCGAACTTGAACACCAAACTGACGCCCTTCAAACACAGACAATCACCCATGACGCGTTTCGATTCAGTAGCCAGGTTTATTTTTGTTGCAACCTTGTTGGTTACGACTTGCCAGTTCGGGCAAGCCGACGAGGGCATGTATTTGTTTAATGATTTGCCCAACGCTGCACTCAAGAAACAGTACGATTTTGAACCCACACAACAGTGGGCGGACGACCTGCGTCTGGCTTCAGTTCGTTTCAACAGTGGCGGATCCGGATCGTTCATCTCCAGCAACGGTTTGGTACTGACGAATCACCATGTTGCCAGCGACACGCTTCACAAACTTAGCAGTGCTAAGCGAAATCTAATCGACGACGGCTACCTAGCGACCAGTTTGGAGCAAGAATTGAAAGCTCCGGATTTGGAACTGAACCAATTGTTTTCGATCGAAGATGTTACCGAGCGCGTCAACAAGGCGGTCGATTCGGATGCGACCGTCGAAGACGCATCCAAGCAGCGTCGAGCAGTGATGGCGACGATCGAAAAAGAATCGTTGGACAAAACAGGACTGCGTAGCGACGTGGTCACATTGTTTGGCGGTGCCAAGTATCACTTGTATCGCTACAAGAAATTTACAGATGTGCGATTGGTTTGGGCCCCCGAAACAGAAGCTGCTTTCTTTGGCGGTGACGCGGACAACTTTGAATACCCTCGTTTCAATTTGGACGCGACCATCATGCGTGTCTACGAAGACGGCAAGCCCGCGCAGTTAAAGAATTTCTTGCGCTGGAGCGACAAACCGCTTGAAGGCGGCGAGCTGGTTTTTGTTAGCGGCAACCCAGGCCGAACGCAGCGAATTTTCACCGTCGATGCATTGAAATACTTGCGTGACGCTCGCATCCCCTATGTACTGAAGTACCTGCAGCGCAAAGAAATCTTGATGCAACAATTTGGGCTCAATGGCTTGGAAGCAACCCGGCGCGGCCGCGATGAATTGTTTGGAATCCAGAACGGACGCAAAGCCTATACCGGTATGCTGGCCGGATTGCAAAATCCACAAACGATGGCCGCGAAAATCAACAGCGAGCAAGAGATGCTAAAAGCGGTTACTGCGAACCCAGAACTAAACGAACTCGCGGGGGCTTGGCAAGAAGTCCGCGAGGTTCAGCAAGGCAAAAAATGGATGCTTGGAAAAACCGTTAGCTTGCGAAGCCGGTTGTTTAGTATCGCAATGGACTTGGTTCTGTTGGCCGTAGAAGATCAAAAGAAGAACGAAGATCGGTTGCGTGAATTCACCGACGGTGGCCGCGATTCATTGCTTCATGATTTGACCAGTACAGCTCCGATCTACCGCGATTTGGAGCAAGTGAAATTGGCTGACGAATTGGCACGACTGATCGAAGGCCGTGGCGCCGATGACGAATTGGTTATCGAAGTGCTTAACGGCAAAGGACCACGTGACCGCGCTGCGGAGTTGCTTGCCGGTTCAAAATTGGATGTCGTGGCCGAAAGGCAAAAGTTAATTGACGGTGGCATCAACGCAGTCAACGCATCGGATGACGCTTTGATCGGCCTGGCGCAAACTTTGCAGAACGAGTATCGAAGCATTCGCACCGAGAACGAAGAACTGCAAGAAAGAGAGCGACAGGCCTACGCCAAAATCACCAAAGCAAAAAGCATGGTCGAAGGCACTGGCGGCTATCCAGATGCGACATTCACATTGCGATTAGCGTACGGTGTGGTGAAGGGATACCAGGAAGACGGCAAGGAAATCCCGCCCGCAACCAATTTCAAAGGAGCCTACGAACACGCCGCATCCCACAAAGGGCAGAAAGATTTTGATCTGCCCAAGCGTTGGATGGATGCGAAATCCAAAGTCAACTTGGACACGCAAATCAATTTCGTTTGTACGGCCGACATCATCGGCGGTAATAGCGGTTCGCCCGTGGTCAATCGCGCCGGTGAATTGGTGGGATTGATTTTCGATGGCAACATCCAAAGCCTCACCAGCGACTACCTCTATACCGACAAACAAGCCCGCGCGGTCAGCGTGTCCGGAGTCGGAATCCTAGAAGCTCTGCGATCGATCTATGGCGCAACCGAATTGGCCAATCAGATCGGCAAGTAGCGACTTGGCTTAATACTGGCTAGAAATACCAGCACGCAGCGCGAGCAAGGGGTAGGCCGGACCGAGCAAACGCTGCAGTTGCCGGAACTTCGGACGCAAGTAGAAACGTCGTTGATAGCGTGATCTCTGCGACACAATGGAGGCGTTTGCGCTGTTCCGGGACGTATCGCGTCCTCGGTTCGGCCTACAACCAAACAACACATGACTCACGCGTCGCACCAGACCCAACGGGGCTTTTGATCCGGCGATCTCTATTCTTTTTGGTGCGTTTTGTGTGCTATCGTGGTGGGCATCTGTACCGCCTAACCTGCGAACTTCTGGTCCTCTAGAGCGTATAGACTAAAAGAAAGATAACTAAATCGCTAAATTCGATATTCTTGGGTCGAAAAAAATTGACCACAATTGAGATTGTGGCCACGATTAATAGAGTACGGAGTTTGTGCGATTTTCTGCGATCGGTTTTGTCGCCCTGTTGGGACGGCATGGGTATTTTGAACAATTGGACAGGTAAATGGTTGAATCAAAAAACAAGCGAGACCGCATCGCTTCGCAACACGAAAACGCGTTGCGTTTCGCGGTCAGGCGATGCTGGATATTGATCCTCGCTGCGATACTGATCCCGACTGGCTGCTCCAAAGAAGAGCGTCAAAAGATAGCGACTTCTATTCAACAACAAACTCAGAATATCGCCGAAAAAACTCAGCAGTACACGCAAGCCGCTGTTGAAAAGGTCGAGGAGCAGTTGCCCGCAGCTGGCAGCATCTCGCTTCGCATGGATCCGCCACTTGAACTCGATTCCGCGTCGGCTCGCGTTGTCTCTTTGGGCGAGGGTCGCGGGTTCGTCTTTCAACTCTCTAACTATGAACTTGGAGAAGGCCCAAAAACTTATCCAAGTTTGCTGATACAAGGGCCAACCGAAATGGAAACGGTTGCTTCGTTGACGGGAAAAACCATCGCTTGCGATTTCTATCTGCGGACCTCCCATAACGACCCCGTGTTAATGGCCGGTATCGGTAGACCTGTTGAAGTCAACTTTGGAGCATTCGATGCGAAAAGCAACACGATCAACGCAAGTATCTACAGCGGATCGCTCGTTTCTTCAGACAACCGCAAAGTCAACTTGAGTGGTGGCAAGGTGATCGCACAAATCGACGCTGGCAACTAATCGTGAGAACAACAAAACCTGTATCTATGAAACGCTTCGTTAGTTCGGCAATCGCCGTATTTTTGTTTTTTGGTGTGTGCAACGCGAATCCAACCGACAAAAGTCCGGATAAGCCGCTGGCTACGCATGGGACAATCGATGCCGCCAAAGGCAAGGCGGCTGAACTTTACTCAATGTACGCGGAGCACGAAAAGCTCGCGATTCGATCGCACGAAGTGATGAACGATAGATCGAAACTCCCGTACAAAGAACTAGGAAAAGCAAACGGAATACTTTGGCAGGCAAAACGTGACGTAGAAGACTTGGTGCTCATGGGGGAACCAGCGGGAATTGATTTGCGATCCAAGATCTCGCTGCTTAGACAGAAAATCGGAAATTTTGCTCTCACATCGGCTTCATCATCACCCAGGGCAGTCAAATACGTTCGCTCCATTGTCGACAAGCTAAAGAAGGAGACACCAAAGCGCACCCGTGACTTGGCAAAGCTCGCGGATAACATTCAAAAAGGCCAGTTGGATGTGGCGGACGCGACCGCAAAACGCATGGGCACCGATCTTTATTCACGAGTCGCTTATCTGTCTCCCACGGCGAGAAAACCGTACATTTTCAAGTTCGACGAACTTGCTAGAAGATTGGACGAAGCTTTGGCATCAAAGCGACGTAAAGCCTATCAACAGCAAGCCAGAGAGAAACTGGCTGCGAACTCCAAATTGATCAATGGCTTGGCCGCTGAAATCAGTCGGGTAACCACGGAACTGTCCAGCAATGGAACAGTCAAAATTGACGATCAAGACGCAAACCATGCGGCGGCGATTATCCATCTGTGCGATCAATGGGGCGTCGCTTCAAGTGCGATGATGCGAAACCTAACTCTGCAGTGGATATTTACTCGGAGCGAATCGTCCAAAGAATACGACGCCGCGGCCCAGCAAGCAAAAACCGTTGCGACCGCCGCTCGCGGAGCGATCGTGGACGTCGTTAAACTGGCCACTAATTTCACGCCCGAAGATCAAGTCGAAGCCACCTATAGTGAGATTCTGCAGTCACTCAGTTATGTTGATCGACGCGTTTCAGGACGAAAAGTCAGCGATGACTGCGAAGCCGTTTTGAGCGCTTTGGTTGCCAAGAGCCCAGCATTTCGCACCAAGGTCGAAGCCTACCGCCAAGCGACAGCGGATTCGTTGAAATGGCGGGAAACATTCGCACAGCTTCAAGCTGAATCACTCTCGAAAAACTACCCCGCCTCATCACAGGTACTCTCAGGCACTACTGAGGTCAGCCAAACGAACAAACCAGAAGTCTTTGGCCGTTTTGCACCACGAAAACTGCGTATTGCACCGAAGTCATTTTCCAGTCCGGCCAACTGGACGGTGTTCCAATCCGGAAGCGTGCTGAATTCGCGTCGCGTTTCGGAACTAGATCCTCTGCGACTTTATAGTGGCAGTAAAACGGCAGTCGGGACGTACAGCGATTTGCACTACAGCAACGTACGAGTCGAATTGCCGATTAAGAACCAATTGAGAGACTTGCGACGCAGCCTATTCTTGAAAGACGACCAACTGCCGTTGACAATCGAATCCGCGAGCGCGATTTCATCAGCGAACTGGCAGGACTTTGTTAAAATTGGCGGTGTGATCAGCGAAGTCCACATGGAAGCTTTTGCGACGCGATTCGCAACGCTCCCTGGCGTCGCCTACTCGATCTTTCCACTCGGAACGATGCCAAGTCGCGACACAAGCATTCCAGTGGTCCAACAGTCTTGCTGGCGACTAAACATCGAACCACACTGGGCGCGACACAGGTATTTTGTCGTCACGATCCCGCAACGAGTTCAAATCGCACAGTAGTCAATCGACTACCACGATGGACCGCTACCAGCGTCGACGGCGAATGTTACCGCTGGAACGTCGGCGTCCCGCGCGTCTTGCGTGCTGCTCCATCGCTCCACCAGCGGCGTGTGCCATTGCGTTGATCAAAACTTGGGTCAGTGGATGGGATGCGACATTGGTTATTTTTTCCACTGCCGTTGGCCCCCACCGCTGAGCTTGGCGAACTCGATCCCACAGTTCCTCCGCGTCTCGTTCGGTTCGTCCGCGATGGATTTCTTCGACGATATCTAATTCAGCGGTAAATTGGGAGCGAGCGGAATCAAACTTAGATGCGCGAAAGCGTTGGATCAGTCGCCCCATCGCATCCAAATAGCCTTGGAAATCTTGCAGCTCTTCGCGGCGCCGCCTGGAGGATTCGTCCAGGTTCTCGATCTCCGTTTCGTAGCCGGCTAGCTTTGCGACGATCTGGTCATCCGTAATCTCGGGGGTCTTGCGCGCCCGGCGTTCCAGATCTCCCGTATCCACGCGTTCAAGCATTTCGCGAAATACCGTCACTGCTTCGCGATAGTAGGGTCCGCGCGTGTCCTCCAGTTCCGTCAACTCGTGTTCAATGCGATCGGTGTCTTCGCGCAGGTCGCCTAGCACTATCAACTGTTTTTTGCGTTTTTCATCCAGCGCCTCGGCTACAAGGATCTTCGCAGGCAGTCCATGCTTGTCAGCGACTTCGTCTCGGCGCCGCTCCAGCTCCGTCATCACGGTGTCAAACGACTCTCGATCTTGAGCGATGATCTTGCGCATCTGCTCCGGCGTACTCTTAAGAAACTCGTATCCCTGTTTCGCTTTGACGTAACCGATGTATTTGGCCAGCGAACGGTCCATTCGACGGGTAAAACCACGCTTGGTGTACTCGGCAGTCCCAAACCCACGGTCGTACAGATAACGAAACAATTTGCTGTTGTCATAGGCAGGAATTTTACGAGCCGCGTCCTGTTCGATTTCTGACAAATTGGCTTCGGCACGTTCGAGCGCCGCCTCCGCCATCGCCGCGCGATCGGACAATGCAACGAACTGGTCGTCTTTCTGCAAAGCGTCTTCAACTTTTTTTGCGATCTCGTGTTGTGATTCCAGTGCGGCGTCCAATTCCTCGTTGAGGGCAACCAACTTGCTGTCTTCGTGCTCACGTCCCAAATTGTATCGATCAAGCTCTTCACGCAGCTGGCTTCGGTGGCCCTCTTTACGAAGCAAAATTTGAGAAACGGTTGCGCGAATTTCAAACCAGGTCGTACGAATCGCATCAGTCGTCAATTCTGGCAAATAGTGTTCTGCCAAACCTACAAGTGCATCGCCTCGGCCATCATCCAAGTCGTCGCGTTTTTCTTTGGTCGCGTTAATCGAACTGCGAGCTTTTTCTAACCGAGCTTGTGCTTCGGTATAGCCAGCCATCAGTTGACCGTGAACGACAGGACCAGAAATCGGCATGAATTTTAAAACCTAAAAATTGAATCGATGACGTTAGCAGCAATGAGAGACGCAACGAAGAATAAATCGTATTGGGTTCTTAACCAAAGAAATACCAAAGTCCGCCAGCGGCAACCGCTAACGTTGTGGCGCCCATCAAAATGCGATCCCGCCAAATCCAGCAATGGGCCACAAAATTACTGAACCCAGCCTTGGGGGCTTCGTACGAATGCAAATTGTCCATGTACTGCCCAATCGCAGCATCCACTTCTGCTTCGGTCACGTTGTCACCGGACATTCGCGCCGTACGCATCAATTTGTCACGCAGATTTTTCCGGATGTCGTCACGACGAAACATTTCTTCGGCTGTCTCGCGTTGCTCACGCATTTCGCGAGCCACATCCATGACACGCAACGTTTCTTGCAACGTCAGGTTCTCTCCTGGAAGTTCAATTCGATCTTCAGCACTCGGGGGTGCTTGCTGCTGAGCTTGTGAGGACTTGGACATTGAGTCAACAAAAACCTTGTGAATTTGGTCTGGTCACGTGGCGAGGGGGATTCGGGCGAACTCTCCCAATTTGCCGCTGTTCACGCCGTGTTTACGTCCAATTCAAAGCTGAACGTGGGACGCGGACATCTTATCTTATGCAAAATTGCCTTGTTTGCGGACCACCACATGAATCTTCCCGTGATGCTGGTCGTGGATTGAATAAGCGAGAGTGGTTCAAACGGGCGGATTCCCGACAAATTCCGCCGACTTGGACACTTCCAGACGATTGCTCTTTGGGCTCCAAAGCGCTAATCTTATGGCAATCGATCAACGAATCGAAAAGCTGATTAAACGTCCTTTTTGTGGAGAAGCCTCGGCCCATGTCTGAGCAAGCACACGCGTCCGCGCCAAAAGAAAACGCACCCAAAACAGAAAAGCGCGATATGTCCTCGATGCGAAAGTATCTCGACCGCGCCGTTGTTGTCCTGAAGAAATTCGGCGTCGACAGCAAAAACACTGCCCCTCAAGAACTGATCAACTTGCTTGAAAGTGTCAAACACCTGGACGAAGCGAAGGTGTTGGCGATCGCAGATGTGATCCAGCACATGAGTTCGTTCAACGCTTTGGTACGCGAAAACGTCGAGAGCATCCAAGTCGGAAACCGATACATGGACATTACCCAAATGTTCGACTCGGTTCGCGAAGATTCCAAGCGTCTGATTCAACAACTGGATGACGGCAAAATCAGTGGTACTGAGAAACTGTCGAATTGGTGGATGAAAATGCGACGCGGTTCACCAAACGATCGCTTCGAAAAAATCGTCGAAGTCTACGGGGATGTCGCCAAAGACACCAAGGAGGCACTGCAGAGCGAGGAAGCCATCATGGAAGGCTACATCGATTTTCGCTTTGCACTGAAAGAAGCCGAAGTGCTGGCGCGTGAATTGCTCGACACTCACGGACCTATCTTGCAAGCGGCCAAAGATGAGCTGGGCGCCGCTCAAGATGCCTTGGATAATTACACTGGAGAGGACGAAGGCGGAAAGAGCCAGATGGAACTGCGTCGTGATGAGTCGCGGCACACTTACGAGAAAGAAGACGAGACGTTCCAGTTGCTAAAGGACATCGCCGAAAACTTGGAGATTGGTTACGACGTTGGAGAAACGCTGATCACCAAACTCAAGCAAACTCATACGGTTAAAGAGCGAGTTTATCGTCGAGCTGTCACGTTCTTTACAACCAACGAGCACGTGTTCACGATTTTGGGTACCGTCTACACCAGTCAACATGGTCTGCACGAAGTCACCCAGGCAACCGAAGCGATGAAAGACGGAGTGAATCGCGGCTTGGAAGACGTTGCCGAACTGGGACGCGAACTGGAGCGAGCCGCTTTGAAAGCGGGCTACGGCAGCACCATCGATCCCGAGTCAGTACAAAAATTGGTCGACGCGATCAGCGGTTTCCAAATCGAATCACTGGAAATGATCGCTGAACTACGCAAAGAAAGCGAAGAAAGCACCAAGGCGATTCGCAAGAGCGTCGAAGAAGGCAAGAAGAAGTATCAAGACACACTTGCCAAGCACGCTCGAGGCGAACTGGGTAACTCATAAGACCGGGTAATTCGTAACACGACATATCCTGTCAATCGATTCAACAAAACGCATCATCGTTTTCAACGATGGTGTGTTTTTTCGTGACTGCAATCAGCTAAGGCGAGCGGCAGATGAAAATCTACCTGTAGCGGAAGTCGTCAAGACTTTCGGCCATTCCAGGTGGAGACCGAAAGTCACGCACGACTTCCGCTTCGAAGACATTGACTTTTTCGCCGTTCGCCTAAGGCACGTAAGAACGATTCGACACACATCACAGCGACGCGGCGACCTGTTCGGTTTCGCGAAAGACTCGCATGACGTTTTCGCCTAGCAACTTTCGTATCTCGGCGGCTTTGTAGCCGCGATCTAGCAAGCCTTGCGTGATGACCGGATAAGTCGAAACGTCTTCCAATTGTTGTGGCAGTGGGACTCCGTCAAAATCGCTCCCGATTCCGACGTGATCGATACCGGCAACCTTGATCACATGTTCGATGTGATCGAGTACATCGTGGACGGTGCATTGCTTGGAACGTGGATTGCTGATTTCCCATTTCTTGATTTCACCGTCAACTCGGTCTTCATCGTCTTTGTACTTGGCGTTCAAGCCTGCTCGGATGGCAATCTTTTCTGCCGATCGCATCGCATCGACGGGGTTTACGTAATCGTTAAAGAAATTGATCATCACAACGCCACCGTTTTGCTTGGTCAATTTCAATACGTCGTCCGGTACGTTGCGCGGGTGATTGGCGATGGCTTGTGCCGACGAATGAGAAAAGATAACCGGAGCCTTGGTGACGCGCAGAACATGCCGCATGCAATCAGCGCTGACGTGAGAAATGTCCACCAACATCCCAAGCCGGTTCATCTCCACTACGACTTCTTCGCCAAATTTCGAAAGCCCACCGCTGACGACTTCGCCGGTACACGAATCAGCCCACTTGAGCGATTGGCTGTGTGTCAGCGTCATGTATCGGGCACCCTGTTGATAGAGTTGCCGTAGAACGCTGATTGAATCTTCGATGCTGTGGCCGCCCTCGACACCAATCATGGATGCGATTTTTCCTTCGCCACGAATTCGTTCGATGTCTTTGGTTGTCAGCGCCAATTCAAACGTATCGGGATATCGCTGGCACATTTCCTTAACAAGATCGATTTGCTCCAGCGTCGTCGATAGCGCACTGCCGTCTTTCATGGAGGACACGGGAACGTAGACCGACCAAAACTGGGCGCCGACGCCACCCTCTTTTAGGCGTTTAATATCAGTGTGAAAATTCGGCTGCGGCTTTGCGATATCTGATTTATCGAAACGGCCACCCGTTTTGCGCAGCATCCAAGGTAAATCGTTGTGTCCGTCGACGACCGGATTTTCGGAGTGAATCTTGCGAGCCTCTTCGGTCACAGTGATCATTTTGCGATCTTGTGCCCATGCTGGGACCGCCAAAACAATAAGCAAAGCAATGGCCAATGGTGGATTCATCGAAATTCGTCGCCTGAGTGAATGATGGACAGTGAGTGATAGACAGTTAATGATGCACAGCGAAACCAACCGCACCAAAATCGGTAACTTCCAGAAACAAAGTCAGCAACAGGCTCGCGTGGAAACCAAGTTTCACGGCTTTCGTACTCGTACTCGTACGAGTACCGGCGAAACGCCTGAGTACGAGTACGATCAGAAAAAGCTGCGTTTACAATTCAAAGTGGCGCTGTCCAGTTAGCTTAGCAGTTCTGGCCCACCGTAACTCCATCCAACAAGACTGACCATGAAATCGCAATTCCCTGATGAAACGTTGGAGCGAATCCAGTCCTGTGGTGTGATTGCGGTTTTGGTGATCGACGAAGCAGATCATGCCGTCTCGCTTGCCAAAGCCTTGCTGGACGGCGGCGTTTCGGCGATGGAACTGACACTGCGAACCGATGCTGCATTGGACGCTTTGAAATCGGTGCGTGATCATGTGCCAGAAATGCTGGCTGGCGTCGGTACCATTCTGACGACCGACCAAGTTCGATGTGCTTTTGATGCGGGGGCCGCGTTCGGAGTCGCACCGGGCTTGAACGCCAAAGTTGTGCAGTCCGCTCAAAAGATTGGCTTGCCTTTTGCTCCCGGCATCGTGACACCATCGGATATCGAATCCGCTGTTGAACTGGGGTGCCGCGAACTGAAATTCTTTCCCGCCGAACCCAGTGGCGGCATGAAGTACCTGTCCAGCATTAGCGCGCCGTATCAACACCTGGGACTGCAATATGTACCGCTGGGCGGAATCAACGCGACAAACATGACCGAGTATTTGGCGAACCAAAATGTGCCAGCGGTCGGCGGTTCATGGATCGCAACTCGCGAGTTGATCGCGGCACGAGATTGGACCGCCATCACGGCCAACGCGACGCACGCCAGAAAGCAGATCGATCTGCTCAGGAAAAAGTAGTTCGACAGTAACTTTTGGCCTCCTTTTCGCTGTGATCGATGCAATCGCTCCGTTTTCATGGCGCCGGATCTATCGCGTGACCTAGGTTTTTCTAATCAAGTCACTCCAGCAGAATCCGCTTCCATGATTGAAATCCAAGGCCTCCGAAAACTCTACGATGATTACTTGGCGGTCGACGATATGTCGTTCACGCTCAGACAAGGTCAGATTTGTGGCTTGGTCGGCCCAAACGGCGCTGGCAAGACCACGACCCTTCGATGCATGGCAGGACTGATTCGGGCCACCGAAGGTCGATTGAAAGTTGCGTCCTGCGACGTCTCGGCTGATCAATTGGAATTAAAAAAGCGATTGGCGTACGTTCCTGATGATCCGCCGTTGTTCGACGATTTGACGGTCGGGCAACATATGGATTTTATTGGCCGGCTCTATCACGTCGAAAACCATCGCAACAAAGCCAACGAGTTGCTGGCACAGTTTGACTTGACAGACAAAATCGACGCGGGAGCAACGACACTTTCGCGCGGCATGCGACAAAAACTGGCTGTCTGTTGTGCGTACTTGTTTGACCCTGACGTGTTGCTATTGGACGAACCGCTCACGGGTCTCGACCCGCCGGGAATTCGAACTCTACTGGGTTCCGTTCAGGATCGAGCCGCGCGAGGAGCGACCGTTATTATCAGCAGCCACTTGTTGGCAATGATTGATGATGTTGTCACACACTTGCTGGTCATGCAGACCGGCCGATTGCAATACTTTGGTGCCGCAAAAGAGCTTCGTAGCCAATATCCTGCTGCCAAGACTCTGGAAGAAGCCTACTTTGCGGCGACTTCGATCGATCAAGGTGATCCAAAGAATGATTCCAACACAAGCGAGTCAATTTCAAATCCCCCTATCGTCACTGGTATTGAAAATCTGACCGGGGGCGTATCGCTGAACGAGGCTTCGCTGTGAAGTCGCAAAGTGTCACTGCTGGGGCTGCTTGGGACTCACCAAGCATCCACGCAATCTTGGCAAAACTGACGATCGCGCGAAGTCAATTTCGTGTGACGCGGTTGATGCAACGTTTGCGTTCACCGCGTCGCATCATCGCAACGACGCTGGCCGTGACGTTCTTTGTGCTGTACTTGCTTAACGGCATCTTTATCTTGTCGGCGCGAACGCCTGCGGATCCTGCACGATTGAAACTGTGGTTGTCCGGCGGCATGGTGATCTATGCGCTCTATCACTTTGTGCGTTGCGTTTGGACTCAAAAGGTCGCTGATTTGGAACTAAGTCGTGCCGAAGAACTCTGGCTTGGTGGCGGCCCCGTTCGTCGATCGTCTTTGGCGGTCTACCACATCGGTAACATTCTGATCGCGGCATTGATCAAAACGGGATTGATTGCCGTTGTTTTGACCTGTGACGTCACGCGCGTGGAATTTCTATTTATTGGACTGTTTTCGTCATTGGTGTTGCTGGAAATTGTACGATTGACCATTCAACGCTGGTCATCCGGGCTAAGCAGTCGCTCCAGAGTTGGCATGCGAATCGGGGCGACCGCGATCGCAGCAGCCGTTGGATTGCAAGTCATCGCTCGCGTCATGGCAGCGATCGATATGGGTTCACCGACTTGGAAATATGTCATAGGTGGTTTTTCGGCAATCGGAGACACTGCATCGTGCAAAGCGATTCAGGTACTTGCGTTGCCGTGGATGGCTGCCTCGCGATTGGTCGTTGGCGAAGGCTACCAGTGGATGTCGATCGCACAAATGTTGATCGCGATCGCAATGATACCGCTGTCAATTCTATTGCTCGTTCGCGTCGACGCTTGGGCCCGAGATTCACGCCATCGTCGCGAACAAGCACGTTTAAAATCGGGCAACTACCAGCGAGAGCCCAAGGCCAACCAACTTTCACAGATGCAGTCCCCAAGGGGCCAGCGTTTGGCAGCAATTGTCGATGCCAAACTACCGCCGATTCTTCGCGACGCCTACAGCTTGATGGCCAGACAAGCGGTCACGATCAATCGATACCGCAGTACGATCGTTTTCAGTTTTGTTGTGCCGACTTTATTGTGTTTGTCTCCGCTTGTAACCGGCCAAGTGGTATCGCAATGGTTTTATGTTGTCGGTGGGATTGCGATGTGTACCATGTTGCTGGCTCCACCGGCATTAAGAATTGATTTTCGGCGCGATCTGCGGCGGATGATGTTGCTACGGTCTTTGCCAGTTCGACCATTGTCGATGGTGCTGGGACAACTATCCTTGCCAATCCTCATTACGATTGCGTTTCAGTTTTTCACGATCGCAGTAGCAGCGATGGTCACTCAACCTGGAATTGGCCAAACCGTGATGTGGGCGGGCATACTTTCGGCCCTAGCGGTATTTACGTTTGCTGCCGAGAACGCATTGTTTTTGACCTATCCGCATCACGAACGGGCCGAAGGAATCGGCATGATGGTTCGTGCCAAGCTGACTTTTCTGGGCAAAGTCGCTGTGCTAGCCGGCGCGATCACGTTGCTTTTCGGATGGGCTGTATTCTGTACGGCGTTCCTGCCGGAGACTTTCAAGACAATCGCATTTGTCAGTGGTGCAGTACTGACAACGTGGACGATCGCGGCGGTTTCAATTGCGATTGCCACTTGGTGTTGGCAGCGATTCGATCTTTCGTTTGACGTGCCCCCGGAATAAAACCGGAATAAAACCGAATACACTCTGCTGGAACTAGGTTTCACCG
>CAZZDZ010000051.1:22143-23731 GCA_964652675.1 uncultured Pirellulaceae bacterium
GGTTCGTTTAGCAATTCACCCTCGTCCAAGAAATCGTACAGTTCACCGTAGTGTTTTGTTTCGGTGGGGCTGATGCGGTGCATGATATGCCAGGGACGTAGATCCTCGGGACTACTGAGTCCGATTGCACCAAGCATCTCGCACAAACTTTCGATCGTTTCACTGTGAAAACTAGCCACGCGAGCCCGTTTGTCTGACGGAACAAGGCCCGCCATCAGGTGTTTTTTTTGAGTCGCCACGCCAACAGGGCATTCGTTGCTGTTGCACTTGAGGGCTTGGATACAGCCGAGTGCCAGCATCATTCCGCGTGCCGAATAGCACGCGTCTGCTCCGAGTGCCAGCCGTTTCAAAATCGCGAAACCCGATGCGACTTTGCCGCTCGCGATGACGCGAATGTTCTTGCGTAATCCGTATCCCACCAACGCGTTGTGTACAAAAATCAGCCCTTCGACCAAAGGAGCTCCGATGTGGTTAGAAAACTCAAGCGGCGCCGCGCCGGTACCGCCTTCGCCACCATCGACGGCGATATAATCGGGGCAGATGCCGGTTTCAACCATCGCTTTGCAGACCGCCAGAAACTCGCGGCGTTTGCCAACGCACAACTTGAAACCGATCGGCTTGCCACCGCTTAGATCACGCAATTGTTTGACGAAGTGCAGTAGTTCGATGGGGGTCGAAAACGCCTTATGTCCTGGTGGCGAATTGACATCTTGGCCCATCGGCACACCGCGAATTTCCGCGATCTCAGGCGTGACTTTGGCAGCCGGCAAGATCCCGCCGTGACCAGGCTTGGCACCTTGAGACAGTTTTAGTTCGACCATTTTGATTTGATCATGTGACACCGTGACTTTGTATTTCTCGGGGTCAAAACCACCGTCGGTTGCACGACAGCCAAAGTAACCTGTGCCGATTTGCCAAATCAAATCGCCGCCACCCTGCAAGTGATACGGACTCACTCCGCCTTCGCCTGTGTTGTGAGCAAACCCACCGATTTTTGCGCCGCTACTGAGGGCCACGCAAGCATTGGCGCTGAGTGATCCGTAGCTCATCGCGCTGATGTTCAACAGGCTTGCCGAATAGGGGTGTTTGCAATCAGGCCCACCAATTTTGACGCGCATGTCAGTGGGATGATGGCTGACTGGTGCCATCGAATGATTGATCCACTCGTAGCCAGCTTTGTACAAGTCTTCTTTGGTGCCAAACGGTACGGTGTCGCGAACGTCTTTGGCTCTTTGATAGACCAGCGAGCGTTGATCGCGATCAAACGGAACGCCTTCGGTGTCGCTTTCGACAAAGTACTGATAGATCTCCGGTCGAATCAGTTCAAACAGATATCGAAAATGCCCCAACACTGGAAAGTTGCGCAAAATCGAATGCTCATGTTGAAAATAGTCATAAAGGCCCAACAATACGATCGGCCCCAGCAGAACCCAAGCCCACAGCAGGAAGGGCGCGGCATAACCAACGATCACACTAAGAACGACGACCAGAACGACAAAAGCAATAAAGAAGTGACGCATATCAACAACGCATTAACGGGAACAATTAACCGCGTGTAGTCTACCTGAGCGACGCCCGGTGAATCCAG
>CAZZDZ010000052.1:0-11849 GCA_964652675.1 uncultured Pirellulaceae bacterium
AGGCCAATATCAGCATTGATCAAAAAGCGGCTCAGCTAGTTGGCTCGCAAACTCGGTTCCCGTCGTTGCAGTTTGCCAGCGGTAACGATCCCAACAACATGATTTCATGGACTGCGTCGGGGGTCGCCGTACCGCCGCTGTCAAATGTACAGACCATTTACAATTTGCTTTTTCAACGGATCGACCCGAAGCTTCGTGACGGCGCTCACGCACAACTGGATGCAAAAACCAGTATTCTTGATCTAGTCAAAACGGATGCAGACTATTTGAAACGTAAGGTGGGTGCTCGTGACCGCAGAAAGCTAGATCGTTATTTCGATTCGGTTCGCTCGGTCGAACAGCGACTAACGCAATCGCGAGAATGGCTTGATCGACCAAAGCCGGTGGTCGATTACAAATTGCCCTCGGGTGCCAATCGATTCGACTTCGTTGATCGCGTTCCGCTCTATTACGACTTGATGAAACTGGCCTTGGAAACGGATTCGACACGCGTGATCACACTTGGTTTGGCCGATATCGGAGCCAACTACGGCGGCTTTGAAATCAGCCGCGGCTACCACCAACTGACCCATCATGGGAAAGTCGCCGAGTACATCACGGAACTGTCGGTCATTGAACAGTTTCATATGCAGCAGGTTGCTCGATTCCTGACTGAACTGAAGTCGATCGAAGAACCAAATGGAAAGACACTGCTGGATAACAGCATGGTGCTCTTCGGATCGGGCATGGGCAACGCCAGTTCGCATTCCAACAAGAACTTGCCACTGGTACTTGCAGGAGGCGGATTCCGTCACGGCGAACACAAGTCTTACTTCAAAGATGACGAGAAACGAGTCGCATCGCCCGCCGGAAATTTGTTCGTTTCGATGCTGCAACGATTCGGCGTGGAAGAAGACCGATTCGGCACCGCTAAGAGCAGGCTCACGGGTTTGGAGGTTCAGGGATGAAAGCTACCAGCCCTGCGTTTGTATTCTTGCTCTGTTTCGCATCCGTTGCCGCTGGCGAGACCGTGAAGCTTGACCCGTCTGTCACGACTTTTTTCAAACAACATTGCTATCGCTGTCATGGCCAGGAGACGCAAAAAGGTGACCGGCGGTTGGACCGTTTGCCGCTCGTCATGGCGGCCGACAGCGACGCGGCGACGCTTCTGGAAGAGGCACTCGACGCGATCAATCGTGGAGACATGCCTCCGGCAAAGAAAGGTATCTCGCGGCCACCGGCAAGCGACACGAAACAAGTTGTTTCGCTAATCACTGCGTATCTCACGGGTCTTGCCAACGCCAGCTCATCGCAGGCTACCGTGATGCGGCGGCTGAACCGTTTTGAATACGTCAACACCATGTGCGACTTGCTGGGCTTGGGCCGCGAGTTCTTTGATTTCACGTCCGACTTTCCCATCGATGCAATCGAGCATGGCTTTGACAACAACGGCGAAGCACTGACTTTGTCAGATCATCAGTTGCAGCGTTATCTGGAGGTCGCAGTTAAGGCGCTCGACGCAGCATCGTTCTTTGATGTCGCCGAGCCGCGTTCGCAAAGCTGGAGCTACTCCGGAAAGGACTTCAACGCAGTTCAGTCGTACGAGCGAGCGCCGGTGACTTGGCGATTGATTGTCGACAATGACTATTTGGAGATCGGCCACGGACAACCAAGCGAACGCCACCCGAACTTCGTACCCGCTTTTGTTAAACGCGGCGGTGCGCCGGCGGACGGATGGTACACGATCAAAGTAACCGCCGCCGCGGCAAACCGACTTGATCACGGTTACGATCACGACGAGTTTAAACGCTTTACCAATCAGCGATTGAAGATGGCACTTTGGATCGCGCCAAACGCGGCGCTGCTGGGCAAGAACGCCGCTGACCAACGGCAACTGTTAAAGGTCTGGGATCTTCCAGACGATCACGCCAAGGATTTTTCGTACCGAGCTTGGCTCAACGAAGGTGCGATTCCGTTCATCAGTTGGACAAACGGCGTCAGTTCCAAGGGCAACATCCGCCGAGTCGCCGAGAAGCATCATCCAGAAGTCATCCGCGCCACAACAACTCAATTGGATGCTGCAAAGTTGGGCAATCCAGAGGCACAGGCGCTGGTCACCAAGTTAGCAAAGAACGCGAACAACAAACTGCTTTCGCAAGTCTATCAAGGGCCTCGCGTCCGCGTTTGGAAAATGGACATCCAAGGTCCGCAGTTTCAGCAGTGGCCGCCTGCAAGCCACCGATTGGTTTTCGGCAATCAAACCGACGCCAGCAAAGTTGATATCGGGCAATGTGTTTCTAAGATTGCAAGTCGCGCCTTTCGACGGCCGGTCTCAGACTCGAAGGTCCAGCATTACACAAAGTTCATTCGCGACCGTATCAAAGGCGGCGATTCGCATGCCAGCGCGATCAAACTGGGACTGGCGGCAATTCTGACATCACCACGTTTTTTGTATCTCGACGAAGGCAACGATGAAACGGGATCGGAGCTCACGCCGTATGAATTGGCAACGCGACTATCGTACTTTCTGTGGAGCAGCATGCCGGACGATGAACTGATTGCGGCAGCCGAGTCGGGAGAGCTTGGGACGCGAAAGGGAATGTCCAACCAAGTCGATCGGATGCTCAGCATTATGAGCGGCAAGTCGCTGACAAATCTAAAGAGTGATGCATTTGTCGAACACTTCACAGACACATGGCTCCGCATCAATACGCTCGGTTCGATGCCGCCCGATCCCAAAGCGTTCGAGAGCTACTATCGTGATCGACTGGGAGATTTGTTTAAACAAGAGACACGGCTGTACTTTGGTGATCTACTGAAAACCAACGGCTCGATCGTGCGACTACTCGATAGCGACTACACATTCGTCAACGATGCGTTGGCAGCACACTACCGCATTGACAACATCCATGGCGAACACTTCCGCAAGGTCGCTCTGCTACCGAAACATCGTCGCGGTGGATTACTCGGCCAAGGCAGCATCTTGACGCTATCGGCAAACGGAGTCGAAACATCGCCAGTGGTTCGCGGCATCTGGGTGCTTGAAAACATCTTGGGCACTCCGCCTCCACCGCCACCGCCTGACGTACCAGCGATCGAGCCCGACACGCGCGGCACGACAACGATTCGCGAGCAGCTAGATAAACACCGCACCGTCGCGGCCTGTGCCGACTGCCACCAGAAGATTGATCCGGCAGGATTTGCATTAGAGTTTTATGATCCCATCGGCGGCCTTCGAACAAGATATCCGTCGCGTCGCAAAGATGGCCCACTGATAGACGGCTCGGGTCAGCTTCCAACCGGAGAAGCATTCGATGATGAACGAGGGCTTAAAAGAATCCTGGTCGCACGCAAAGATCGCTTTGCCACTGCCTTGACCGAGAAACTAATGACCTACGCAACCGGCCGAAACATGACCTTCCGCGACCAGCCAGAAATTCAACGCATCGCGGATACGCTAAAGACAAGTGGATACGGACTAAAAAATTTGATTTTACAAGTCACATCCAGCGACACCTTCAAAAAGCGTTAGCCGCCAATCCCGTTTCGACGATCATCAAAAGTAGCCGTCAATCTCCGAGCGACGGCTACTTTCAAGCAAATGCTCAACAGAGACAAGGTTTTGCTATGTCACAGAAGGCTAAAGCGTTATTTGCTACCCAACAATTGGAAATCTGCGCTCGAATCTAGTACCATTAACCGCTTCATTATCTCTTTATGGAGTTGAAATGCGATTCAAATCTTTCAAGGTAGCGATGTTGTTTGCTGCGTTGATGTTTGTGGGGCAGGTCGTGGTCGCGGATGTCGTCCTTTATACCGTCCCCAACACTCCGCTGCGAATTACGTTGATGGGCAAAGTCACGATCAACCCTGGTGGGACGCTATCACTGCGTCACCCTCGTGGAACTCTGCACTTCGCCGCTCGTGATTGCAAAGTCATCAAAACGGATTCCAAAGAAAAGCTGTATCTGCAGCAGAAGATGAAATCAAGCAAGTCTGGTTCCGCCAAAGACAAGTTGGATCTTGCGCTGTGGTGTGTTGAAAAAGGAATGCTGAAACAGGCTGATTCGGCACTTAGTGACGCTTGGGGAATGGACCCGACGAATTCGCGCGTTCGGTTGATGTCACAGTTGGTCAAATATCGACGTGGCACGGTACCCGTCTCGGCTTCGGTCGAAAAAGAGATGCGGGAATTTGTCAAACGCAGCAATATGAAATTTACTCGCAGTCGTCACTTCGCGCTTTTGCACGATACGCCTGACGAAGTCGATCCAATCTATAAGATGTCAGTCGCCGAGCATCGATTGAAATTACTGGAGCAGGTCTACGATAGTTTCTACATGAAGTATGCCTTGGAGGGTTACCCGCTGCGTGTTCCCAAAGAACCGCTGCGTGTCGTGCTGTTCAACGACCATGCAAACTATTTGGCTTTTGTGAAATTGCTGAGCCCCACACTAAAGAATGCTGCAGGGTTTTATTCGCCCAAAGAGAACATTGCCATTTTCTATCGTCAGAAATCGGACGCAGCGTTTGAAGGTGCTAATGAGCTGGTGAAAATCTTGAAAACGATTCGAGAAAAAGCACGGCGCGAACGTTCTCAAGGTAGCGGCGAGATCATTCGGTTTGCCAAAACACTGGAATTGCTAGTGGATATTTCTGGTGAAGATTTGGAGATCGAAGTTGTCACTCACGAAGCGACTCATCAACTGGCTGCCAATAGTGGATTGCTTGATCGTGAGAAGTTTATGGTGCGTTGGGCACACGAAGGGCTTGCCAGCTATTTTGAATCTCCCAAAGAGGCAACCTGGGCCGGCTTGGGTGCTGTCAATGAACAGCGATTGGGCTACTACCGAATCTTAGAGCGAGACCCGGTACACTCGTCGATCGAATTCGTTGTGACCGATCGTATTTTTGACTACGCGGCGACAAACTCGTCAACACTTGCCGCGTACGGTCAAGCTTGGGCGCTGACGCATTTTTTGATGGAGGAACACTTGGCCGAATTGCTGGAGTTTTACAAGCGTATGGCAGTGGATACCCTGGAAACGCCGCACGATGACGCTTGGCGCGCCAAAACTCTCAGCACGTTCAAGGATTGCTTCGGTGACTTGAATAGGCTGGAGTCGCAATGGCGTGCCTACATGCGAGGCTTGCGCACGGACCTGGAAAAAATCAGACACAAAATGTGATCGGTTCGCGAAAGTGTCCAGAAGGATTTCCAGGCCGGTGATTTGAGCTGGCATCAACGCCGCAGGCTGCGAGACTGCCCAAGTGTTTCGGCGAACGAGTAAAAACCAAAGTCTTGACGACGAATGACGCCGCTGCTATTTGATCCACCGCAAGTTGGATCAATAATGTCTTGAGCAGTTTGTGTGCGTTTGGAAGCGGAGTAGAGCAAGTGGTATTTCAGTGCGAAGGTTGGTGGGAGCAAGACTATTTTGGACGTCAAACGATGTCGTCCCTAACGCTGACGTTTCAAGACGGCGTGATCGAAGGTAATGGGCAAGACATCGTAGGCCCATTCACGATGACGGGAGTCCTTAAAGAAGGCAAAGTCGCAATCGACAAACAGTACGTTGGCCAGCACGCTGCCAAATATCTGGGCGACTTTGATGGTGAAGGATCGATTCAGGGAACTTGGCACATCAGTGGCATGACCGGCCCGTGGGCGATTCACATGCGGCGCGTCGATTCGGCTCCTTGTGTTCAAGAAATCAAACCGATTGATGAAACAAGTTGATTGCGAGCAAGGCTAGCCGCATTTCAATATCAAATTCCGGTCGCGAGTTGACTCATGATTTGGTCGACCGCGCTGCTCATTGATTGCAGCGTTCTGGAAGCAGCCGACTGAGTCGCGCTCGATCCGACCGTCACCTCGAACGACTGTTCCGCCGTTTCCGCTCCATCGGTCACTTGAACGTTGACGGTAAATGACCCCACAAAGTCGGCAGGCCGATCGATCGTCAACCGGTTTTCTGTCCATGTAAGGTCGACATTGATCGCTTCGGTGGTCGGCCGCGCTGCGTCGGTCAACGACCTCACGTTCGCGTGATAACTGGAGTCCAATTCGCCAATCAGGGTGCTGCCCTGAACGCTGCCAGTCCAACGATAGACTTCTCCGTTTGGCAGGATGAAGTGCCAAGCGGAACCGCTGCCACGGAAATACCTAGCTTGATGACCACGTGAGTTGAAGTGATCGTTGCCAGTAAAAAAGAATCCGTGCTGTTGGTTCAATTCATAGGCCAACACTTCCAGCTGATCGACGCTGCTGGCTGTCGCGCTGTATTGGAGTGTGTCGCCATCAAGATCGCTTGCAGAGATCGGCAACGTGATCGAACTTTGTGACGCCGTGAATCGTTGATCTGGGATCGCGGCCAACGTTGGTGCTTGATTGGAAACGGTCACTGTAAACGAGGTGTCCACGGTTTCGACGCCGTCCGTTGCTGTGACCGTCACATCAAAACTGCCAACAAACTGATCCGGGATCGATACGTTTAGATCGTTTCCGTCAAAAGACACATCAGCGTCGATCGATACAGCAGTTGGCCGCTGGATATTTAAGAAACTATTGAGGTCTTCGTGATAGCTGGGGTCAACGTTGCCAACCAGCGTGCTACCGGCGATGCTGCCCGTCCAGCGGTAAACTCCGCCATCGGGAAGAGCAAAGAACCAACGCGAGCTTCGGTCGAAGAAATATCTTTCGCCAAAGCCACGAGCATTAAAGTGGTCGCGGCCAGCGCTGCGAAAACCGAACTCTGTTCTCAAATCGAATGCCGCTGCCGCTGCCGCATCGATCTGCTGCACGTTCGCACTCAATTGAACTTCGTTGCCGTCAGGATCCACGGCCGATACGGGAACCGTCACAAACGGCTGACCAACAGAAACGTTTTGGTCGGCAATCGCTTCCAATTCGGGTGCGCGATTGGCAACTTCGACGCTAAATGATGTGCTAACGACATTTCGCTGGTCAGATGCAGTTGCTGTGACGACGAATGATCCAGAGAATCCGTCTGGCCAATCTACGGTCAAATTGTTGCCCGAAAAGCTAAGGCCCACGTCGATGGATTGTTCGTTTGGTCGCGTTGCCGTCAGGAGAGTGCTTAAGTCACTGTGATAAGACGAATCCAACTGGCCGACTTGTGGACTTGACGGGATGCTTCCGTTCCAACGATGAACGGCGCCATCGGGCAAGATAAAGAAGAAGGACGAACCACCCACAAAGTATTTCTCGCCATGTCCACGGAAGTTATGTGCTTCGGTACTGTGGGCGCGGAATCCGAACTCTTGTCTCAATTCGAATGCGGCAACCGCCAACGGGTCAACTGCGGACGCGGTTGCAGACAACTGCAACGATTCTCCGTCTGCATCATCGGCAAAGACTCCTACAGTGATCGATCCTTCGGCAATCGATCCTGCTTGGTCTGCAATCGGTTCGATCGTTGGCACGGTGTCCAAAATACTAACTGCGAACGTTTCAGTACTGGATTCGTGTTGGTCGGAAACGACAACGGTAACAACAAACGATTCAGGTGTGTCGCTGTCGATTGACACGGCTAGATCGGTTCCAGACCAATCAAACGAGATATCGACGGGTGACATCTCCGGCGATTGTGCCTGCGTCAGCTTGGACAGTGTTTCGTGAAACCCGGAATCCAGTTGTCCGATTTGCGGACTGCCAGCGATGCTTCCGGTCCAACGGTGAACGCTGCCTTCCTCGAGTATAAAGAACCATTGTGAACCATTGCCGTGAAAGTACTTTTCGCCGTGTCCACGTGCATTAAAGAACTCTGACGCTGCTGGTCGAAAACGGTATTCTTGATCCAACCGATAGGCTTCTTGCTGCAGCGGATCAATTTGTGTGGCCGTTACGTCGTATGTCAAATCATCGCCGTCCGGATCGGTCGCGTTGACCGCCACGATAAATTCAGTCGAACTAGGGGATACCGTCACGTCGTCGATGGCGGCGATCACTGGCGGATCGTTGAAGATGATGGGAGTAACGCTGCCGCTACCGCTGCCGTAGACACTGCGGATCGAATCAATGTCGTGCTGGTACAGAAAGCTTGTTCCCGGGCCACTGAAGGCACCCGTGTGAAAGGAATTCAAGATGGATTCCACACCATCGCTGTGACCCAATCCCAGCGCATGTCCAACTTCGTGAGTCAGGACTTCCAACAGATCAGTCCCACGACCGTTGCCGAGAGTCCAAGACTCTTGTGTGTCCAAGTGGATGTCACCCGAAGCACCGAAGAAATTATTCGAGGGAAAGTATGCATAGCCCAACGTTCCGTTGCGACCATCGACATCGTGATGCCCGATGCGGATGTCCGGTGTGCCTGTTGATCGATACGTAGTATTGTCGGCGCCGTTGACAAAAATGGGCGGGCCGGCGTCTTCTACTTCTACAAAATTCAATGGGCTATAGGTCGACCAAACACCTAAGGCTTCTTCGACGGTGGCGCGCAGTTGATCAGTCGTCAATGAACCACCGAAGTTCCCGTCAAGTAATCCCGCGTAGCTATAGGTGATCGTGACACTTGTTCCCAGCCCGCCAGGCTGATCCCACTTGCCATTGTTGTTGACACTAAAGTTTGGTTCGCCAACAGAATCGCCCGTGTTGGCACTTTGAAGGTTCGGGGAGTGACGCCCACATGTGCACCCTGGACCGCACTCGTGATCGTCTTGTTGACCAACGTCGAAACCATCGTCTTGGCTGTGATCGTAGAAATTCTCGTCGTTGGGGTCATGACTATGATCGTGACCGTGTCCGTATTGGTCGGATTGTTCGTATTCTTCTTGCGACGCAAAAAATGCGTGGGGAGCAATCAGTGCCGATTCGCTACTCAAATCAGGTTCGCTGACCGCCATGCCTGTGTCCGCAGCCATCAACATCCGTTGGTCAAGCGACTCCAGTAGAAGACGACGATTCTTTTGTAGACGGGGGCGTGTTCGTTCGCCGCTCTGTTTTTGTGCACGAGCTTTTAGCGAACGGTATCGGCTGGATAAATCCATGAAGTTGGTCTCGGTAGCTGGTTTCGCAGGCGGGTGACTGCACCGCAGTTTGGCTAGGTTTCAGAGCGTTCCGGTTGGTCTTGCAGCATTGGCCAATGCTGGAGGAAGCTCTCTATCGGAAAAGTAGCTCACGCAATGGCTCAATGCAGAAAGAAGCTTGGGTGTTTCTAAGCCCTGAGTTGTGAAGATTCCGAAGGAGAGAAGTTCAATTCACAGCCGTAAAACGCGAACTTGCGGGGATTATTGCGCTGACCACGCGCCCGGCAAGTCAATCTGCTGCGCGATGCACGATGGAAAAGCAGAAACGTTCGCGCAAAAAGAAAACCAGTCCACTTAGAAAAAGTTGACTGGTAAAAGGTGTTGTATCGATTGTAGTGGCCATAGCTGACGGGCAGGTCAGCAACGTCTACTCAGCGGCTTTCTCTTCGATCTTCTTGAATGCTTTCGCGAACGTTTTGGTGCCAAAAATCAATTTCATCTTCGCTTCGTCTCCCTTGGTGGATTCCACTTTGTTTTTGCAGCCGCCACAGCAGAATCCGACGGTCGCGCCGGCGACCTTGGTGGAGATTTCCGCGTCGACGTCTCTGCCGCTGAAAGGGCAAACTTTCTGTTCAAATTGTTTCGTCAAGACCAACTGATGATTGGCCTTGATGGCGAACTTCTTTGAGTCTTCCTTAAACTTGGCTTGGGATTCTTTGTTGTGAAAATAGACTTTGGCACCTTTGTAATCAGCCGAGATGGCTGCGTTAGCCGCCTTGGAGCTGACAGCACATTTCACGTCTTTCAAATCAACTTCGGCTGCCATCGAAGTGGCGCAGGCAACCATCAAAACCGCGATTGGACCTGCAAGTTTATTAAGCATTCGATTGTCTCTTGATGAACTCTAAGTTGGGTATCGTATCTTTCGGTAAAAGCGCCGACTGTCGCAGCTTCCATCGTATCCGATCAAGAGAGTGACCGTGTACGTTGGCGCGAAGTCAGTCTTGTTGTTTTCCTGCGCTGAGAAGCATGCGTAGATAGCTTCGCGGTTCGTCGCGATGCAATCCCAGACGCTGGGCAAACTGCCCGATTCGATCGCGAGCTGGTTCGATTTCGTTCAAATCATCGACCACCAGCTCAATTTCGGCGAACAGGCCGACGGACTGCACATCGTCAATGGTGACCGTAAATCCAGACAAATCTCGTTCGAACAGAAAGCTTCGTCGCGTCTTGACCACCTCGGCGACGCGGCGAAACCCCAGCAGCACAAACAGCTCTTCTGTCTGTGAACCATCGTGATCGCCGGGGTCCAGCCGCCACTCCAATTCTCGACGGGCCTTAATTTTGCCCGGCAATTTGGTGCCTTTGTAGGTAACCATGGGCACATCGTTACAACGTCTGACACGCAACGCTTCATGCGTTGATGCAAAATCGCGGCATGGGTGATTGTAATAGGTGTCACGATGAACTTGGACGTCCTGCTCCACAGCGATGCCGTCTGCAAAAAACACAGCCAACCGATTTTCCAACTTTTCCAAGTCTTCGATGTGAAACTTTTGCTCTACTTCGAACACTTGTGTCTGCCTTTGCTGGACTGTTTGAAATCAAGTTTCATTCGTGATTCAGATTCAATCGACCCAACGGTGCATCCTTGCCCTCACTGGTAAGCCAAAGTTGATGTTTACGGTCGACCGCAGCCGCTTCGATTTGTTTCCACTTGGGCAACTCGACTACCTTTGGCAATGCAGTGATCTGTGTTGTCAGATCTTTTCGGTCGTTGGTACGCGGAAATCGAAATGCTTGAAAATAGTTGACTACCCAAAGGTCACCGTTGATCGGATCGATATCCGCGGCGGTGATCAGCGGGATGTTCAAAGTGCCAATTCGTGTTGCGACGACTTCTACGTCGGTCGGTCGTCGTGATGGCGGTGGCAGATCAATCGCATAGATGCCCGCGAATGGCAACGTCGACTTTTCGATCAGCACAATTTGTTTTGTGGATTTGTCAAACGCGATCGCTTCGCAGTCGCGCGATCCATTAGGATAACTCACCTGTATTTTTTGAATACGATCAACATCCGTCGATTCATTGGGGTCTGGTTCATCAAACACGTACAGCCAGATGGATTTTCGTTTGGCCAAGTTGTCGCCACAGTCCGCGACAATCAACTTTGGCTGGCCGTCGATTTCAAAAGACGCCATGTCCTCCCAATCTTTGGTCTTTACATCTTCCAAATCACATTTGCCGGTACGTTTGCCTTTGTGATTAAACGCAAAAATATGCGACTTGCCGCCCGAATCGTTGTGCGTCCACCAGCGTTTGTCGTCTCGATAGGAGACAGCCAAGCCACTGCTCTCGTTAACGTCAGATCCCCTTAGTTCGACGACATCGCGAGCAGCATCGGAGTCCGATTTCTTCTTGCCGTCTCCCGCACTGGCTTTCACGCAAATGGCAACCATGGCGCAAAGAGCCGCAATCATAAAAATCCTGTGAATCATCGTCTCAGTCTATCCGAAACGCCGATTCCCTACCTCCAGTGTTGTCGCGGGCCAACGTGCGAAAAGGGAAATTCGATGGGTTGGTTACGAAACGGGATCAACGCCTAACGGAGGTATCTGCCCCAGCCCAAGAAACGGAAGAGCTTGCCGAGTATTTTGGCTCGTTCTATCCGATCGTTTGCACGTTGCACCAAGTTGACTTGCTTGGTGAGCGCGTCGCCGTTGTCGTAGCCGCACGCTAAACAGTAGTTGCTGCCCGCCATCAGTGTGTCTTGGCAACGCCCGCACTGAACTCTCTTTGTATCTGCCATTTATTCCCTCCCAAAAGGAATCTGTCAAACAGTAAAGGAATAAATCGCGGTTGATTGGGGCGCAAAAAT
>CAZZDZ010000052.1:11949-19794 GCA_964652675.1 uncultured Pirellulaceae bacterium
CTCGATTCGCACCACGACTCCTTTGAACGCTGGCGTTCTGCTCTGTGGGTCGGCGTAGCGTGAGACCAATACGTTTGCTTCGGGGTAGTACATCAACGCATTGCCGATTCGGATGCTGTCAAATCCGCGTGCTTGAATGTTCTCTAGACGCCCGGTGTCGCTTGTGACCGTGACGGCTTGATCGTGCGTCAAACCAAAACGTTTAAGGTCATCGGGATGCATCAAGATGACATCGCGACGATCTTGATTTCGGTAGATGTCGGTTTCTTCGTAGACGACGGTATTGAACTGGCCCTCGGAGCGTACGGTCATCAAACGCAGTTCGCGATCACCGGTACCCTTGAGCGCTGGGAGCGGATGGATGTGCAAGTTGGCTTTACCGTCTTGCGTGGGAAACTTGGGTTGATGAAAGGTTCGGCCTCCGATTTGGAACTCTTCTTTTGATTCATCAATCTCGCTGATTTTTTCGTATCCTGGCACGACGGCGCCGATCCACTCGCGAATCGTTTCAGTCTTTTTCATTGACTGCCAATCGATTCCTTTTGCTTCGGGCAACAGGGCTTCTGCGATCGCCGCGATGACTTGGACTTCGCTGCGCGGGCCGGGCAACCTTTGTGGGCCGCCATCGCTCAGACGCACGTAGTTGAACATCGATTCTTGTGTTGTCGGTTCTGGTTCCTCGTCGCGTGCCAAAACGGGCAAGACGATCGTGTCTTGTGCCAAGCCATGTACGTGGCCGGTGTTAAGCGTCGTGCTGAGCATCACGTTCATTTCCAAATTCGACAACGCTTGGGCTGCGAATGATGAATCGGGGTTGGAACCGTACAGGTTTCCGCCCAGACAAAATCCAACCGTGATGTCACCGCTTGCAGCCGATTCCATGCAAGCGAGTGTGTCTTTACCGGCGGTCGTTGGTAGTTGAACTCCGAATTTTTCTTGCAGTGAATCAAAAATCTGATTCTTTAGCTTGGGCGTCACTCCAACCGAACCGATGCCTTGCACGTTGCTGTGGCCGCGAATCGGCATCAGTCCACAACCGGGTCGGCCGACCATCCCGCGACATAGCGCCAATGCGGCGACAGCTTGGACATTGTCGACACCATGGGCGTGGTGAGTGATGCCCATCGTCCAGGCAAACACGGCTTTTTCAGATTGGCCATAGACTTCGGCGATGGATTCGATCTCGCTACGGGCGACGCCGGATTTCGTTTCGATCTCCACCCAAGAGAGCGCGTCGACCGCTTTGATCCAAGCTTTGTCGTTGTTGCAATGTTGACTGAGGAAGTCTTGGTCCATGTTTCCTTGTTGCTTGACCGCTTTGGCGATCCCCCACAGCAACGCCAAGTCGCCGCCGATGTGTGGTTGCACGTACTGTGTTGCGATCTTGGTCCCGAACAAAAGTGAACGGGGATCACTGGGCACGCGGAATTTGACCAAGCCGGTTTCGCGGACGGGGTTGATCACAATGACTTTCCCACCGCGACGGCGGATGTGCATCAAGCTGGTCATGATGCGAGGGTGATTGCTGGGTGGATTGCCGCCGATCAAGAAAACCGTGTCGGCTTTTTCCAAGTCATCCAAGACGATCGTTGCTGTCCCGCTGCCAACACTTGACTGCAACCCAACGCCGCTTGCTTGGTGGCAATAGTAGCTGCAGTTGTTAACGTTGTTGGTGCCGAACACACGTGCTAACAATTGCAACAGAAAACCGGCTTCGTTGGAACTGCGTCCGCTGAAATACCAAAACGTTTTGTCGGCTTCGGTGGCTCGCAGCTTTTCGACGATCGCTTCGATAGCCTTTTGCCAGGTTATTTCTTCGTAGTGGTCTGTCCCGGCGCGGTAGCGAATCGGTCGAATCAACCGACCTTGATGTTCTAGTTCCCGCGGCGACAGCGTCTTGAGATGCGAGATGGGATGGTCGATCCAAAACGTCGACTCGATCGGTCCCTGCATGTCGGCGACCATGGCCTGCAAACTCTTTTTGCAGACTTCGGGAAAGCCACCTTTTTCGTTGACCATACCGCCTTTTTGGCCGCCCATGCCCAGGGCACAAGTCTTGCATGCGTTTGGAGTGCGCATGGCCTTGATCAATTTCCACAGGCCTCCCGCCTCACGACCTTTTTTGATCGTGTACCAGATTGCTCGAAATCCACCGCCGCTGCGAACTTTCACTTTCTTGCGCACCTATATCCTTACCGACAAGAATCCACTTGGGATATGGTAACGCGCTGGACGTGCTTTGGTTAGCGTGTCGGGTAACCCCGTTTATTCGCGACCAAAATCTGCAAATACGGATCGGGCCGCTTCAGCTTCTTGGGCTGCGCGATCTTGGCGGTCATTTTCGTCTTCAAGCAGCCAATCGACGGGCGACGTTTGCGAAAGTGGTGTCAGGGCAATCGGTTGGAAGTCCTCGAATGCCTCTGTGCGCTCAAAGCCGCGGGCGATGCGAACGTCGTCGTTTTGCCCCGTCCACTGGAGAATATCATCGGTGCTGTTCCACCGACTGGACGTGGAATCGGCGTAAATCCTAGCGACGTCGTCGCCACCCGCGGTGGCATAGCCGATGACGGAAGAAAACCCGCGTGCGCTGACTTGATAGTCCGGGCCGGAGATGATGGATCGGTTTGCAGAAACGTTCAACGTGTCATCGCCAGCCGAATCATAAATTTCTGCCGTGTCGATCCCGCCATTGTTGGCGTATGCATAGACACGCTCGAACCCGTAGGCCAACTGAAAGGTATCTTCGTTGCGTAAACTGGTGAACTGTGGCCGAACCGACAGTTCGTCGTCGCCCGCTGAATCGTGCAAGTACGCCGTGTCATCGCCACCGGCCGTTGCATGAGTAAACACACGCGTGACATTGGACACGTCGAACTTAAACCCGATGCCTTCCAAGATCGTTTCTTCTGGACCGCTACTAAAGCTGTCGTCATTGGCCGAGTCAAACAGAGTTGCCCGGTCTCGTCCACCGCCGCCGTCGAAAATGATATTCTCGAACCCGCGCAGTTGGATTTCAAAGTCATTGGTGCTGAGTGAACTGTAGCCCACTGCGTCGCCGCTTTGGGCAACAGGTCTTGCGATCAATCGCTCCGTTGCTTCCGAGCCAATGATTTCGATGGAATCGGCACCGCCACCAACATCAATGACGAACGGATCATCACCGGAGATTTGGTTCAGCGTGTAAGTCGAATCGCCAATACGAAGCTTCACTCCATCACGCAGGTCCAACTGGATGTCTTCGGAACCCGTCGTGCCGGTAAAACGATCGATGTCATTTTGTACGGTTTCGGTGACGGGATCATTTGCGACTGGATCATTCCCAGCGGGTTCGTCGGCAATGGAATCCGTTACCGGATCGCTGGTGATCGCTTGGCTCAAATCGATCGTGTTGTAAGTCGCGCCGGTTATCGGATCGACGTTGCTTTGTGATGATTGATAGAGTCGTGCAAGAATCTCGTCGGCCGTCGGTTCGATACCTTGATCGATCAACGATTGGCGAATCAGAACCGATGCGCCAGACGCTTGTGGTGTTGCCATCGATGTTCCATCAAGCGTGGCAAAGTCGTCGACGTTGCCATCAAAGCCGAACACGTGGTCCGGCACCGAGCTACGAATGCTTTCGCCGCGTGCGGCAAGTATTCCCGATTCGCGCTGTGCAAAATCACTTAGCGATCCGTCCGCGTCGACGCTAGTGACGGCGACGACATTGGGCTCGGATGCGGGAAAGAGGATTTCCTGTTCACCACCCAAGTCGGTACCAAAAAAGTTTCCCGATGCGGCAAACACCAAAATCTGATCGTCACGCAAAAGCTGCAGTTCGTCGGCCAGTATCGCAGTGGCTTCGGCGTGGTTTTCAGATGTCAGTGCGGCACCGACCGACAGGTTGACCGTCGTGATCGGTGATTCAAAGCTGTCTTGGTTGTCGTGAACCCAACGTAGCGCGGATTCGATCCATTCCAATTCACCGGCACCGTTGTCGTCAAAGACTCGTAGGGCGACCAAATCTGCGCCGGGCGCGACGCCTTGGAATGTGTCCGTGCTACCGCCCAGCAATCCGGCGACGTGCGATCCATGAAAACCGGCTGGTCCATCGTCGTAAGGATTGGAATCGTTTTCGGCGAAATCCCAGCCGCCCACAACACGGTATCCAGGACCGAAGCCGCCACCCAGGGCGACGTGGTCATACGCGATTCCGCTGTCGATCACGGCAACGGTTTGTCCACTACCATCAAGGCCGTGTGACTGGCGAAGGTCTGCGGCTTGGGCCAGTAGATCGGGGCTGTCGGCGGTCGCCGCAGTCGTATCGATTGTGTCGGATGGTTGGCCTGACGAGGCTGGTTGAATTTCCAGAGCATCCAACAGCATGTCAGCGGCAAGACTGGCAGAAAGCGCCAAGCGAGTCTCGCAAGACTCAATGCAGGCTGCAGCCGAATCGATGCCGGGCAACGATTGTTTTATTGATTTTGTCGTCGGTGGTTTGGTAGGCTTGGGTGGCATCGCCAATTCCCGTATGGATCCGTATGGATTCTGGCAGCTGAAACAGCAGAAAGTCAAAACAGTCAGAACTGCCAAGGCAAGCGTAGGACGCACAATCTGGCGCGGTCGGCATAACCGGTTGAAAGCCGCTTCGGGTCGATTCGATTCTCAAACCGTGCCGACAAATCAAGACAAGTCCTCAAATTCGTACCCACCAAAGCGGCCAGAACGCTTCGGTAATACAGGCGATAATTGCGATGCCACTGCTGAAACTTTGGAATTCAATCTGCGGAAACACCAAGTTGACGTCTGCCGACCTACCACCGAGTGCTAGAACGCATTCGAGTCAGGCGCAGTCCGGGCCAACCCAGTCGCGCCAAAACACACGTCGCACGAAGAGTAAAAATGTGCCGACTGATGGTGGCGAGCGAAAAAGTCGTTCGCGTCATCGTGATCAGGGCGAAACTCGGATCTTGGCCAAGCCCACTAAGCCAACACGAAATCTGTTGGACATGATGAGTCGTGGATCACACGCGTCGATCTGCCGGTTGGTCAAGCGAAGTGGGGCTACTTCCATTTTGGAAATTGGTGTGGGTGACGGTAAGCGAGCCTTGTCGGTTACCAAAGCTCTTATTGAGAGCAATCCTGGAACCATCGTTCGCTATGCTGCTATTGATATGTTCGAGATGGCCGACGGCCCCATCACGCTCAAGGATTTCAATCTGCAACTGCGAAACCAGGGCGTGCAAGCGACCCTTGTTCCGATGGAAATCACTCCAGGGATCGCCAGAGTGTCCAGCACCATTGGCGTGGTCGACTTGGTTTTGATCGGTGACAACCAGGAAGATGTCGAATTGACGACAATGACATCCGCTTTGAAGCGAGTTTCTTCAGCGAACACATCTGTTTTTCGACTGGTAAGTGAAAAGTGGGAAAGGCTCGATCCCGAGAATCAGCTAAACAACCGACGTGCTGCATGACGAAATAGTAAAAATCAGTGAAGCTTGAAAGAGAAACACTTTCCTTATCCTCAATGTCGTTCTATTTTAACGCCCGACAAGGATGCCTGAGTTCGCCGCCGCGTCACCTTGGTGAAGCGTTTTTCGAGTGGGACTACTAGGTAGAGAAGGAACGTCTCTACAAGCCAAATCGAAATATCGCCAACCAAGGCAAGATTGTCATATGTGTGGAATTGTCGGATACGTGGGAAGCGCGGACGCGGGCGCATTCTTAATCAGTGGACTTCGACGTTTGGAGTACCGTGGGTACGACAGCGCTGGCGTTGCGATCCACGGTGGATCTGATTTAGCGATTACACGCAGTGTTGGTCGCATTGATGCATTGGCCACGGCTCTTGGCGATACTCCTCCCACCGGTCCACTTGGCATTGGTCACACCCGCTGGGCGACACACGGCCCCGCCACTCACGAAAACGCGCACCCACACATCGGTGGCGATGGCGAAGTGGTTTTGGTTCACAATGGTGTAATCGAGAACTACCAATCTCTAAAAGACGAACTGATTCCAAAGGGATACAAGTTCACGTCGGCGACTGACAGCGAAGTCATCGCGCACTTGATTGCCGAAGGGCTCAAGCAGACGCCTGAAAACAACGAACAGCCAAACATGCGATATGTGGCTGCAGTCCAGTGGGCCACCGCACAGCTTCGCGGCACCTATGGATTGGCGATTGCGTTTCGTGACAAGCCGAACATGATCATCGCAGCGCGATTCGGCAGCCCGTTAGTGATCGGTGTGGGTCGTGGCGAGTACTTCTTGGCAAGTGACGCATCGCCATTGGTCGGATGCACTGATCGAATCGTCTACATGGCGGACCATCAGTTAGCCGTCCTGACGCCCGAAGGGTTTTCGGTTCTGCATCGTGAACAAGGAAAAGTACGCGTCGACATTCGGACTTTGGAAGCCGAAAGCAACGAAGTCAGCCTGGAAGGCTTTGACCACTACATGCTCAAGGAAATCTATGAGCAACCCGAATCGATCCGCAACGCGATGCGAGGTCGCTTGGACGAACAAGATGGCACCGCGGTGTTTGGTGGCTTGAACCTCACTCCGCAGCAACTGCGTAGCGTCGAACGAATCATCTTGACTGGTTGTGGAACGAGCTGGCACTCGGCTTTGGTGGGCGAGTATCTGATCGAAGAACTAGCGCGGATTCCTGTCAGCGTGGAGTACGCGAGCGAGCTGCGATACCGAAACCCGCCAATCGACAACAACACCTTGGTGTTTGGAATCACACAAAGCGGCGAAACGGCCGACACACTTGCCGCACTACGCGAGACGAAACGAAAAGGGCACCGAACGCTTGCGATCTGCAACGTCGTTGGCAGCTCGATCGCTCAAGCAGCCGATGGCGGCGTTTACTTGCACGCTGGTCCAGAGATCGGCGTCGCCAGCACGAAAGCTTACACATCACAATGTTGCGTTTTGGCAATGTTGGCGTTGTATTTTGGCCGCATGCGGCACCTGAGCTTCGAGAGCGGCAAACGAATTATCGAAGAAATGAACGAATTGCCCAACGCCGTTAAAAAAGCGTTGACATGTGCCGAGCAATGCAAAGAAGTCGCCAAAAAGTACCAGCATGCGAGCACCGTGTTGTACTTGGGACGTCAGTACAATTTCCCGACAGCTCTCGAAGGAGCCTTAAAGCTCAAGGAAATCAGCTATATCCACGCCGAAGGGTATCCAGCGGCTGAAATGAAACACGGGCCCATTGCTCTGGTCGATGAAAAGACGCCCAGCGTGTTTATTGTCCCACGAGGCACCACGTACGACAAAGTCATGTCAAACATGGAAGAGGTCAAAGCGCGTGGTGGCCCGGTAATTGCGGTAGCTAGTCACGACGACCCTCAGTTGGACGCGATCGCAGACGATGTGATCCGGATCCCCGCGGTACCGGAGATTCTTCAGCCAATTGTTACCGTCGTGCCCCTGCAGCTTTTGTCCTATCACATCGCTCTTTTACGCGGTTGCGACGTGGATAAACCGCGGAATTTGGCGAAAAGTGTAACCGTCGAATAAGAACATCCTTGAACTGGGATGTTCGGCGACTATTTATTTACTGTCCGAACTTATTTTCATTTCTAATATTTTTAACCGGAGCGATTCGATATGAAATCGACAGGCCTAACATACAACTCACGAAAAGCTCTGATGGTCAACATTGGCGAGAGTGCTGGTGAAGAAATTGCCAATTTGATCTCGCAAATGGCCGCTGAAATCGAAGAGCTTCGTCGTTCAAAAGTCAGCGTTACCCGAATCGTACCTGGTGGTACTGCTGAAACGACCGACTACATCGAAGAGCCTGTCTAAATCATCGGTGACAACTCTTGGCCGCCTTGGCCCCGCAAC
>CAZZDZ010000052.1:19894-23298 GCA_964652675.1 uncultured Pirellulaceae bacterium
ACCTTGGCGGCATCCCGGTCACTGAGTGGACTCTTCCACAATCTTCTTTTCAAAGCTCTTCTTTCGCGTCCAAAGTCGATCGACAGCCAGCAGTAGCAAAAACGGCGCGAACTCTAACCAAACGATCACGAAGTCGAAAAGCGCGACGCCTTGATACGGTCCCCATGAGCCGCCGTGGTACTCGAACCAAAATCGGCAGTAGTAGACCAGGGTCAGACCGGATACCAACAACCAGACGCGTTGCCGGACGAACGGAACCAACGGCAATGCCCAAATCCAATACCACGGATTCTGAGTCGGCGCCAAAAACCAAAACCAAGCCAGGGCCAGGAACGCGGATTCGCAAATGGCCTCGGGCGTGCGCCAGACTCGGTAGCACAACCACAATGAGATCACGCCGAAAAGCCCCAACAACAATGCTCTGGTCAGCAAGAACGGCGTGCGTTCTTCGTCACCAGTCCATGCGGTAGCCGACCACATAACCGATTTGCGAAAACGATCTGGGGTCACAGCGAACCACAGTGGCACTTGTCCAGCGACCGCTCCTTCGGGGCGCAAGTTTTCTTCGACGGCCATGAACACGAGGTCATTGATCTCCCAGCGTGTCAAAAACGTTTTCAAGCCATCCATCTGTTCCGGCGGAGCATCCAGACGCGCCAAAACCATTGGCGCAAAAGAAATGCCGGCCACAACAACAAAGCCAGCACACCAGCTGAGCATCATTTTCGCACCCGACTGTTTCCAGATGTAAATTCCCAGTAGCGGCGCCAGAACAATTGGAAACAGTTTTGCACCAAAAGCGAGCCCGAGCACAATGGAACTGCTGATGATCGCGAACTTGGTCGATCGCGTCACGCAGATCACGACGGCCGCCATCATCAAGAACACGGCAATGGAATCCAAGTGCCCGCTGTTGGCAAATTCTTTGATCACCAGCGGCGACCAACCGTAGGTGATGCACCACGCTCGATGCATTCCCACATGGATCAGCAACAAACACAAAAGCACCAAGACACCGATGTCATAGAGAACAATCAGCGTCTTCATCACGAAAACGCGCGTGTCAACGCTGACCCCGTCGGGCGTCAGCAAATCACTGACCCGAAAAACCACTTGGCTGATCGGTGGATACACGGTTGGCAATTGACCGAAATGCACCCGTCGCAGAACTTCGTGCAATCCTTCATCAGCGACCACCATGTCTGCCAAACGAGAGATGTCACCATCGTCCCGATCCGGTGCACCGGCGGCCAAGGCGATTTGCTGGGGCGGATAGCGGTAGGGGCTAACGCCTTTGTTGGCGACAGCGCCATCCCAGATGTATCGATAAATGTCGACTTCTTGGATTGGTTGCGAAAACAGGACGACGATGCGAAACACAATCGCAACACCAATCACTCCCCAAGCCAATTTCTTGGTGTCTGGCAATCGAATCGCCATCAGCAGGCTCAGCAAATGCAACCCAAATGCTGATGCCAGTAACACCAACACCAACCTGATCGGTCGCAATTTGTGGTCACCGTCGATGCCAAACTTTTCGCTCAGGTTGGTCAAAAACACATAGATGACCAACTGGACAATCGCCAAGATCGCCAAATAGATCAAAGGCGACTTGCGGTTTCCCACGCCTTTATCGGCATCGTCAGTCATACGATATTTTGAGACGGCACAGACGCTGAAGTCAAAACAGCCGAAGCCGGTGATAACATCGACCCCATGAACTCACTGCGCCGAAATTTGGACAGGTAAGCAAATCGAGCGATCGTGTAAAGGATTTTGTAGCCAGCACGGATCGTACCTGTCAGCGTTCCGCTAATTTTGCTGACACCAACGCGCCGGCGATACGGAGTTGGAATCTCGGCAATCCGAAGCTTTGCCAATGTCGCTTTGATTTGCATTTCGATTGTCCATCCGAAATTCAAATCCTGCATTCCCAACGACATCAGCTTTTCGTAGCGAATCAAGCGAAAGGGTCCCAAGTCCGTGAATCTGGCTCCCCAAAACAGACGCATCAGCGAACAGGCCAACCAATTGCCCATCAACGCTTGAGGCAGCATGGCACCAGACTCGCGAGGCCCCAGCATCCGCGAACCCAAAACAAAATCCAATGCTTTTTCATCCAACACACTACCGTCATCTTGGTAGCCGATCAGAGTACGCAGCATCTGCGTCAACTCTTGAGGATGATCGCTGTAGTCACCGTCAACAAATCCGACAAAGTCAACTTCCATTTGCCCCTGGTCGACCAGCGACTGAAGATGATTCATGCCCGTCAAACAGGCCCGTCCGTATCCAGCGATCGGTTCGCTTACAACAACGCAGCCTTTGGATTTCGCAATGTCAGCGGTGGAGTCTTTCGAGCCGTTGTCGACGACGATCACACAACCAACTTCGGGTAAGTCATCCAGCACCAAACCAATCGACTTTTCTTCATTCATGGCTGGAATGATGACGACGGTTTTTGCGAGCGAATCGCGAATAGCTTGTGAAGATTCGTTCATGATAACTGAATATACCTAACGAGTGCCTGATCCGCCAAGTCCGAAGTTCGAGCCAGCCGGCGACGATACATTTCCGCCAAACACATCCGATCCTCCCGATGAGGGAATGAAGCCAGGGTTGGGCTGCGGTATCGATCCAGCGGAGGCTTGCGGGACGAACTGTGGGTTGGTCTGCGGAAAGAACTGCGGGCTGGCCTGAGGATTCACTGGGACGCCGCAGCCCTGAGGTCCACAGGTCCCACCACATCCGCCGCCCAAGCAGTGTCCCGTTCTGGCACAACCAGCAAAACAAATGACGAACATCAACGGGAGTAAAAGTAGGCTGGCAAGTTGTACGATTTTCATCGGAAATCCTTTTCCAATCGGTAAAGTAATTATGGGGCCGAACCGATTTCCTCTGTCGATTTTTGATCGGTGTCGATTTTTCGTCCATCGTGGTCAAAAACGGAACGTTTCCTGCTCATTGAACTAGCAGGAGATTGCCATCAGCAAAAGATCAGGAGGGGAATTCTGCCTGATCGCGACCATTTTCGTGAAACATGGCGGACTGCTGTGCTGATTATCCATTTGAAACAAGCACGGTCGCAAGCAATCGCTGCAAAAAGGCAGCAAATCTCTGTGTTTACTAACTAGGGCTTCGTCAAAAACTAAATCTTTGGGTTCGGGCGTAGCGGAAGTCCTCAAGACTTTTGGCAATTCACGATCCCGACCGAAATTAAGAATAGACGAAGCACTGTAGCCAGAAATTCGTATTCGGCTTGGTTATTTCCCAAAGTCGAAATCGCTGTCCAACCATTTTTCGTAATGAGCCTCCAAATGACCCTCCATCGTTCCCTCGTCGCAATTGCTGTCGTCGCACTCGCCAGCCTTACGATTTCATCTGACGCGTTCGCCCAAAGCGGT
>CAZZDZ010000053.1:0-1977 GCA_964652675.1 uncultured Pirellulaceae bacterium
GTTGCATTATCAAGATCTGCATGGTTTTTGTCCTGGTTCGCGTACGGAATTGCGACGACGGACGGCTGCGCGATGTGAATGGGGCGCTGCGAATCTGCTTGTTGACGTTGGTAAACTGCTTGAGCGTACGCTGCTGTTCCAACACGACTGGTCACTCCCTGTTCATTAGTGACCGTTGCTTGGGAACAGGTACGCAATGATTCAAGAGCTGCATTCTTGACACCCGGCAGAATCGCGTGCTCCGCATGCATCGCAGTCAAAAAAGAAGCTGGAGTTTCCCAGTTGGACAGCGTATAGGCATAGGTCTGGTTCCAAGTCGTCTGCCAGCGATCTTCGGTCGAATGTGTATCCGCCAGCATGTCGCGCAATTGCTCAAGTTGCTGATTCGTTTTCCATAAATCCATCGCGAGCGATTCATTGATGATCACACGTTGGAAGCGTCGTTGAATTTGATGATGCGTTTCGCAGCCAATTCCGATTTGCCAATCGAACGCACGTATCACTCCGCTCATAGCCCGGAGTGACTTCATCGCCTTCTGATTGTCTCCGTCGGCAGCTGCGACTCGAAATTCTGTTTCCAGCAGCTTCATGATTTTGCGAGAATTGCTAACCGCATGCAGCGGCGTGTCATTAGCGAACATGAATGGCTGCCAAGCGGGACCGGGATTGGTTTGAGCCTCTTCGACCATTGAGTGAACCATTTTTAGAACAGGCGCGGCACTCTCTTCCCAACGCCGCTGTAAATCGATTGAGTTCCAGTCCCCATCGTTTTTTCCTGTTCCACCAAACAACAGCGGAGATTCGATTTCCTCGGTAATGTAGTCCAGCCACACCGACGCTTGTAGAACATCCGACCAGGACTTTGAATGGGTATGGTCTAGTCGATTGTCGAAAGATACGGTTACTTCATGCAAATCTTGCATGACGTTGGCTTTGCTCAATCGGTCCAGTTCTGCTTCAACGTCGCCCGTGATCGAAGCGTCCCGATAGATGCCGTACGCAATGAGCGCAATGACCAGCAGAGGTGGAATCAAGGTTAGTAAAAGGTATTTCGATTCAGATCGCCGACTACGAACTGGTTGGCCTGATGCTGGGGAATTCATTTTGAAGCCTCCGCGGAATCAGCGTTCTGGGATTGCCAAAGACGGACAGCGTCCTGTTCCCAGTCCGCGAACCATTGGCTTGCCGGGAGTGAAAACTCGTCGAAAATAGTGTGTGGATCGTTCGCTCCAACGCGAACCCGATCGGAATACGGACCGTCTTCAAAAGCGATGTTAGATGGAGTGTTGAATCGATGGATCTTGCTAAGAATTGGCCGTATATCGCGATCCTTTTCCACCGCTTCGAGCATGTCCAGCATCCAGTGAATCGAACCCCCTGCATACACACGATTGCCAGGTTGCGACATCAAGTACCAAGATGCCATCACCGCCCGTCTTCGTGCTTGGATTCGCCCAGGTTGATCGGCTATCAATTTGATTGCGACGCCAAAGGAGGGTCGTTTTAATAGCGGCTGCACCTCTTTCGCCGCGAGTGTTTGCAAAAGCCAAATCTCGAAAGCGTCCGCTGTTTCTTGGTCTTTCCAATTGGGGCTCAGGCGAAGTTGCTTCGTCAATTGGGTGAACAACGTGACCTGTTCGTCAAGCAATTCGATTTGTGATTGTTGCTTTGGTTGATTTAAGAAAGAAAGTCGCACATAGGTTGCGTTGGCAAGCAGAGCTTGCCGCGTGTGAGGTTCCAGCGTGATTGGCTGGGCGTTGGTGGGTGAATACAGCTGTTCATCGGAGTTGGGTGAAACAAGCAGTTCACGAGTCTTCCTTTGGATAAAGGTGTCGATGCGATTGAGTGCTTCTTCGGATGTTAGTTTGAACTCGGTCCAGTCTTTGTTCTCGGAATCTGGCCATACTGTTCGACGAATCGAGACCAATTCGGGCTTGCGAGCCTGCTTTCCTATCCGCGTTGCCTCAGGATAGAGCG
>CAZZDZ010000053.1:2077-23250 GCA_964652675.1 uncultured Pirellulaceae bacterium
ACCAATTCGGGCTTGCGAGCCTGCTTTCCTATCCGCGTTGCCTCAGGATAGAGCGCACTGTAGTCTCGGTTGGCCTTCGCATTTTCAATGATCATCGGGTTCTTGGATAAGTGACGATGGTCAGTGTACAGCCGATTTGCAATTGGCACTGCCAACAACAAGAACATGGCGGCGATAGAGACTGACCACTGAATAAAACGTCCACGCCCATCCATGTGTCGACGCATGGCGATCCAGGTGACCGCCATGGGAGCAGAACAGAGTAGGAATGTGAGCCAGAATGGCGTCCCCAATTCGATCAAAAAGTAGATCCAGGGCAGCGTCACCAGAGACACGCACGGCGCGAAGACGGCAGCCAGCGCTGTCCGCTGAATCAGTTGGCCAACCCACTGCGAAAGGTTGTAGATCGTCCAACTGATCAGCCCGATCATGGCCACGGATAGGACTCGTGAGTTTCGCATAAATCCTTGGTCACGAGCGGTCAACAACCAAAGCGATAGTCCAGCGTAAATCAACAACGCGATGCTAATAACACTGATCGCAACCAGATGTCTGCCAAGCCAAACTTTGCTGGGCGAAAGACCGCGTTCGGCAAGGAATCGCAAACGAGATTGGTCTCCATCGCCTGTAAACGCAAAAACGCCAAGCCAAGAGAGGCCCAGGAACCCCAGAGGGACGCTTAGGCCGGACCAGAGATTTGCAGCAACGTCTGAATTCCCCAAAACGAGTCCGAGATTCAAATGTGTGGAAACGGTAACGCCGACCGTTCCGATGAAGACCATCCCCGCGACCGACGTCAGAGCCAAGCGATTGTGGTTGATCGATTGCCAAACAAGAGAGCTGAGTGAATACCGAAACGGCACGTCGGGAATCGCCCGCGAGGTCGTTGGCCCCATCGCGATGTCTGTAACAGCGCTAATTTGGGGCGGAAGCAGTCGTGGTGCTTTTGCCGCACCGAGGTACTTCAGGCCCGCGCGATAAGTCAGGTACGACATGATCGCGATCGACACCAACGTGACAGAGATTCCGACAGTACTGGATACAACCGGGACGAAGCGTCCGTTGTTTACACGGCGGATGTAGTAGCCCAGCAGAATCAGCCCAAACGGCACTGCCGCCAACGGCACGATCGCGATCAGACTGACAAATGAGTTTTGAAAGAACCAGGCTGAAAAGAGTCCACATAAAGTCACATAGACCAAGAGTAATGCCCAAGCCACCAAGTCCAAAAAAGTTTCCGAAAACACGTCTTCCAGTGAATTGTTGCCCGAAAGAACGGCCAAGCCGATGGTGACGATCACACCGCAGAGCCCGACGATCAGCAAGCCAGCTAGCGCGACGAAAATTTTGGTCGTTACCAGTTTTGACGCAGCGATCGGCATGGAACTAAGCCACTGGATCGTTCCCTTTTCCTTCTCTTGCCCGATCAGAATCGCACCTGCGCCCACGGCAAAGAAAACAGCCATGCTCATCGGAACTCCCTCAACGTCCTTAAATCCCTTATCCATAAAGAGCAACCCGATACTCAATACAAAAAGCGAAAGGAATATCGACCCAATCATCAACGGGAACAACAGCCGAGCTTCTTTCCAGAGCAGCCCGTGGGTGGATCTTCGCGAAAAAACGGTATCACTCATTGCCTGCCCCCTGTGGAGATACGGTTGAGATGCTGTTGCGTGCTGCTGAGATGTCTGAAGAATTCACATCGTCGTGGTCGTTTTGTGCCGCGTCCAAACCCTCCGTGCACGCGATGAAAATCTCTTCCAACGATAGATCTCGACGTCGCACGCTGGCGACGCCCGTATGATCAGAAAGCAACGACTGCATGCCAGGCTCAAAAAAACGCACGACCATTCGGTGCTGACGTCCGTACGTTCCTTCGGACAACACTTCTGCTGGAGCAGGCAATTGAGGCAACGCGATCAGTGGATCATCCAAGCTGACTGTCAATTCGGTGATTGAGTCTTTTAGCTCGGAGAGTGGGCAACAGATTTTGATCTTGCCGTCGTGCAAAATCCCAATCGTGTCCGCCACTCGCTCGACTTCCGAAACCTGATGACTGGACAAAAACACGGTCCGTCCCGAAGCGGCGCGATCAATCATGCTCTCCAAAAAATCGCGCCGAACCATTGGGTCCAATCCCGATGTGGGTTCATCCAAAATCAAGAGTTCAGGGTCGTGGGCGAGCGAAAGTGATAAAGCGACTTTTGCACGCTGCCCCTTGCTCAGATTTTTGATCTTTCGATTCTCGGGCAATTCGTAGCGTGCGATCGACGCGCGGTAGCTGTCCAGAAATGCTTGGTCGTAAAACGATGCCGAGAACCAGCCGATTTCGCCGATACTCATCCAATCGTAAAGTGCTGGCGAATCGGATACGTAGCCGATCCTGCGACGGACCTCCAGTGGCTTGCGAATGGGATCGAATCCACAAACAGTGCATTCGCCGGATGTCGGCTTTTGAAAGCCAGTCAAGATTCGAATCATCGTCGTCTTGCCAGCTCCATTTTCGCCCAACAAGGCAAACACGGTTCCCGGTTCGATATTCAGGTCGACACCCGTCAACGCATCGCAACCGCGAAAACGCATCGTCAATTCTTTTGTCGTGATAGCGGGAGACATAGGTTTTGTTTTTAGAAAGAGTCACCAAAGAAATTCTTGCCTAGAGAGCACGAAGCGCAGAGCACTCAAGCCAAATTAGTCAGGCGGTTTCGTCGAGATCGTCGCGACTTTTCCGTCCAATGATTTCAATTTCCGCTCGACCAACTTGCGGATTTCGTCCGCCGATAGTCCTCCGTGCAGCGCTTCTGTCAGCACGGTGGCGATTCGATCGGTAAACAGTTTTTTGCGGTCTTTGCGACAGCGTTCTAATGATCCTTTGCGTACCACCACGCCGCGACCGCGCAGCGTCTCCGTTAGGCCTTCGCTTTGTAGTTCCTGAAAAGCGCGGGCGACCGTGTTCGGATTCACCGTCAACAGCTGGCTTAATTCGCGAACGCTTGGCAGTAACTGACCGGGACGCAGGGTCTGTTCGGCAATCGCAAATTTGATTTGGTTCACAATCTGAAGATAGATCGCGACGCCATTGGAAGGATCAACAGTAAAAAACATCGCCTTTTGCCGCATTTCTAGCTTTCTGGTGTACTAGAAAGACCATACACAAAATGCGAGCAACGAGTCAAGCAGTTTTTTGGGAAATATGGCCGAGAAATACGTCGCTAGCCGACAGTCTCTTGTTGTGGCCTCTGCTCGGCAACCGGAATCTTATCGCCTTTTCACGTAGCTTCCGACACCAAGAACAATCAACGAAGCTCCGAACAATGGCAGCAAGATCGCTAGGGAGACAATGATGACCGCGACCAACCGTTGACCGGAGAGCGTTGTCGGCGCGGGCGGAATTCCCAAGCCGCCACTTGGTCGGCGTTTGTACCACATGATCAAGCCGCTGATCGAAATGGGGATCAACGACAGCGCAGCGAACATCATGAACACTACATTGGCGATGCCAAACAATTCACCTTGGTGAAGCCGGATTCCTGTCGTCACTGCTTTTGAGCTCAGTGGAAAATCATTCCAGCTGGCGGCGGCCACCACGTGAGAGTCGTATTGATTGACGTAGGCTGCACGGAAACCACTCGGTTGATTTGGTTGCAGCTGAAATCCGTAGACGCCGTCCTTGCCGCTTGGCAGTGTGATGGTGAAATCTGCGGATGTAACGGGGAACTCCATCTGCTTGGCCAGATTAGCGGCGTCATCCAAGGTCATCCGTGGATGCTGCGATGACTTAATCGGTGGCGGCGATTTTAGTCGAACAAAGCGGCCACCTGCGACTGGTCGGGCTTGACCTGACACGGCCTGGACACGTTTGAATGCTCCACCCCAGACGTTCGTCCACGGCAGGCCGGTCACCAATAACAGCATAATTCCAAGCGACGAATAGACTGCGACGACGACGTGAATATCTCGCCAAAACAAACGCCGTCCAGAATCGCTCACAGCGGTCAGTCGTGGATAAAAGAATCCTGCAAACCGAAAACGGCCTCGAGGCCAGCCAAGATAGATGCCCGAGAGCAACATCACGATCAACCAACAAGCCGTCAATTCAACCAGGGCACTTCCCAGCCAACCCATCATCAGTTCACCATGCAATTTTCGCACACGGCGCATCAACGTTTTGTCTCGCTGCATTCCGCCGATCAGTGTTCCGTCGTACGGATCAACGTAAACCATGTACTTCGTTCGGTCGGGTGTCGAAACAATGAATTCGCTAGATCGGTTTCCCTGGCCAACACGCACGGAGTTCGCTTTACCTTTGGCGACAAACGATTCTGCGATGCGTTGTTGATCGGACAAAGAGACTGGTTCAGCGGATGAATCGCCTGTTCGATCCACCACGATCAAATCACGGTACAACCAAGGTTCGACGTACGGCTTCAGCAGATAAATCGTGCCCGTCACGCTCAACAAAAGCGCAAAGGGGATCACAAACCATGCTGCGAAAAAATGCCAACGCCAAACTGTTAGATATAGTTGTTTACTGGGACTGATGTTCTCTTTGACCCTCATCGCCTTACATATAGCTAAGATGGACTGTTTTCCACACTACTTGTGTTTGGATATCGCGAAAACGGACACGCTACATTTGGCTTCGGTGGGACTGGTGGCGACCAATTCATAACCACCGTCGTCTTTTCGGTCGGGCTGTTGTGCACTGCGTCCGTAATTGTATCCAGAACTCTGGTCTCCAGAACTCAGTCGTACCATCATCGGTTTGGTTGGCTGGACCGACGCCCCGGTGGCTTTGGCGAGGTTGTCAATTTGTGTTTTTGCATCCGCAAAGGCACTCTTGATCGCCGACTGATATTCGTCGGCCGATAACGTCGCGATATAAGTAATGGTGGGTTCGCCAGCTTTGGTGGTTTCTTCGCCGTAGCTGTATTGCTCCATCATCGCGGACATTTCTTCGGCAAGTTCTTCTTGGGCTGCCGAAACGGGTTGTTTGTCACTGCTACTGGCGATGTCGGCCGCTTTGATTTCGTCCGTCAGTTTTTTGGAAGCGATCATTTTGGACAAGTCGTCATCGCCGGGCAATTTCCAACGCGCGGTGATGGTTTGAACAATGGTGACACTCTTGGTTTTCTCCAGCATCTCGCGCCCTTTTTTGCCTCCGCCGTATTGTTGCATCATCTGCTTCATCTGGCGTTGTTTGCTCGGGTCGGCTTCGCCCTTCAAGTTGGGTTTCGAGACGATGATGCTCTCATCCACGGCTTTTAGTTTTGCAAGTCGTTCTTTGGCTACTGAAATGCGGCGTTTCAATTCTTTGGACGCTTGGGGCAAATCGCTGCTGCGCCCTTCTACTTGGATTGACATTTCCATCCATTGCGGGGTCAGCGACAATTTTTTGACCCCCGTGGCGGTTAGTCCTTCGGTCGCACCAGCGCCAACTCCATACTGGGCCATCACGTCTGGCAAAGCTGTCACAGCGCAGAACAAAAACGTCGTAAAAAGAATGAAATGTCGATAGGTTGTCGTCATGGTTATTGCCCTGTCTCGGTGCACGTTTGGGTTGGTCGTTTAATCTAAAGTCGTCGTTGATATTAGTCGTAAAAGACTAAATCAGATTGTCCATTCCGTGGTCGTCACGAATCAGCTTGCGCAGCTTGAGTGCTCGCGAACCGGTCATGATGCGAATCTTCCAATAAAACTCTTTGGCTCGATAAGATCGGTCTTTTAACTTTTCGTAGATCTCTTCTAGGACGGTGACGTTCGAGTCGTCGTTTCGCATAGCAATCGCCATGAGATACAGATCGGTCCAACCGCTCAGGTACGGATCGATGCCTTCGCTACGGAATATCTTTTCCAGAGGGGCGATGTCGGTTTCCTCGCCCATGACAATCAGCAGGTAGGTTGCTTTGGCGACGATTTCGGGTTCTTTGTGATCCAGTAGCGACTTGATCGCGGCAGGTTGGATCGCCGCATCAACTTGCGGAACGGTAATTTTGCCTCGGGAATAAACCGATGGCCCCGCATTGGGGACTTCGATCGACGCGACTTCTGTTTGAGAAATCCCTGTGTGTCCTTCGGCGATGTAGTCCAACGCAACCGTTAAGAAAGTTTCATTGTCCAGCCAGCTAGCTGCCAACTCGGTGGCCTCTTTTTTGCCTTTTGCGCCCAAGGCCATACGTGCCCAGTCACGACGCGTCGGTTCATCTAATTTGTCATCTTTGTAGGCGTTTGCAACAAGTGAATCAACGCGATCTGCATCCACGTCACCCAACAGCGATATGCCCATCATGCGTGCGAAAGGCGTTTTGGTTTGGGAAACCGATTCTACGATCCGGTCGGCGATCTTGGCGGTAGCTTTTTCGGACTGAGAACTGTAATAGGTCTTTCCGGTCATGACTTGCATCAGTGCCTGACGAATGTAGTAGCCATAGCCCACATGCTGCGGGTCGATCATATCGAGCGATTTCCAGGTGTCGGCAACGATGGTCGATTTGTCGTACTTGCGAGCTTCTTTGATGATGGCGGGTAGGTAATCGTCAACGTCTTCGGTTTTAGCGGAAAAAAAAAGCAACTCGCTCCGCGATCCCTTTGGAAGCCAACGGTAGGTTGCACCCAATCGGCTGGTGCTGTCGGGTAACGCCGAAACGGACTCGATCACTTCGCGAGGGTCGATCTCGATTCCCAAACGGACTGCAGCAAGACTCGCGTGCGCCTTGGTGACTGCGTCGTCGGATTTGTAAAGACGCTCTACGACCGGTCTAGTGCCTTCGAGCCACGGCAAGACTGCACTGGGTGACTTTCGCCAGTTTGTCAGCCATTGTTCGTAGGTCTCCGCTTCGGTGTCCTCTTCCTCTAACTTCTTTTCCTCATCGTCTGATTTTTCATCGTCTGATTTTTTATCGTCTGAATCGGTTTCCTTTTCCTGCGCTTCATCCGCTGGCGCCGCTTCATCAACTGGCTCTGCTTCCGCTGCGTCATTGGTCGGATCGGCAACTGGGACGAGGTCGCTGTTAGCTTCCAATGCCGCTTCCATCGCCTTGGTGTACTCGGCGACTTCATCGGCCGTCGCTGCATCCGCATCCGAAGATAATTCGACGACGGGTGCTTTCGCTTGGCCACCACCAAAGAGCGCCCCTATCGCACCAAGTATCCCGCTGCTGGCAGGTTCTGGCTCGAAAAACGGACCGTCGTCAAAGTTGCCCCCAAACGGATCGCTGCCCCCAAACCCGGTGCTGGCCATCGTGCTGGGTGCTCCTGGCAGAACGGGTAGTTCGCTGTGATAAGAATCGAGCCAAGAATTCAATGACCGCACTGCGGCAAGCTGGACATCGGCATCGTCGTCATCGAATCCTTTGCGAATGTAAACCTCGTGTTCATCGACGCGCAACCGCGACATCGCTTCGAGTGCAAAACTGCGCGAGCCGGCTTGGTCGGATTCAAATCGTTCGACCAAAAACTTGACATCGTCTTCGTCATGATGGCTTCCGTTCAATTTTGGAAGCACGGAGCTGCGAATCTGTGGATGATTCCAAGCCACACTCAATAGCTGGTCGAACGACTTTTTCTGGTCTGCTGCGATGATAGCCGGAACGATTTTGCTGAGCACAAAACTATCTTTGTCTTTTAAAAGCTGGCGTGCCGGTTCGCGAAAACCTAGGTGCAACACTTTGGGGCCTGAATGCGAATCATTCTCTTCGGTGTAGTGCGAGATCGCTTCGGCCACTTCCGCGCGAACTTGCCAATCCTCATGCCCGGCCAGCTTGGCAAGTGCATCAAAAGATTCGTCTTTGTTGCTGCCGATTTCTTTCAGCAAACGAACGTAGTAGACCAACAGCCCTGGGTCTGTTTCGGTCATCGCATTTTCGCTGATCGGTTTGGCAAGGTAACCGCGCGGATTATCCAACCAGAGCTTTAAAACAGCAGCACGAACATTTTTGTCGGGGTCCTTCAAAAATCGAACCAACTCAGTCGTTTCGCCACCGCCACTTTTCTGCAAACCTCGCAGCGCCATTTCACGAATGAGTGGATCATTGTGCGCGAACAGTGTTTCCAGCAGAGGCACGTCGTCTTTTTGTGCCTGTTCAGACAACAACTGCGCGGCTATCCGTCGCGGCGATGAATCAAGCGACGCAAGTTTATCAGTCGCTCCGGGCAATCGAATCGACAAAGTCGGCGACGCTACCAGACGATAATGGACAGCGGACAATCGTTCCCGCGCGGTATCAGACGCCTCCGTCTTTAATCGTTCAGTGACATTGGGTAACAGTTGGGGACCGATCACGGCTAACCCATCGATCAGACCTTCGCGAATGGGGCCTCGACGCAGAAGACGATCGATCTCCAACGTTGCTTCAGCGATCGACTCGGGGGTCGCCTCGGCCATCAGTTTCGAGTCGGTTTGTTGCTCAGGATCATCGCTGCTGATCGACGCTGCCCAAGTTTTCAGCGCCGTAATTCGCTCAGGCGTCACGGTATCGATTTGCCAAGGGTCGATGCCTTCGATCGGCGCGGGCCATCGTCGCAACAGATCCAACGCGGCGACCCGCGATCTCATTTTCTTGGCCGACAAGATGTCGATGACTTTGGTCGCTACCAATTGAGGATACTGAACCAATAGTTCGATCGCCGTCGACCGCTGCGAAGTAGACCGGTCTTGCAACATCTCTAACAGCAAATCGGCTTGCTTGTCATCCAAGACGCCAGAACTGAGTTGTTTAGCAAATTTGCGGCGTCGTATGATTTCCTTGTAAACCGATTCGCATTGCTCTAACCAAGTCGACAGCGAATTGCCTTGGATCAAACCAACTTGTTGATGAATGATTTCCTCTGAATTGGTGATGACTCGCATTGTCGGTAGCGAATTGATTCCTTCTACATCCACTCCTTTGGGCGGCCGATCCACATCAATTCGCAGCAGGTGAAAGCCATCCAAAATCGGCTTGATGTCTTCGGACTCCATTTCTTGGGTCAGCATTTTGCACGGCCCGCACCAAGACGCTTCGTACTTAATCAGAATTGGTTTGGACGCGTCGACGCGTGCATCCGCCAACGTTTTTTTCCAGTCGTCGCTCCAAGTTTCATCAGCGCACAGTGTGTTGGAGTGCGCAAAAATAGAAACGAACAATGTCAGGGAAAACAACGCCGTGAAAAACAATGTTGTGCGGCGGGGGCGTCTGTACAATTTTTTATTCGGCTCCATCGCTCGTCTCCCTGTTTCCGTGTTCTACTTGCGACCAATAACTGTCGTATTCGAAGTGGGGGCTGTTTTCGTGATCGTGGCATACCAAGCAACTGTCGGCTGCCAGCCACGGCGTTTTGACGGTTTCGTCGGCGACATGTTTGCTGCTGGGGCCGTGGCAACTTTCGCAACCGACATCGATTCGGTTCATCGTTGTTTTTCGGTTTACGAATCCGCCGTTTCCGCCAAACCCGATTGTGTGACACCGTTGGCAAGACGAATCGACGTGCGCACCGACCTCTTCAAGCGTATGCCATGCATGAGCGTGTGGAGTGTCTTTCCAAATTTCGGTGTCGCTCTCGTGACAATCCTGACACGATTCACTTCCGGCAAATTGGTTGCCATCATCGGACGCTGCGGGCACAAAGCTGGTTTTTGAAGCAGGAAAATCCAGTTCGGCCAATCGATCTCGAAACGACACCAAATTTGCTTGTTGCACGGAGTCTTCGTCATACTTGCTGGAAACTTCGTGCAAATCGGCTTTTACGGAAGTGAACTTTCCCGCCGTTTCGCCTTGCACTCGCGCGACAAACTTTCCTTTGTTGGCAACCGCCGTCAGCAATGTCCGACCGTACTTAGTCGGCGCGATACTTTGTCCGGTTTTGCCACCGATGATCACGTCGACTTCGGGGACGTTGCTGGCCAGTTCTTTCAATTCGTCTTGATCCATGTAGGCCAGCACGACGACACAATCAGGGGCTAAGGAAAGCTGATCAATCGCATTCAAAATCGATCGCTCGGGCGATTGGATTTCCCAACGGGAGTTCTTGGGTGCCAACTTGGGCGAGACAACGCCTAGTACCAAAATACGCGCCGCGCCTTTTCTGACGTGAACGGAAGATTTGATGTTTGGCGGCGGAGTTGAAAGGTTTGTGGACAAGAACGTCAGTCCATCGGTTTCTGGCAAATCCAAATTCAATTCCGATGCACCGATATTGTGAATCAGATAACCCATCTCTTCTTCGCCGTCGATGATTGCTTTGAATTTTTCGACATCATAAGGCTGATTGCCCAGGGCGGCGCCGCCAACGCTAACCAGTAGACGTTCATCATCGCCAGCGAGTTCATCGATCAAAGTCGCCCGCCGACTGAGGCCTCCCGATTGCCCGCTTGCACAGCCACACGGTTCGATCCAACCTTGAGTGTCGCAAGTTGCAAAGATCGCGAAACGCCCCGGCGTCTTAAGCGTGTCGGCTGGTTGTTGTTTGTCGCCGCCACATCCGATCAAGCAAACAGCCAGCGTGCATGCGATGAAGCATACGATTGGCGTTAGCGGTGCGAAGTTCGGGGACAGCAACTGACCAAATCCAGACTAAAAACTAAGTGTGTAGGCGAGTATGTTGACGTTCACCAATTCTGCGTTGGTGATTTCGTTGCCGCCGCAGCAACAGCATCCTTGAGTGTGCGACGTGTCGTTCAATCCGTCTTGGCTGTAGAGCACCGATAGGCGTTGGCCGATTGAGATGCCCTCCAGCGGTCGTGGTTTACCATGTTTGGCGCTCAGTTTGTCGACGTCATAAACGGTATGGAACACGGCGTGATCCATCTCCAGCTTTTTCAATTCGTTGTCTTCAAAGAGACTGGCCATTTCGCGGCGAAACGATCGATCCCACTCGGTCGAAGAACATCCCGCCGAAGCCAGTAGGAATCCACCGCGTTTCAGATACGCCAACAGATTTGTGCGTTCGCTTGCTCCCAGCACAAAGTCGCCTTCGCCGGTCATAATCAACAGCGGAAAGTTGTAGATTTCGTCGCTACTGAGTTTCACCGCGTGAAAGCGACGGCTGGTCGAGATCGTCGATTCGTTTTCTGCGCGAATTAGGAAGTGATCCGCGAAACACTCGCTGGATTTGGATCCCGCGTAAACCAAGTTGGCGACTTGCACGACGCTACCGGTTTCGCCGCCAACATGAGTTGGATCGGGAACCACTTTTGCTGCTGGTTTTTCGTCCGTCTCTTTTTTCTTGACGGGATCGGCAGCCAAGCATTGGTTGGTAACGCTTGCGGTGACCAGCAGCAATGTTACTTGCAACAGTCGCCGAAGCGGCGCGAATGTGTTGACCGAAATAGGCATGTTATTGATCCATTTGTTCTGCGAGTCGACGCAAGTAAGTTTCGGCTTGCCGACGGTAGCGAAGGGGAACATCGCGTGCACCCGATCGAGAAGTCGTCGGTAATTCCATTTTATCCAGCGCAATGCCATCGACGCTGTTGACCGCGTCACGGTTGCCGCCACGTGCTGGTGCGAGTCTGCCATCTTTGCCGCGCCCACGGCCTGTTGGTTGAGCAAACGGTTGGTTGCCATACAAGCCAACATTTTGCCCGGAGCTTCCGCGAGTCGAATATCCAGAGCTGGGGCCTGAATTGAGCCCCATTTGATTTAACATTTGTTGCAGCGATTTGTTGCCAGGTTGTAACATGCCGGGGGCGAACTTCTTTTTAAGACAGTTACCCGCTTTTTCGCCGTTGCTCTGGCATTGCTTCATGAACTTTTCCATTTCCTGGAGCGCTGAAAGCGCGTTGGCGTAACCATCGCTGCCGTTGAATTCAGCAAGCGAATTTCTGGCCGCCGCGAGTTCGTCATCGACGGGGCTGTCTCGTACTGCTTGGACAAAATCCAACGACGACTGTTTCAGTTCTTGCAAATCGGGATCATCCCCAAGCTTCTGGGCGCTCGCTTCGATTTCGTCCATCAATTCTGCCAAGGCATCACGGACAGCCGCTTCTTCTTCGCGTAGTTGGACCATTCGTTGGCGGTCCGCTTCGTCGCGTACCGATTCCTGGTTGCGATACTGATCCAGTTGGTCGACCAAAGCACGTTGCCGTGCGACCAACTGTGCGAATTTGGATTCGGCAGCGATCAGCGGTGCGATCTTTTTTAACGCTTCCATCGGCTGGCCAACTTGTTCGTCCTGTTTTTTGCGTATCTCGTCCAACTGTTGCTGCAACTGATCGGCCTGTTCCTTGAGCGATTTGCCATCTTTGGCGGCTTTCTGGGTAGCGGCGACTGTGTTGCGCAATTGCTGAGCCTGTTTGCGCAAAAGTTCGCTCCATTGCTTGTCGATCTCCAGTGGCAACTCTTGTTTGGAAAGTTCGTCCAGCTTGTCGGCAACGTCTTTCATCTTTTGCTGCAACTGCTCCATTCGCTCTTTTAGTTTTTGTTGCTGCTTGGCGTCGTTGGGATCCGCGTTGTCAATTTCTTTTTGCAACTCGGCTGCTTCGGTGGCCAACTGGTCCATCATGCGGCGCGCCTGTTTGAATTTGTTTTCGAGCATCTGCTGTCCTTTGCGAGCAGCAACCATGCGATTGAAATCCTCCTGGCTGATGATTTCGATCTCCGTCAGTGGGCTCTCGCCACCTTGGGACAAATCCGGACGTGTATCGTCGACACGTGCGAACAACGTCAGTTTGTCGCCGGCTTCGAGACCAAAATCCGCAAGCGGCAACATGCTGCCACCTTGGACAACACGTGATTTGTCAGCGGGCAAGTCCACCGGAACAGGACGTGAACCATCGATGATTCGATACAAACGCATCCGCGCGATCCCATAGTCGTCTTCGCCGACAACCGCGACGGGGATTTTTGTGGTGGGCGTCGCGTACGATCGTTGACGTGGTTGAGTGATTCGGACAATCGGTGACTCATCAATCAACAACTCGACTTCGATAGGAACCTCCCATTCGCTCTCGACGGAGTTGCTACCGATAACCGACACATGCCACTGGCCACTGCGTAAAATCTGTGTACTGCCGATGACTTCTTGGGGATCATCCGGCGACACACTTAAAGCAACCGTCGTCGGTTCTTTGCCTTTGCCGTTATCGATTCGCAAGACCCCGCCACTTAACGGTCGCGTTGCGAGAATCGAAAACTGAACTTCGGTGCCGGATAGCCCGGTGATGGCGTCTTGGGGATGCCGTCCTTTTCTGGCGGGCAAATTCGTGTAGGCCGGAGGCGTGATCGTATAGCTGACTTCTTCGATCTTGGGCGCGTCAAGCACTTGGATGTTGTATGTCTCGCTGCGGCCTCGGCCTGCGGTGACAAAATAGTTTGTTGTTTCCAAGACACGAGGCAGGACGGCTTGCCATTTGCCGCCTGAACGTGGAAACATGGCAACCGATTTGCAATCAGCCGAATCGGGTTCTCCGATCACCAGATTGGCTTGCTGGACAGAGCCGCCGGTGATTTCGACGGAAATATCTAGCGGCTGGCCGTAGGTCAGCGTGACATCGCCCGGTGATACCGCGAACTGCAACGGCGTATAGGGTGGCGTGTCGACGGTGGGTGAAAAAAGACGCTTCGTAGAAACAGAAAAAGCGTTGGGCGCGAAAAACGAAAACATCAGCGTCACGCAAGCGACCGCCGCCGCAATCGTGGCGCTGCGTTTCGCGATCGACCAAGGTGCTGCATTGGCTGAATCGACGTTGGCCGCTCGTTCGGACGCTTGGGCTACCGCGACCGAAGCGATTCCGTTTGCCAGTGGCGACAATTTGTTTTGCGAATTGCCGTTTGACTGACGTTCTTTGATCATGTCCAGCCCCGACAAAATCTGTCCGCCGGTTCCGCCGACTTGATCCAATCGTTTGGCGATTTTGACGTTGCTGGTGTCCAAGAAACGACGATGCATCATCCAAGCAAAAACGCCCAGGCCAGCCAAAACCGTGATCGGCACGATGGCTTTTCGCACACCGATTGGTAATTGCCAAATGATGTCCAACCAAGCGAGCGTGAGCAGGGCGATACCAAGGATCGCCAGCAACCAACAAAGTGAATCGCACGTGCCGATCGCCCGCATTCGGTTGGCGACCGAGCGCAGTCGGCTTTGCAGTGACGTTTGAGCGTCGGAATTGGAATCCGTCGGAGCGACAACACTAGCCATCAGTTTGGCCTCCGGTAATTGGGCTGTCTTTTGTTCATCGTATTATCCATTGTTTTATACCAACCCACTTTGTCGCCTGACGGTCCATGCCGCTGTCCACAATCCCAGGACGCCCAGTAGCACCCACCATCGATCCCATGCGGGAGTCCGGCGTGTCTCGATCGGCAAATCGTCGATCAGTTGTTGGTGAATCGTTTCTGCGATGACGCTGGCATCATCGGCTGCCAGCAGTTGACCGCCGCTTTGTTTGGCGATCGCTGCCAACAAATCGTCTCGCGGGCTAAGTTCCAGTCGTTCAGTGATTGGCTGTCGGACTTCGAATGCCGTCACCGATCGATCGCTTTGATCGGCATCGACCAGCGTTGCGCGATAGCTACCGGCTGCGAGTTCACCAAACCGAGCTTGATAGACACCGGGCTGATCGCCAGCAGGTTCGCAAGTAACCGTGACGACATTTTCATCACCGTCGCGAGTCAACTGAACGGTCGGTGATTCGCTTTGTGAAACGGTATCGCGGACCAGCAAAGTGGCGATAGCGGATTCGTCCGTGCTGAATCGCAATTGTTCGCTTTGCAGTGCTCGGTTTTGGCCCGGCGACAGTGCGACGCGTGATACCAACCACTGCAGCAATCCATTCCAAACGCTCGAATAAGTTTCTTCGGCGGCTGCGAACTCGGGCGCCAACAACGCCCAACGCCACATCCCCGCTCCTTCGACCACAACGGTGCGACCGGCGCCGTATGGTTGGTAAGTCACAATGGGAATCGAGTTGGGGCCGTCGTCGCTGGTCGCCAAAACCCTCGGTAAACCGCCTCGCGTTTCTGGCGCCGCGGACGTCACCAGCGATGGCATGGACGCAAGCGGATCGGAATCTTCGGCGGTCAGCCATCCTTCTGATTGGGATTCCTCGGTGACTTGAGCGCGGAATCTGCGTTCGGCACCGCGCGACCATTTCACAGGCAACATGCGGCCTAGTTTTTCCGAAAGCGTCGACTGGGGTGTTCCGCGTGCGCAAACCAGCGACCCTCCTTGAGTGGCAACCCAATTTCGCAACCTCGCCAACGTGTCTTCGTTCAAATACGCTTCGGAATCGCGTCCCAGCACGATCACTTGGTACTTCTGCAACGCTTCTGCCGACCCCAAAACGGAAGCCGGCGTGCTGAGGATCTGCCAGCTCGGCTGGTCTCCTGAAGAAGAATCTGTTTCAGTCGCTTTTGGCTTTGCGGCTGCTTCGACGACTTGGCTGGACCCTTGCGTGCGGTGCATGAACCGATCTTCACGCAACATCACCAAACTCTCAAGCTTGATCGACGGGTCAGCTGAAAGGTTGCGTGCGAGAAACTTGCTATCCCAATACGGTTTGCCTTCCAACAACAAGACTCCGATGGGCGAATCGATCACGCGAACCAGCAAACTCAATCGGTTGTCGTCCGTCGTCGCTTCGCCCGGCAGCGAATCAATTTGAACGCTGTAGCGATAGAGCCCCGGTTTATCGGGAGTCGCTGTAAAGGAAACTTCTTGTGTGTCGTCCGATTTCAAAATCACCTTTTGCGTCTCGATTTCTTCGCCATTTTTTTCCAACACGACATTGGCCGGCGCTGGGTCGAAGCCACGACTGACGATTTTGGCCGACAGTTGCACCGGTTGATTCACAAAAGCCAGTCGGCTGCCCGCGTTGCTTTCCAACGACAAGTTCTTGACCACCACACTTTGGGCAACCGAAATCGGAAACACGGGGGCACCGCGACTGCGCGCCGCCTGTGCCGCGGCAACCGCACGACGCGAGGGGCCAACATTGTGGATCCCGTCGCTGATCAACACGACCGCTTGCCCACGCGGCCGATCGCTCTGGGCGGCCATCGCGATGGCGGCCGCCAAATCCGTTCGCTTGCCTAATTCGGTTGATACGACCGATTCAGAATCAGCCCCGCGAGCCAACGCGTCAAAGCTGACCAACCGCTTTTCATAGGTCTCATCGAACGACGCGGTCACTTTGTCGGCGAGCGTTTGAGCACGTTGCAATCGAGTCTGTGTGTCGCCGTCTTTGTCAGCCACATCCATGCTGGCGGATGTGTCCAGCAGCACCGTCACCAGCGGACGACCATCGGGCGGCGGTAGAGGTTGGACCCAGGTTGGATTTAGCAACAAGATCAATGGAATCGAACCAGCGATCAACATGATGGCCAAGATCCAAGGGCGTCGCGTTGCGGGGATCACGCCTTTGGAACGAACAACGTACGCAATCCAAAAGACTGCCAACAAGAACGCCAACGCCAGCCAGAGCGGCAACGGCACTCGCGGTTGCCAATCAAGCCACGCCAACGGCAAGACAAAACTCTCGCTGCCAAGCGTTGAAAGTGTTTCGACGATATTGCACTGATCGATCAAAGGATCCGACTCATGAACGGAAGAAAATCAAAGTACCCAACTCCGTCACCACACAACCAAGCATCGCGAGTGCGGCCCACACCCAAAGCGTGTCCGTTTGTGGCCCATCCCCACCCGCTTTTTGAAACTGCAATTCGCGGCCGCCGGACAAACGTGACACCATTACGTCCTCGGAAATGGTCCTCAAATCTTGCTCGGCTGGATCACTCCGAACGGCCTCGGCCCACAGCGTTTTTTCGTTCGCATCGGCGACTCGATAGACGCCGGTTTTCGTTGTCGTTGGCCAACTCCAAACCAACATGGAATCTTGATTAAGAATCCTGCCGCCCTGTGTCGCCGCGTCGTCATCTGAACCATCGCGTTGGATCGAAAGCTCGTCACGGTTTCCAACGTCAGCGGGCAGAGCACGCACGATTGGATTTCCAGCAACCGTCCCCGCTGCACTTCCGTCGGCGCTACTCAACCGGTTAATCGTCTCGATCAACAATGGCACAAAGCCAGCTTGGAATGCCACGTTGCTTTTCGCTAGATCCGCATTCAGCACAGCAAGCTTTCCCGCGCCGACTTGTGTGAAGTACAAGAGGGCAGACCGGTCGCTAAGTGTCGCCGCCACCGAATCGACTCCTGCGCCGGCGAGCGTTCTGGTTGGTAACCCGCCAGCGAAACGCCATGACGCGGTGGTTACTTTTAGGCTGTCGCCAAATGCACTGAACGGTTCGCTTGTTTGGTCGATCTCTTGCATCCGCAGGTCCTTGCGACGATCGGACTCCAACGAAGCGATCAGTTGCACCGGTGGCTGCATGTCGCTACCAAGTTCTTTTTGCATCAACTGCAAGTTATTGGCGTCCGCTGGACCGCGAGCGACATACAAGATCGATTTTCCGCGACGCAGCCATGCCGCCGCGCGCTTCGCCGTCGCATCATCCCATGATTCGACATCCGTCACGATCCAAACTTGTGCTGCCTGAGCGGCTGGCGTGTCCAAAGTCGACGGAGTGACCGAAGCAAGAAACTCATCGGTGGACGTTCCGTCTGAATTCGTTTCATCACCCCGCGAAAGAACTTGAGAGATAAAGTAGCTTCCGCTGGGAGCGTTTCGTCTGGCTTCGGTGACGATCGCAAGCCGTTGTTCCGGACGCACACCAAAGGCCAACGGCATTTGGTCATCGGCTGGTAGCGAATCATTCACGTCAACTAACTTCACCACACCTGTTTGCCAGCCTGAACCTTTCCACTGGACAGGAATTTGCACCGTCGTCTCGCTCTGTGGCTGTAGCGTTGCACTTGATTGTTGGTTGATTCGGCCTAATTCCAAACGACATTGGATCGTGCGTGCGTCATCACTATGGTTGGCAATTTCGACCAACACGGTGACGGCCTTGCCAACGGTTGGCGCTGACGACAAACGAACTTGTTTGATCGCCAAGTTCCCAAGCGGCTTCTCGCCGCCAATCGAGACCAATCGAACTTGGGTATCGGCTGGCAAGTCCGCAAAATTGGCCCGCGCCCAACTGCTGCGTTGAAAGTCGCTGACAATGACCAATTCGCGAATCGCATCGGGCGACGATTTCGCAAATTGCTGACTAACCGACTCGAAGGCCGCTGCGGCATCAAAACCTGTCGGCGAAACGTCCGCGTCAGAAAGTCGTTCACGAAGCAGACCGAAGTTCGCACTGGGGGCCTGGAACACAGACTTTGTGCTGCTGGATGCAAACATCAGATTTGCAGCAAGCCCCGGTTTGTATTGCAGTTCTTTTGCGGTTGCCGCGCGTGCTTGGTCCAGTCGCGTCGCCGCGCCATCGATCGCAGCCATGCTCTGGCTGACGTCAAGCAACACGATTTTGACCCGATCAGCATCGTCGTCATTATTGGCCACCGAATCGCCATTAAGCAACGGGCGGGCGATCGCCAACGCCAACATCGCGACGGCCAACGAACGAAACAGCAACACCAAAAAATCACGCAAACGATCTTTGCTGCGCCGCTGATGCAACGCGTCGCTGACCAATCGAATCGTGCTCAAAGGCATCCGCTGCGGTTTGGGGCGAGTCAGAAAATGAACGACGACCGGAATCGCAGCGCCAATCAAACCGATTAACAGCAAAATGGGATTCACAAACATCTGCCGTTACCCCGCTCGCTGAACAAGGAATTGGCCAAGCGTATCCAAATAGCTGGTCGCAGTGCTGATGGCCCGATAGTCGGCACCGATCGCAGTCGCAATGCTTCGCGTTTTGTCTAAATGCTCTCGCCATCGTCGGCCATACAACTCTTGGATCTCGCCAACACGACACCGAACACTTGCTTCGCCCTCAAGTCCTTCGAATTGAAACGCGACACCTTCGGGCAACGTTTCTTCGGCAGGATGAATCAGATGCAACGCAACGATCTCCCAACCGCGATGCCGAAGTTTGCGCAGTGAAGCCGTCAACTCCCGTGGATCGTCTACTAAAAAATCGCTCATCAACATCAGGACGCCGCGCCCCGATACTCGCCCGATGATCTCGTCCAGCCCTTCGGCCAATTTCGATTCGCCACGTGTTTCAATGCCTTCGATCGCTTCGTACAAACCTTGGGCGTGCGTGCTTGTACTGCCCGGCGGATGAAACGAATGCAAAGCGTCACCGATCAACGCCAACCCCGCTTGGTCGCCACCGCGTGTGATCAAGTGAGTCAGCGCGGTCGTGAAGTACTGTGCGTACGTCAGTTTGTCGGGAGCCTGTTTCGACGAAGTCAACTCGCTGGCCTTGCGTCGCAACCACCCAGTCGCAGCAGCTTCGGTGGGCTGTCCGTCAAACTGCATCGAACCACTGCAATCGATCACCGACAAACACGCTAGGTTTGTGTCTTCTTGAAAACGTTTGATGTATTTGCGTCCCGTCCGACCCAGAACGCGCCAGTCCAAACGACGCAGGTCATCGCCAGGCGTATAAGGCCGGTAGTCAGCAAATTCGCCGCTACCACCCATCGCGCGTGAGCGATGTCGACCGCTGTACGGACCGTCGACACGATTGGGCGTGACAAAACGCATATGCTCAAGTGCAACCAGTTGCCGCAGTTCAAGAAATCGCGATGTCGCTGCTTGGGAGTCAGCCGCACTCACGATTAAACCTTGCTGATGAGGTGCTCGACGATTGCGTCGGCGTCAATTTGGTCGCCGATTGCACGATGGTTTCCTAAAACACGATGCCGCAAAATCGGAATCGCGACGGATTTAATGTCATCGACGTTTGGCACTGCGCGCCCGGCCAATAAAGCACGAGCTTTGGACGCCATCGCCAAACATTGCGAACCGCGTGGCCCCGCGCCAAATCCAACATACTGGCGAACAAACTCGCTGGCAGATTCTTGTTCTGGCCGACTTGCCCGACATAACGCGACCGCAACATCGATCACGTTGTCCGGGACAGGAGCCGCCATCACGAGTTCGCGCAGTTCCAAGAAAGCTTCGCGGGACAATGTTGAACTTGGTAGATCCGGTGTCCGTCCGGCCGTGCGTCGAACAATATCCTTTTCCTGTTCGGCGGTTGGATAGCCCACATGAATCTGCATCATGAATCGGTCCAACTGAGCTTCGGGCAGCGGATACGTGCCTTCTTGTTCAATCGGGTTTTGTGTTGCGACGACCAAGAACGGATCGTGCATATCATGAGTCACGCCGGCGACCGTAACGTGACGTTCCGCCATCGCTTCGAGCAACGCAGATTGAGTTTTTGGAGTCGCGCGATTGATTTCGTCAGCAAGAACAAGGTTGCCGAACAGTGGTCCCCGGCGAAAGACCATCGATGGTTCGCCGTTACCATTGGACCGCGACGCCCCCATCAATTCGTAGCCGGTGACATCCGACGGCATCAAGTCGGGCGTGAATTGAATTCGCGAAAAATCCCAGTCAAACGCTGCCGCCAGTGCCTTGACCACCAGCGTTTTTGCCAAACCTGGCACACCGACCAGCAGTGCGTGTGATCCGGTTAACGCACAAATAAGAAGTTGGTCGATCGTTTCTTCTTGCCCAACGATCACCTCACGCAAAGCGTCTCGAATCGATTGTACTTTACGTCCAAACTCTTCGATCCTTGCCGCCGCATCGGCCCCAGTATCGACGCTCATCCGCGCCCCCGTAAAAAGTGAAATGTTAAAAACGTCACGCTGCAAACCCCGAATGACACTCCATCTCCGGAGAACTTTCGCTTGCCAGTCTATCGACGCTCAAGTGCCCCCGCAAGCAAATCCGGCCGATTATACGAACCGGCCATAAATATGGTTCAACGGGGCGCCAAAATTGAAGAAACGAGAATTCCTGCACGCCCCAACCATTGCCTGGAGCCAGTTTAAGCGCCAATTCAAGGAAACGGTTCAAGAAAAAAGACAACACTCGGCACCCGAAGTCACGACATCGCCGTTCAAAGCGAGCACCTGGCCCATCAACCGTCCTCGTTTGGTGCGGGGTACAAAGCGACACGGACACTGGCGTTGTGGCGATGCACCAAATCCAATGTGTCGGTTTCCAAGTGTTCAACAAAGCAATGCGGTTTTTCGCCGACATGGTATCCAACAAAGAATTCTCGTTCGTCAGCACGAATCCATTGCTGATGCACGTTTTCGGGCAAAGCTTCGATCTCCCGACACAATCGCTTGATTGTTGAGTTCGCATCCTTTGAAGGCAA
>CAZZDZ010000054.1:0-2647 GCA_964652675.1 uncultured Pirellulaceae bacterium
CGGACACTTTGTGCTATCCGAACATTTCTTCGATTTGCTCGATGTAGTCGAGTGCTTGTTCGGGCGAATCGACGTCCGCGCCGGGAACACGGCCATTTCGGTCACATTCTCCCAACAAAATCAAATCGTCAAAAAGCGGATGAGCGGCGAGACGTTTGCGTCGTCTTGCCCCGATGCTGCGATCATGAATCTTGTGAGCTTCCATGTGATGAGCGATCAACCACCCAGTACGATCCGAAATGAATCCTTCTAGTGCCTCCAACCCTGCCAGCACGTGATCATGCGGGTCGATGGCTTTGCCGACATCGTGTAACAGCGCGGCCAGCAAGAATTCTTCGTCGTACGGCATTTCATCCTTGGCCAGAGCGTACACCTGCATCGAGTGAAACAAGGCTTCGCCTTCGGGGTGATACTTTGGATGTTGGCGAACATTTTCAAGCGGTACCAACAAAGCCAAGAACACTGCGAACCGATCCGGTCGGGTGTCCATTTCGGACATTCTCGCCGCTTGCTGCTGTGGATCGATATCATGCTCCATCATGATTAAGCGTTCCAATTGCGCAAGACTGGCTTTTTCAATCGGCTTGCCCGTGATCGAACTACGAAACCGGAATCCCAATTGCGATGGATGGTAGACGGTCAGTTCGATTGGAAACTCATCTTTAACGTGGATGTGCGTAAACACGCGAGCATCGCCGTCTTTTTGAATCCGTTTGCGCTGCAGTTCATAAAACACGCCCAGTTCGTCCAACCCATTTGTGATCGAGTGGGGATTGGCCGCAAACACGTGAATGTCGATGTCAGATCCTTCGCGAATCGATCCATTGAGAACGCTACCGATCAATCGCGGATGAAATTCGCTCAGGTGACGCAGCCACCAAGCGGCACGCAATCGCATTTCCTGCAATTTGCCCGCTTGCGTGGCACCTTCGTGTAGCCGTGCCAAGATTTGAACTTGGTCACGGATTTCAGCATTACTGGGCAAGTCGGCTGGCTTGATCCAACCTTTGTAGATACGACGAGCCGCTTTCTCTTTGGCTTGGTAGTACTCAGGGACTTCGCGAGAGTACATCAACCGGGCCGCCTCCCAAGCAATTTGGCGGCGAAGTTTCGATGATGGCATGAACGGGGTTTGACGACGCAAACCCGACACACGAGTGAAGAAAAACAGCGAAGCGAATCGCAACGCATTTCAGATACCTCACAGTGTTTGCTTTAGCCGGGCCCAAGTCAACCATGAAATCTAACCTTTCCGGCACCAATCGGGCGGAACCGATAGCACTAGAGAATTTACTAGCACGCAGCGCCAGCAAGTGAATCTCCTGTCAATGCCAAGGATTCCCTTGCTGGCGCTGCGTGCGGTATTCCGGACGCACGTCCTGTTTCAAAAAGTGCTTTGCCCTGAGCGAATAACCCGACGAGGTGTGTCAATCAAGTCGCCCGCGTATGATATCCGTGAGCCGCAGAGCTACTTTCGTGACCCCCCATTAAAACTGCTTTGAGAGATCATCATGCGATACAGTGTTGTCAATCGCGTCGCCACGATACTTGTCACCGTCTGCATCACGAGTCTTGTTATGGAATCCAAATCGATGAGCCAATCGGATACGGAATCCAAAGAGACACGGCAACTGACTCAGTCACAGGCAGCGGCGTTTGCCAAACTTGCGCTCAAGGGGATTGTGCAAGAATTCCCCAATAAGCCATCCAATGTGATGGATTCGGCAGCCGACGTTCGTTCTCCCAAAGCGATGCACCCCGTTTTCTATGGCAGCTTTGATTGGCATTCGTCCGTACATGGTCATTGGATGTTGGCGCGGTTGCTGCGATTGTTTCCCGATGCCGACAACGCTGACGAAATTCGCACCGCGTTGAACGAACAACTGACCGCCGAAAAACTTGCCAAAGAAGCTGAGTACTTTGCCGCTAAATACAACAGGTCGTTCGAGCGCATGTATGGCTGGGCTTGGTTGATGCAATTGGTGAGCGAATTGGAATCTTGGGACGACGTTGACGCAAAACGCTGGTTGAAGAATTTGCGTCCGCTGGAAGAGCAAATTGTTAAACGAATGATGGATTATCTACCCAAATTGCAATTCCCAATCCGCACTGGTGTTCACCAGGACACGGGTTTTGCGTTGGGCATGTTGCTTGACTATGCCCGCAGCAGAAAAGGGGCACGCGAAACACAGGGCAAGACGCTGGAGGGATTGTTGGTCGACAAGGCCAAGCAGTTTTATAGCAACGATTTGAATTATCCCGCGCACTACGAACCGTCTGGTCATGATTTCTTTTCGTCCGGGTTCAACGAAGCGGATTTGATGCGACGTGTTTTGACGGGAGAAAAATATGTTGCTTGGCTAGACGGATTTTTGCCGCAATTGGCCAAACGCGAGATGGGCGCGATGATGACGCCCGTGGAAGTAAGCGACGTGACAGACGGACATCTGGTCCACCTTGCGGGGCTGAATCTGTCGCGAGCTTGGACGATGAAAGGAATCGCAGACGCGTTGCCAGAATCTGATCCGCGAGTGGCGCAGCTGCGCGAGAGTATCAAGCAGCACGCACAGGCCGGCCTGAAATATGTCACCAGTGGTCACTACGAAGGCGAACATTGGTTGGCGACGTTTGCTGTTTACCACCTGTC
>CAZZDZ010000054.1:2747-4501 GCA_964652675.1 uncultured Pirellulaceae bacterium
CCCATGGCGTCATCTTTACCAAACGGGTTTGAGTCGGCTCCCTTCAATGCATCATCGGATTCAATCTCCGGTTTGCCTGATGCCATGCTGGTCGAATCGTCTTTGAATGGATCGTCATCAGCAATCGGTGGCACTGGTGCTGGCGAAGCGCCAGGTAATGGAGATCGTGTGCTCGAGCCAACAATCGCAGGTGGTGGTGGAGTTCGTGTTCCCGAGCCAGCAGAAAAACCTGGTTGCGCCGCCTGAATTTCGTTTGTGCGGAAATTCGATCGAGACGCCGCAAGCGACAATGCTTGTAAGCGAGCGGTTTGTCGAATCTGTTCCAGCTTTAGACGCGCCGAACCTTGGAACCGAGCGAGCGAGCGACCAACAGCAGGGTTGGAACCGGCTTGGGCTTCCAACATGGCGCCTTGTTTCCAATCCGACTCTGCCTCGAACGATCTTCCTTGCATCGAACTAACAATGCCACGAAAGTAATAGGCGCGGGGATCTTTAATCCCGTTATCGATCGCGCTGGAAAACATCTGGCGTGCTTGGTCGTGTTGCCCAGAATAAAAAGCGTGTACGCCGCGCCCATAAATTTCAGCCAACACTGCTTCTTGGGCGGTTGCCGTTGGCGTGATGGTAAGGCCGCTCAGGGCCACAAACAGGGCCGCTGGAAAAAGGGCTGCTGGTAGGATGCGAATCATTTTGTTCATTCTTAGAAGGTCCTCGAATAGAGGTATCGGTTAGCGACAAGATGTTTTACAGCATTGATTAAGCTGGAACACTGAATGTAATTATACCGATTGAAAGGGGCAAACCTTTTCCATCCCCGATTGGGTCCAACACGGGGCCCCATGTTGGGTGGCGGCGTAAAAAGCCCCGTAATCAGCCTAAGCAGCGACTTTTTCGGGCTCTTGGGGCTCCAGATTCGAATCGACCTCGGGAGAGGATTTCCCGTCAAGATTCTCGCGAAGATGATCAACGGCCCGTTTCAATTGCGGATCGACGGTCAAACTGGTTGGTGTTTCGGTGGCATCTGGATCCGATGTTTTGGGCGCCGACAAAAGCGGATACGAGGCTTCACGCCAACGATTGCCAAGTTTGATCAGTGTTTCGTCATCAACCGTAACCTGGAATCCTTCATCGGGTTTGACTCCCCATTCGTCTTCTTCGGTGTCGTCTTTGGATCGATGGATATTCTTGTCGCTTGGTCGGTAGTAGCGAGCGACGGTCAATCGCAATGCGCTGCGACCGTATTGTAGGGGCAAAATGTTTTGCACCGTGCCTTTTCCGTAGCTGCGTGTGCCAACGACGACTGCCCGTTTAGAATCTTGTAAACAAGCGGCCACAATTTCGCTGGCGCTCGCTGATCCCCCGTCGATTAATACGGTCAGCAATTTGTTCGGCGCGACCAGAGTGCCAGGTTGGGCATCGTAGACTTCTTCCAGTACTCCGCCGCGTGTTTTCGTCGAAACAATTCGTCCTTTGTCGATAAACATGTCACTCACGTCGCGGGCTGCGTACAGCAACCCCCCAGAGTTGCCGCGCAAGTCCAACACGAGTGCTTCGAATTCGTTGTTCAGGTTGGTTAAAACCTGCTGCAGCTCGCGTACTGTTTTTTCCCCAAAGCTGGTTAACCGGATGTAGGCGATGTCTGGGTCCGACTCCAATCGATAAACCCACTTATTGTCTTCGCTGCGATGGTCGCCGATGACGGATTCCAAGGCGATGGTTTTTCGAGGGATCGTCATCGAAACAAGTTTTGTTTC
>CAZZDZ010000054.1:4601-12017 GCA_964652675.1 uncultured Pirellulaceae bacterium
GGTTTCCCTTTTTCGGGCTGTTCAACAAAGATGCCGATGCCAGCAAATTCTTGGTTGATACTGTCTTGAAACGAGTCGTAAGCGTCGCCGGGGATAAAACTACTGTGCTGGTCCAACGATCCAGTCAGGCCATCCATCGCCGCAGTCAAAAGATCTTTGGTATCGGTAGGTTCGACATAATAGGCGTTGATCAGTTCCACGGCGTCCCCCACGATCATCGCCGTCCGAGCACGTCGGTAGGTGGCATAGCAAAGCAGTGAAACGCAGAAAGCGATAAGAATGATGTTTAAGTTTCTTGGAGGCATGACCGCAGAGTTCAGAGAAGAGCATCGATAGCACGCATGAGGACAACATGGCTAATTGTAGCAACTGATCGGTGGTTCTCTGCTGCCGATTGTCGGTCAAAGGTCCAACTGCGTTGGTATTTCCCTGGTTTCAGATCATTGCCCGCGTTTTCCGCTAGATGCCCAGCACGAAGGGACGCGCGGCAATAGGACAGCATGCTGTTCGACCCAGGTCGCAAGTCCATCCCAGCTAGTGAATTGCGATATCGTCAAAAATGCCAAGTAGGTACCGACGACGACCAACATCAGTAGACGTGCGGAAACTCTTGAAATCGTGGCCCAGCGACCCGTTGGATCCTCCGTTCGACGGCGGGCTCGACGCAATGCCAAGCCTTCGGCAATTCTTGCTGGCAAGATAAACGCGATAAAGACCAAGCAGGGTAACCATGCCACTTCGCGAGGGATTGCTTGAACTTTCAACAAGTACAACGGAATGGGCAGTATCAACAGTCCACAGGTCATCGCTAGCAACCATGCCCACGGTGCGCGCCGAAAATCGGATCGCACGCGGCGAACGTCAAACATCGCCTTGAATTTGTTTTCAGCAGCAAAATTGACTTGCAGCATCGGCAGGTAGAGCAGCACGATGCCCATCGCGAACAACGCAAGTGCGCCGACAAGTCCAGCGAGTCCCGTTTTGCCTTGACGATTGGCGGCGATCATGATCATTCCCGGGACCAACCAAACAATCGTCGCCAACGCACCGCGCACGCCCAACCAAAACAACCTTGGCAATTCCAAAGAGACAGTGAAATCCCAAAGTTGATCGGGGGCATCTTTCCATGTGCTCCATCGCCAGCCTTCTTTTAGAAAGCGTATCGGCTGGGGCCAAAAATAGTGACGCAATTGGCCTCTTCGTACCCAGGCCCACATCAGGTAAGCAATCGCCAGCATCGATGATGCGACCGCTGCAAATCGCAACCCTGCGGCTTGTTCTGATCCCGGGTTGATCAATTGCGATATCGATTCAAGCGTCACTAGGTACTTGGGCAATAGCGAAACAATGAACAACGCCAACCAAGCGAGCCCAATCTTGCCGGCACGGTCCAAATTGGGAACGGATTTGCGAAGCGTATTGCCTTGTGCTAGCCGGCCAGCGACGTCCAACAAGTATCCAAATGCGATGAATTGCAAAACGGGGATCGCCGTGAGGACGGCAAGCAAAGCGGTCAACGACGCAAAACAAAAACTTGTTCGGATCAACCAGACGGAACCGCGAAACGCACGCCGAATCAGTCCAGCCTTTTCAGTAATGCTGGATTCCCCGTCATCAGCCAGCTCCGCCAGGATGGGCTCGTCGACGTCCAGTTCCGCCATGATGGGTTCGTCCGCAATGCTTGATTCTGCCACCAGATCGCCAGGTGAATCCTGGTTTTGATCTGCAGTCAAGCGAATGGGAGTTTCCACAAAATGGTTCTCTGTTAAATAACGAAGCGTGTGTAAATCAGTTTAGTTGGCGAGCAGTTCTTTGGCGCGACCAGCTCTTCGGCGTGATTTGCGGCTGCTGAGGAGCGCTGGGGCATAGCAAGGCGATCTCGCTATTGGACGTTCGTTTTGTATTCGCCAAATTGACCAGAGTCTTGGCAAAAATATGCCAGCAAACTTTGACTCGATTTCGCGCGGTTGTCATCGCATTGAACATTTGTAACCGAAACCTGCCCTGTGCATCTACTTTTCGGTGTCAGTTTCACACCGAGTCGGCTTGCCCGCAAAGTCGACCAATTTCGCAGCGCGAGAACCAAATTTCCGATGGTTTTCCCCCGAAATGACTGGTGATGCAATTCACTGGTCTCGGATGGAGCCGAGCGGCTGATAAGCGTGGTAAACCTTGCGGCGCGCACCCACGTGCATCAAGCACAGCGTCCGATTGTTCCGATGCAGAGGATCGTACCGGTGATATCGGTACAAGAACGGCGGATGCCCGTAATATCCGCCAACTACCAAACATCCCAACCATTCGGCGGGTACCGGGATATATGCGACCAATGATCCAACTAGCCCTGGCCTCTGGCCGATTGCTTTTGGCTTTCACCTTGATAGCTACTTGCATGCAGGCGACCCCTCTGGCTTCCCACGGCCAAAGTGCGTCACCGGGCACCAAAAAACCTAGAGAGACTCCGACTGTGATGGCGATTCGTCGCGCATCACCAGCGGTTGTCAATATTCACGGAAAGAAGACGGTACGGAACACTGCTGCAAGTTCAGCGGGCGATCCCAATTCGTTCCGTCATGTAAACGGCATGGGAACTGGTGTGGTGATCGACCCGCGAGGGTACGTGATCACCAACTACCATGTTGTCGAAGACGTCAATAACATTCGCGTCACTCTGCACAACGGCGAAGAAACCAACGCAGAATTGGTGGCTTCAAGAGTGCGAAGTGATCTGGCTTTGATCAAAGTCAACACCTCAAGCTTGCTGCCAACGATTCCACGTGGTACCAGCGAAGACCTGATGGTCGGCGAAACGGTGATCGCGATTGGCAATGCGTATGGCTACGTTCACACCAGTACCGAAGGCATCGTGAGTGCGTTGCATCGTGATGTGCCGGTCAACGAAACTCAGGACTACCGCGACCTGATTCAAATCAGTGCGGGAATCAACCCGGGCAATTCGGGTGGACCACTGCTGAACATCAACGGCGACATGATTGGTGTCAACGTTGCAGTGCGTGTCGGGGCTCAACAGATCGCATTTGCGATTCCAATCGATCAGGTGATCGAAATCGTTACCGAGATGATCGATCAGCACAATCGAAGTCGACTTTCGACAGGCTTGCGAACTAACGGCGGACCGCGTGACGGCGATGGTGTAACCATTGCCAATGTCTCCGCAAGCAGTTCTGCCGCACGGGAGGGATTGAAGCCGGGTGACCGCGTGGTCCGCGTTGGTTCACATCCTGTTGACGACCGACTTGATTACTCGTTGGCTCTGCTGAACACTCGACCTGGCACGAAACTGCCCATCACGGTGGAGCGAGAAGGCAAGCGGATGAATCTTGCTCTGGCGACTGACAGAGCATTCCACGCCGCCAGCGGTCCAGTTGCAGATCTCGCTTGGTCGGTCATCGGCCTGCGAGCCAAAACGCTCAGCTCTGCCGCGATCAAGCGTCTAAACAGCCGCATGCGGACCAGTTACCGAGGCGGCTTGTACGTGACCGCGGTTCGACCCGACAGCGGAGCCGACGAGCAAGGTATCCAAGTCGGCGACGTACTGCTGGGTATTCACGGATGGCAGACCGCGACTTTGGACGACCTGCAAGGCATCTTGGAGCACCCCGACATGCAGAAAGGCCCCAAGGCCAAGTTCTACATCGTTCGTCGTGATCAAACTCTCTTTGGCCACATGCAATTGGCGTCGCAGCCACAACGAAACAGCCGACGTTAACGTCCGCCTGTCAAACACGATTCGTTGCGAATCGTGAATGTGAATCTGTGAGTGATTGACGCTCTTGCCCGGGGTAAACTCTGAACGTTTTGGCGTGACGAGTTTGCCGACCCAGCCGGGCCATTGCGTTCAATCTACTCCAGTAACGCGAAGGCCTTTCTTGAAACAGGCCTACCAAGTCCGAGCGTTCTCGTACGCTGTGATTTTCTCTTCGACAAGCAGTGTTTGTGCGATATCGTCCAAACCTTGCAGCATGTTCTCGCGGCGACTTGGATCCACCTCGAACGAACGCTCAAACCCGTCGCCGTCACGGACCACTTGGTTTTCCAAATCTACGGTCAATTCGTAGGGCGCGTTCTCTGCACGCTTAAACAGTTCGTCGATGTCCGCGTCAGGCAGGACGATTGGCAACACGCCGTTTTTAAAACAGTTGTTGTAGAAAATGTCGGCAAACGAAGGAGCAATCACGGAGCGAAATCCATAGTCATCCAATGCCCAGACAGCATGCTCGCGACTGCTGCCGCTGCCAAAGTTCTGACGGGCAACCAACACGGACGCGTCCTTGACGGCGTCTTGGTTCAGTTCGAATTCTGGATTGGGCGTGGTGCCATCATCGTGAAAACGCCAATCGTAGAACAAGAACTGGCCGAATCCTGTTCGCTCAATTCGCTTCAGGAATTGTTTGGGAATGATCTGGTCGGTATCGACGTTGGCGCGGTTCATCGTCGCGACGACGCCAGAATGAACGGTGAAAGCTTTCATGGCTAAAGCGGTTGTGTGCTGTTTTTTGAGTGGGAAGAGTCGGAGCAAAAGGGAATTGAAACTGCCAGTGGTATTTAGGTTTTGTAGTCCCAACCGCGAATGTCAACAAAGTGTCCTTGGACGGCAGCGGCTGCAGCCATCGCGGGGCTGACCAAGTGTGTTCGCCCGCCTTTGCCTTGTCGGCCTTCGAAGTTGCGGTTGCTGGTGCTGGCACAACGTTCGCCCGGAGCCAGTTTGTCGGGATTCATCGCCAAGCACATGCTGCAACCAGCTTCGCGCCAATCAAAACCAGCTTCTTTGAACACTTTGTCCAAGCCTTCTTTTTCGGCATGCACTTTCACTTTGCCGCTACCAGGTACGACCATCGCGTCCACTTTGTCGGACACCTTGTGACCTTTGACAACGGCGGCCGCAGCGCGGAGGTCTTCGATTCGAGCATTCGTGCACGATCCAATGAAGACCCGATCGATGCCGATGTCTTGCAGTGGTGTGCCCGCTTTTAGCCCCATGTACTCCAGCGAATCTTGCGTGGTTTTTTGGTCGGTCGGGTCGCTGAAATCCGATGGGTTAGGAGTCGCCGCGGTTACGCTGAGAACCTGACCGGGATTGGTTCCCCATGTGACTTGAGGTTCGATCTGGCTGCCTTGATAGACATTGGATCGATCGTAAGCTGCACCTTCGTCGCTTGGCAAAGATTTCCAACGTTCGATCGCCGCGTCGAAATCTTTGGGGGATTCTGGCAGGTCACGCAAGTAATCAAACGTGACTTGGTCGGGCGCGATCATGCCGGCTCGCGCGCCCGCTTCGATGGACATGTTGCAAACCGTCATGCGTTCTTCCATCGAAAGAGCACGCACGCAATCACCGGTGTATTCCAAAACGTAACCCGTTCCGCCGGCCGTTCCGATTTGACCGATCAAATACAGGATCATGTCTTTGGCGGTCACTCCTTTGGACAATTCCCCGTCGACTCGCAATTCAAACGTCTTGGGTTTGAACTGTAGCAGCGTTTGAGTCGCCAGCACGTGTTCGACTTCGCTGGTGCCGATTCCAAACGCCAATGAACCGAACGCACCGTGTGTCGCCGTGTGACTGTCGCCACAGACAATCGTCATGCCCGGTTGGGTGTAACCATTTTCGGGACCGATAACGTGTACGATGCCTTGGCGGACATCGCCGATGTCAAACAACTGAACGCCGAATTCGGCGCAGTTGTTACGCAGAGTTTCGATCTGTTTGCGACTGATTGGATCTGCGATCGGCAAACTGCGATCGCTTGTTGGTACGTTGTGGTCTGGTGTTGCCAGTGTTCGCTCTGGGCGTCGAACGGGACGGTTGTTAATTCGCAGCCCCTCAAACGCTTGCGGACTGGTGACCTCATGGACCAGATGCAGGTCAATGTACACAACAGCCGGGCCAGTTTCGGACGCATGGACGACGTGCTCGGACCAGATCTTGTCGAGCATCGTTTGAGGTTGATTGGGAGTGGGTGACATGAGCTTGGGTCGAAAGGATTGAGCTAATCGCGACTTCCTATTTTGGCAATGTTTGCCGGGATCGCGAACCAACCACTGTCGGCTCTCAAGGCAAAAATGTCAACGCCTGGCACGGTTTTGCACACGAGGATTTCCGTGCTTGGCCGTAGGGAGGTTGACGAAAAATTCAACACGAACCGCCCTTTTTAAAACGCCCACAACCATTCGATGCCGAATCAAATGCTCCCAACGACGAGCCGTTTTCGCTGCAGAGAACCGTTACGGTTTTCTAATGGGTCCATTGAAAGACTTGGGGTGACCTATCCTAACCTCAGCTATCTCTGCCAGCATTGCACTCTCGATTGCGGAGGATGACCGAAAATGGATTGCGACTTGCACGATTTCTGATCACCGATTCTCAGCCACCGATCGGTCGGTCCCGTGATGGCGAGCGACTTTTCATCAGTCACGGCTGATAAAAAGTCGTCCTGTATAGACACGATGTGAGTCATGCATACACACGAAACAAAACGCCGAAATTGATTCAATCGTTTCCAAGCAACGTATTTTCTTTGTCGTTTCTGAATCAATTCGCTAGGTTTGAAGATCCTTCCTCTAAGCCTTCGATTCGGTGTAACCCACTTTTGTTTCGGAGGCTCCTTCCTACTACGTCTGGGTGATTTCATGAACATCATTTGTGTTTTGTTTTGCAAGGCTGTATTCGCCGCTTCCGTATTGGCGGCTTGGGGCGGCATCGCCATCGCTCAAGAAAAGATCGGCACAACAGAGGCTGACGCGCCAAAAACCGGCACGCTAAAGATCCAATTCAAGTACCGGGGCGATGTGCCTAAGATTCAACCTGTCGCAAATGCGGTTGGTGCGTTTTGCGGCAAGGCGGGCGTGATGAACGAAACCTTGATTGTGAACGAAGCAAACAAAGGCATTCAAGATGTCCTCGTTCACGTTTACACCGGACGTCGTGGTACAAAATTACCGCCACAAAAACCTCTGGATCGCATTCTCCAACTGGCAAACAAGAACTGCCGTTTTGAACCGCATGTTTTGATCACGCAAGTTGGGGATACGCTTCTGGTTACCAATCCAGACCCTGTCGGACACAACGTCAACATTGCGTTTTTCAATAACCGTCAAAAAGGCGTGATGGTCCCGGTTGGAGGTAACTTAAAAATACCGCTCTTGAAGAGCGAACCTGCCGTCGTACCGGCCGTGTGTAACATTCACCCGTGGATGAAGGCTCACTTGCTAGTTCTGGATCATCCGTTTGCAGCGGCCAGCAACAAAGACGGCTTGCTGGAAATAAAAGACCTGCCGTTGGGAAAGATTGTCTTTCGCGCGTGGCACGAACAGGGAACATTCAAGAAAGAAATTTATATCAACGGAAAGAAAGAAAAGTGGAAATCCAACCGGTTTGAAATCGATATCAAAGAA
>CAZZDZ010000054.1:12117-22886 GCA_964652675.1 uncultured Pirellulaceae bacterium
AGGCACTACGGTTTCGGCGTGGCTTCGTCGTCGGTATTGACTGATGCGTAGTCAACTTCGATGACGATATTGTTGGTCCCTTCTTTTACATCGAACACCAAACGCGATGTGCGAAAGTCACGATACTTTGGATGAAGCGACTGTTGGGCCAACATGCCCGGCCGCTCGGCTCCATTGCCGATGGCTTGATCGGAGATCACAACAACACGATGCTGGCCTGCTACCGCGCCATCGTCCAATGTGAATGTGCCCAACCGAAAAGCGCCGTCGGGACCGATATCGCCTCTTGCCGTCATGGGTTTATCGCGCCCCATGATCTCAAACTCCACGGTTCCTTCGCGTAGCAGTTTGCCATCGGAAAACCGAACGATGCCGTTTACCGGGTGCATTGGTTCGGTCGTTTTTCCGCAACCTGTGACCATCAAAATGGCGGAATACAAACACAGGCAAACACAGGATCTTGCGATCATCTCTACAGGGTCTCAATGTTGACGCCAGGAAGTTTCTTGCGTTCGTCGTTATCGAACCTCATCTCGTACAAGTAGACGTTCTTAAGATTTTTCATCTTCGAAAGTGAGTTTAAGAGCTGTGCTTTGTACTCGGGTGACCGAAAGATGGAATTGTTCGCATTTCTGCTGTCAAAGTCCCATCCGACCCAAATGTCGGTCACGCTTGAGAACTGAGCCAACGCGGGCAGCTTCTCATGCTTGATCGTTGTGTTAATCAACCGCAACTCCCGGACTTCCAAGTCATTGAGTGCGGTCAAGGACGTCACTTTTGTTGCGCTCAAATCTAGCGAATCGAGTACTGGAAAATTCTGGACTGCTAGCGCGAGCGTGGAGTCGTCACAAACACCGGCTCCGATATCCCGTTTGTTCACAGGCGAAAGGTTCAGGGATTTGACTCCTGGCAACGCCGCAGCTAACCGCAAATTACGGTGCAACGTTAATTTGTCAGATATGTTTTCCATTGAAACCGAGGGGAAACTAGCATTTCCCATTTCGTCCAATGCTGTCGGATGACCATCGATTTTGACATCTGACACTAGCAGTTGTCGCCAAACGTCCGAGATCGTTTGGCGCCCCTGGTTGGCTTGTAATGTGCTGGAGATTTTGGACAAACCGCTGGCCAACAAATACCCCAGCAGTGCGACGCTTAAAATCACCAGGACCATTGGCTTCCAATCAAGCCGAGTGACTAATTCATCCCCCTCCTGAGGTTTCTGGACTACGGGTTGAGTCGCCGGAGCTGGACGCTCCGTTGGCGGGGCTGCGGCGCGTTTTCTTGGCGCTGGCGCTGGTTGAGGAGTCGGCGCGGCAGCAGACGAACTTGTACTGGGAGCTGCTGGCCGTGATTTTGAACGAGTGCCCGTCTTGGTTCGTTTAGTTTTAGTTTTAGGTTTAGGAGATGGTGCCTCAGCGACCTGGCCCATGTCGGGTGCTTTGTTGGAGGTAGTACTCTTTAAGTCCGCCAAGCGCGAATCGCTCTTTTTCCTCTTCAACATGATCGATGTTCCGATGACTTTATGGTGGGACCAAGCGATCGTTCACATCAGTAAACCGTCGACGCACGCACTGTTCGTTTGCACTGTTCGTTTGCACAGTGCCTAGTGGGGTGATCGAACAGATGTGTTCAAAGCACAACCGCTTGGCTGCCTAAATGGCACCGATAAATCGGCACCGAGGCGTTTTGGTGGGACTTCAACTCCTATCGTCGAACCGATAGATAATTGGGGGCCAGTTAACTTAACGCGAGATTCGCATCTAAATCACTCATCAAATTATGGATTGAAAGTACGAGAAAAGCAAAATCTCTTCTTCCTAACTTTCACCAATCTCGGCTGAATTCTGGGCTGGGCGCCAACGAGAGTCATTTGATGGGAAGGAAATATCTGAAACAGCCACCATTTTTTGCTTGACCTCTGACTTGGTTATGGTTTGCCAAGTCGTCCGCTGAGGCGCATTAGATGGTACCCATGATGCGAAAATCACCTGACCTTTGAAATTGCGTGACAGAAAGCGTGCTGCTGCATGGTCAGACGCTACATACGATCCGCGTTTGGACAATCGCTTTGTCAGCAGTTAGGATCTTGTTTTTGACCAAGGCCTCTTACCAGGACATCGTATATGCCATTCAACCGCTATATCCTTCCTATTGCTTCGACTCTGATCGTTTCGATGCTGTTGATCGTCAACACTCAAGCAGACGACCAAACAGAAAAGACACCGGCTGGTGACAAGGCGAGCAAAAAGTCAGATCCTGGTACTGCAATGGCGACCAATGGCACTCCCAAAATCGATGGCGAAGTCGATGAGATTTGGAAGACCGCCAAAGCCGTCAAGGTAGCCAAACCGATCGAAGGCTTATTGTTGATCGATGAAGAGGACATGGCCACCGCGACGGTTAAACTCCTCTGGGACAAAGACCACCTATACGCACTTTGGCGCGTCACCGATCCAAAACTATCGGACGTTGGCGACAATCCCTGGGAACACGATTCGGTCGAGTTGTTTGTGGATCAAAACAAAAAGGCAACCGCGTTCTACGAAGACGACGATGCCCAATACCGCGTCAGCTACAAATCAGAACTGTCGGGTCAAGGCGAAGGATACGACGTAAAGAACATCAAAGCTAAAGCCAAAGCCACGAAGAAAGGCTACTTGGTCGAAATGGCAATCAAAATCAAAAATACCGAACTAAAGCCAGATGCCAAATTGGGCCTGGAACTTCAAGTCAACGACAATTCGGGTGACGCAACGAGAGCCGCTGTGGCTAAATGGCACCACACCGAAGATGATTCGTGGGAAAGCACCAGCGATTTTGGAACACTGCTGATCAAGTAGCCCCAAGTAACCTCAAGGACGCCATGCAATCGTGTCCAAGAATCAATCGGACATACGCGACCAGACGGATTCGACCGATCAATCAAAACTGCGTTTTCGGTTTGGTTGCGTTTTGATTGGACTATCGGGAGTCCTTTGGTTCTCCTTGTTCGCGATTCCCTGGTTTCCTCTGTCAACAGCAGGCAAGGCAACCGCCGGCGCGGCAATGTTTGTCGGCGTGCAGATCACGTGGTGGGGTGGAGCGGCACTCGTCGGTCCGCGCGCGATCAAAAATCTGTTCAATTGGTTTCGCCGTAAACGTTGACGCCAGCAAACGCTGACGTCAGCAAAAATTGACATCGGCAAAGTCCCGCAGATCCTTTTTGCGGCCCGGTGCGTAGAATGAGTTCAACTTGGATTCCCTCTATTTCTCGCGCAAACGTTGACTGTTGCATGAATTTCTTTCGTGATCTTCGATCCAGTCAAGCGATTTACGCCAAGGGGTTGATGTTTGTCGTGGTTGCTGTTTTGTCGGCCACGTTGTTGATCGCACGGTTGCCGCGATGGGACATTGCATTGTTGTTGTCGATCTGCGTTTGGGCTAGCTGTCGTGCGTATTATTTTGCATTTTACGTGATCGAAAAGTACGTCGATTCCCAGTTTCGATTCAGCGGATTGGTAGATTTCTGCAAGTACTTGCTGCGACATGACAAGCCGGGATAGGCCTGAAGAGCGAAGAACTCGCTGGTCGCCGAATTGGACTATGCTACGTCGAGCTTGTTGTCGTCCTTTCAGTCAATGGATTTTTTCATGAAACCACTTGTCTTGATCCAATCGTTTGTCGTTTCACTTTTTCTCTGTCACAGTGGGACCGCCCAGGGTGATGAATTCACTCCACAGTTATTCAAGTCGATTGAACTGATTTACGAACAGGACTTCGACACAGATGGTCCCCTTGATGTCGGCAAGCACTGGGTGATTCGTCAGCAGACTCAGTGGAATGTCAAAGACGGAGTGCTGACTGGATCGATCGCGACCGAAGAGTTCCAAAAGAAAATGCAGGCGAAAGGGGATGGCCACGATGGCACGCGGCCAGTGATCTTTTTAAAACCTGTTCCCAAATCGTTTGTCGTTCGTATGCGATTGCGATACAACGAAACGGACAAAAAGGGACGCGACCGTGGTTCGTTGCTTGATCTGGGACACCACGTCAATTCGTTCATTTTTGGCAAAGAGCAAACCAAGTTAACGCTTCAAAAGAAAAAGAAGATCTTTATCAAGGGACAGTTCTTTCCGCTGAACAAGTGGAATGACGTCACCGTTGAAATCAAAGAAGGTGTCATCGCGATTCAAGTGAACGATCGCAAGGAAATCATCAAAGACCCGATGGTTACACTCAAATCGGAAAACGAGTTCCAGCAGATCGATTTCAAAGGACAGGATTTCGGGACCGTCCAAATTGACTGGGTAAAACTCTATCGTGTGATTCAATAGTGAATGCTTCTCGTAGCAACGAGAAAAACTTGCCAAACGAGTCGCGCTCAAACGGCTTGTGGCCGTGGATCATCGCTACCACGGCGATCGTTTTCGTCGCAATGCTCATTCGTCTGGCCTTGAACTTTCGACACGCGTTGTTACCCGGTACTGACGCGGCCTATTATCCGATGCAATCACAGTGGTTGATCTTGCATGGTGAATTGTCCTTGCCAGCGATGCCACTGACATTTCACATCCAAGCGATTCTTGCCAAGGCAATGATGGCGATTTTTGGAACATCGCTAGAAGAATCCGTGTGTTTGTCCGCCCGCTTGTTCGATGGATGTGTTCAGCCGTTGACCGCCATTCCGATCATGCTGTTGGGCTTCGTTTGGTCAACAGGGCGTCGATCAGCGGTTTGTTTGTGTGCTGCCGCGGCCGTTTTGTCAGTCATGTCTCCTCCGATCATGCGTATGGCGGGCGACTTGCAAAAGAACTCGCTGGGCATGATGTGGATGGCTGTCAACATTTGGGCAATGCGACAATCATTGGCCTCGCCACGCAGCAGAGGGCGTTGGGTGTGTCTGGCAATCGTTTTTGTGCTCGCGGGCGTTTCGCATATTGGAGCGTTCGGTGTGACGGGCGTGATTCTCGTTGGCAGCTTGTTGAGTTACGCCGTGCTGAGTGGTCGGCTTCAGCTTTCACGCCAGAACGTGATCTTCATCGGTCAAGTCACATTGGCTGTCGCATTGGTGACGTTGTTTATCGCGTGGCTCGTGCCATCACAGGTTCAGCGGATTAGCACGACGTCGGCCAGGGTCGTTGGTTTTTCTCCGGCCGCATTGGTTTTGTCAGTTGTGGTCTATACCGGGTTATTTTGGGTGCTGCAAAAACTCTACTTGCAAGGCAACTTGGTGCCGCGTTGTGATTTGGCGATCGCGATTGGTTCAGCGTGTGGGGTCGCGCTCTTGGTGGCGCCCGTGTTTTCAGGTGTGTGGGTGGTACGGTTTCAACTGATGACCCCCGTGCCCGTCGCCGCATTGTTGTCGCTTGTTGCAACGAAGTTTCATTGGGACGGCAACCCGAGATGGAGACGAAATGTGATGTTTGGGGTGATTGGACTGCTGACGTTGGTTTCACCGGCGGCCATGCAGGGGCCCGTGATTTCAGAAGCAGCAGCGGATGAACTTAGAGAGCTAAAGAAGACGAAGATCGTCGATTCGGAAAACACTTTGGTTGTGGCGCCACACGGGATGGAATTTTGGGCGGGTTATTTGATGCGTACTCGCGTCAAGCGAACATCTGTGCCTCGCGACGTGAGTTCCTACGATCGCGTCCTCTTGCTAAAGCCAAGTGATGAAGCTTTGGGACACCGTCCTCAACCGCACCACTCGCCTGGCTTTGAACGTGGCCCGATGGTCCGTCGACAGGAAAGGCAACGACCTGAAGAGGAACCCGATCTGATTGTTCCCAGCGACGCCAAGATCATCTACCAAAGTCAGCTATTCACGCTTTACGAGATCTAAGACAGTCCTGCTGTCCCGGGCGGAACTGGTCGAGTTTGAATCGGGCAAGAAGTTCTCTCCTGTCCCAACCGGTGGGTCGGGTTCATTAGCGAATGTGTTTATGCAAATTGAACCAGCCTTCACGATTCAACCAAGTGGTAACCTCTTTACCGTCACGCTTAAAACGAATCTTGGTCTTCTTTTTCATGCCTGGGCTAGGATCCTTTTTCAACGTGTTTGGACCGTTCCAAAGACCGCCATCGTGACGGTTGAATTTTTCGACAACCTTCTGCGTGACATCCGCCCACTTTTTACCTTCTCCGAACTCGGCCTTCAAAATCCTGATCTCTGCTTTGGGTCGCAAAAGAATCGATGACACAATGAACTCGCTATCATCCGTTGCGACCACCAATCCAATCCCACGAGGATCTTCCCATAGTGGGTCGGTTGTGAGCCTAGAAAAATCACCTTGCCAGCTGATGGCTTGGTCTCCGTTGACGCGAACAAAGATCCCCGTCTTTCGAACTCGGATCCAAAGTTGGCTTTCCTGATTGAATTTAAATCGACTTTTCAACGAACGCGTCTCGTTCTCAAAACACTGCTTCCCGTCCAATCGTTCCAACCCCGTAAACGCCCGGTCTTCATGAGCGTTGAATGCGATCTGAAATCGACTGCCGTCTGGTCCGCCAAGCGTAATGAACAACGTTCGATATCCTGACTTGTCATCTCCATCGATTGGCTTCACTGTCAAATCCAAATCGTATTCTTCTGGTGCGACGACAGGCAGTAGCAGCTTTGCTTTGACGCCGCGGGGTGATTGGAACTTTTTGCGTTTGTCCTGGATCAATTGCCATTCGCCGCTAAGACTGTGTTTGTCTACATCGATCCAATTCGGCAAACCTAATCCGCTACTGACAGCGTTGCGTGCGTCGCGGAATCGCATCGGTGGATCTGCAAAATGCATGAACTGATGCGGTTTGGTTGTGGTGTTTGGAGTGCGGTCTGGATGTACAAGCGTTTGAGTCACGCCCTGTTTAAAAATCTCAGCCCCCCGTTCATGCGACGACTTGGCCAACGCCTCTTTTGCTACACACGCCCCGCCGGCATACCAAGAAAGTGCCCGAGACAAACAGAATTGTTTTTCGACATCGTTCGTCGACTTCCTTGCCAAAGCATCCCACTGCTTGGCAACATCAATCTTGGCATCGCCAGCCACGCCCGCGAGTTCTTTTTTTGCGACCGAAGCCAGGTCGATGTCGTCGCACTTGGCCAAGTACGTTAGTCCGCGATCCCAATCACCACGAGTGAACAATCGATACCTGCCAACAACACCGTTTGCGCGGTTGTCATTGGGATTGTCGGCCAAAGTTTTCATCGCGGTCTTAACGGCGACGAACTTGGATTGATACTGTTTAAGATTGTCGGCGCGTTTTTGTAGATCTTCGCTCAGTTCTACATCGGCCCATTTTGCCGAAGCGCTGCGAAACACCGTCAGAAATTCGATAGCCGCTTCGTATTCATCTTGCTTGACATAGGATTCGATCACTTTAGTCGCGACATTGGTGATTTCGGTTTTGTCATGGGAGGTCGCTGGACAGTTTTCGATACCGATTTTTATTGAATTCATGCGAGCTTTGTTGGCATCAATGTCAAACTCCGACTGCAGTTCGTCGATCACTTCAAAGGCGACTCCAACCATCGCTGATCCGCTTGCGAATTCGACGCTTCGCTCCAGCAAGGCGCGTTTTAGTTCGTCATCGCCAAGTGTATTGTGAGCCGATTCAGTGATTTGATTTACCAACTTTGCCTTTTGATGTGGTGATTCGAATTCCGTAGCCGGGAACAACAGCTTCGCCAATTCGCTCGCTTTAAGGATCTCGTGATCCGGTTGGACCTTGACTCGATAGGGTTGTCCTTTCTCGATCGCCTTTTCGACTTCACCAATCAGATAGTTGTTGTAGTCGTAAGTGTTCAGATTCTTGGCAGCGCGAACCGCCTTGGTTGCTTCGTCAAAATCGCCAAGTTCCGCTTGGGCTGCGGCGATGGCAAGCCAGTTGATCGGATTATCTTTCGGTTTCAACTTGATCGATTCTTCAGCCATCTTCAACGCAACCTCTCCGTCGCGCAGTTTGTCATCGGGGATAGTCGCTAAGCTTAAAGCGTGGGCTGCCATGAGGAGTCCCTTGTAGGGCCCATTGCCGTGAACTTTGGCGATTCCAACTTTTTGTTGGTTCAACGCAAGTTCAAACAAACCCGCTTTGGCAGCCGCTTTTGCCAACAAGTCGTTTGGCTGAGGGCTGGAGTGATTGACAACCGCCGCGCGGCGCAAATCAGTGATTGCATCACCCAGCTGATTGGTGTTGTAATTTTCCCTGCCACGTTGATACAGAAGTTCGTATCGGCGTGGATAACGTTTGATTTCATCGGAAAGGTATTGCGATTTGGATTCTGCGTCAGCGTCTTTATTGGGCGGGTCAAAATCGATTTTGCGAATCCGTACGTTTGACAGTCGTATTTCACCCTTAACACGAAATTTTGGGTCTTGGCAAAAACCGATGTGGGGGCGCGTGGCATCAAATCCTTCTGATTCGCCCGACGTTACGAATTTGTCGTTTACAAATATCTCGTAGTAAGGGCCCCAGACCCGAACGTGAAACTTATGAATGCGATCTTTGATCTTTTTGGTTTCTATCTGTTCTCCGAAGCGGGCGACCCCAATCGTGTTAGGTAGGTCCGCGTAAAAGTAGCGGGAGGTATGATCCATATCCGACTGATCGCTGTGAAAGGCATAGACTGCTTTGTAGTCACCGATCGTTAGGCCGAATTTTCCGGCCACATCAATCGCTTTCCAGTTACTCAGTTCAAAAGAAATTTCTTTGGCCCCCAGAAAAACGCCCGCGCATTGGGTTTGAAACGCGCTGCTAGATTCCAAATTGATCCGCACGCTAGCTGGATCAAGATACTGCATGCGGTCTCGATTGCCTTCCCATTGTCCAAGTTCCTTTTGAAATTCCAAATCAGTCCAATTGCCGGATTCGTATTGAACTGATTGACGGGCGCGGTGGAGCCACGTTTCCAAGGCTAAACGCGACTGGGGACCCTTTGTTTTTTCTAACAAGGATTCAAGATGTTTGGTTAGACGACGAGCTTGATCTTCCATCGTGGGTTCTGCCAGTTGGGATGCTGGCACGGCTTGCAACTCGTCCCCAAATTCTTGGTAGGCAGCCGCGATGGAGCGACTGATTTTGTTGTCCAGCCCGTAAAAGGCCATCACGCTGCCCGCGTTGTCACCAACATCATCCCAGAACTTGGCTGCTGCACCAAAGTCGCGGGCGTTAAAAGCCACCCCTACAAGATTGGACTTTAGTTCTAGTATCTTTTGGTCAAGCCATTGTTTGTTTAGTTCTTGGTTTCCTTTTGAGGCCGCCGTTTCGACTATGTCCAGCGTTTCCAACAGTACCTTGGTGGCGAGTTTGTATTGTTCTGGATCCGCCATCAACGTAGTCCAGTCGACTCCCTTTTGTTTCACATCCGAGAACGCTTTGAATAGTTTCAAGGGCATCATCGTCGCGTACTGCTCGGTTTCAGCGCAGAGTTTACCAAAAGCAAGTTTCTGTTTGTTGCTGCCGCCCCACTCCGGACGCAGTGACCACAGCATTCGGTCATAAGCGAATTCATAATCAAACTGTGCTTCGATTGCCCGTTGAAACCAAGTCGCTTCGGATTCATTGTCGTGGCCGGACATCGCAATGTCGATTAGATACCCTGCCGCGTTTGGATGTTCGGGATGCAATTTGTGAGCGATGCGAAAATGCTTGCTCGCTTTTCGCATATCGTTGCTGAATTCTTCACTGACTCGCCGCGCACCGGCCCGCCCTTTCCAAGCACGTCGGTGACAAACTTCTGCGCGAAACATATTGGCCGTCCAAGGATCCAATGACTTGTCAGCCATCATTTTTTCAGCGACTGTCTCCAGCACATCAAACTGAGGTTGGGTGTGCAGGTCTATCGCATAGGCGGCAAGCCGCCAAGTCGCACGTTGGCTGGCGGGGCAAATCTCTGTGCGAAGCTTGATCCAATCGGGAATATTGGCATAGATTTCACGCTCCAGGTCTTTATTGATTCTGTTTCGATCCACATTGACCTGCTGGCGTCGTTGCAGAAAAAACAATCGCAGTCCGCGCGGATACTTAGAAAACTGCAAACGCTCGATAGCTTCGTCCAACAACCTTGTTTGTTCGTCGACGCGATCTACCGCCTTCATTTCGTCAGCAGCAAACAGCAGCACCAGCGGATCTTTGCAGCCAGCTTTGACCAGTCGCTCGGCCAGCCCCAAAGTTTCACCAAGTCGCAAGTAGACGGGGTCATCAAGGTTTTGCCGACCGATGTCCGAGTAAGTCCAATAGGTGCTTTTGGCAGTAGCCAGTGCGACGAAGTCTCGTGCGAGCGGACGGATTTCGTCGGAGTCTTCGTTGTATTTTTCGTAAGCTTTTCGCCAAGACTGAATGCCTGGCAAACGATCTTTGACCAAATCATCGTGAGTGATCGGATTAGCTGGAAAGCGAATTTGGCTAACCTGAGCGTTTAGCCGCGTCCAGGACGCACCTAACACGACGGCCAAAGCAACCATGCCAACTTTAGAATTCAGGTTCATCATGACAACGATACAAGAAGTGGGTACTACGTGGGTTTATTTCGATTAAATATAACCATCTAGCGACGTAGATTGTGAAACCAATTTTTGGATTCGGTGCAAACGCATTAGTATCGTTTTTCACGATAAAATCAAAACTCAATATAATGCACGCGACCGACTGCCGTCTGACACTTCGGGTGCAGTCTCGCCAGGGCGCAAAAGGACGATGACTTGAGGCGATCATCGTTGCCAAGTTGGCACAAGGTCAAATTGACATTTCAAATGAAAGGCGTCCCGCGTCACATTGTTGTTGCAACACAGAACGCAACA
>CAZZDZ010000055.1:0-20812 GCA_964652675.1 uncultured Pirellulaceae bacterium
TTCGGCTTTGCCAAGTGCCAGATCAAACGAGCGTTTTCGCTTGTCAACGGTTTCGCCTTCGTTGGGGGTTTCGTCTTCGTTGGGGGTTTCGCCTTCGTTGGGGGCGTGTTCGCTAGGTTCACTGGGCAACAGGTTGGTTTCGATCCACTGTGGTTCTTCCAGCGGTTGGTCTTGCGTCTGGGCAGCAGCGATCTCATCCGCCAACGGCATGTGTCGATAGCGAAGGGTTACATCACGATTGGTGCGGCCGGTCAACTGAAGTGAAACCCCCATCGGCGTGCCTTCCAAAACACGGTGGCTACCGGGGGTGACGCTCATTTGCGTGTAGGGAACCGATTGACCCACTGCACGTCGCATCGCGGTTTTCCATTCACCACCAGACATGAACAACCCCGCTGTAAAAACGAGGCCTGCCAAGCCCAGTACGCCGGCAGTTAGGAGCGACCGGTTGGGAATCATTTTCGATGGCGTGAGCGTTTCCCAGCGGCCAAGCGTTTGGTGTCCCAAGGCGGTGAGCATTTCTTCGGGGCCATCGACGCGGCCTTCGACGGTTTCTAGCACCGTTCGAACACGTTGTCCGAACCCGTCAAATTCTTGTTCTAACTGAGCGGCGAAACGACGTTGTCGCGTGTCGCGAATGATCGTATGGATACGATGCACCAGCCAAACCGTGATCAAGACTGCGCCAAGAATGGCGGTAGCCTTTCGCCAAGTAGCGGACCATTCCCAAACGTAGTCGATCGCAGAAAACGTGATCCAAAGCCCAGCCAACACGGTGATGGCGATGGCAAACGCAATCCCCAGGCGAATGCCAAGGTAACGACGACGCAATTCATGAAAACGTTGAGCAACGTTTTGGCTGACGGTTGGTGCATTCATCGAATCAATTTCCCATTAAGCTGATGTGCGATTGGCTAAACAGAATTCCCCGATCAACAAAATGAACAGCGCAGCAGCCAACCAGGGCCATAGTTCGTTTCGTTTCTCGCCCGCGACACTGGCACTCACGACGGTGCTGCCTGGATCAGCAGGCGTCAGTTGAAAGTGATCGACGAATGTCGGGATGTCGATCCGCGCTGGATCGGATTCTTTCGCCAGCGCGTTGACGACGTACAAGGCGCCGTCGCCTTGTTCAAAACCTGGAGTATCAAATTTTAAGTCACTTTTGTCCGTCTTTGTTTTGGAAAACGCCACCGTCTTGATCGCCGACGAAGGGTTTTGATCAAGAAGCCGGTTGTCGCCGATCGCACGAAATCGAATTGGCCCTTCACCGGTCAAATTCAAAAGATCCGATGCCATTTGTTGGATTAACGGCAGGTACAGTGGACTGGTTGTCCAGCTTCCCCAGCTCGCGTCGGCGCTGGCCATGAACCAGACAACGCGTCCACGATCAACCGTGTGCTCGGTTAGGGCAGGACGGTCTTGATCGAATCGAGCTAGGACTTTTGTCGATTCGTTCGCCGTGACCGGCAGCAGTTTGCGAAACGCGATTCGGCTCAAATCACCGTGCTGCGGATCCGCAAATGGTAACAACATGCTGTTGTTCGATTCGATCGACTTGATTCGAAAAGGCATCACGCCGCTGGACTGTGGCAAGTTCATTTCGCCAGGGGCGAGCGAAGCCTGTGTCCAGCTCTCGGACGATTGATTGAAAGATCCCATGTCACCGTCCCCGGCAAAGACAAGCAAGTTGCCGCCATCGCGAACGTAGTTTTCTAACTGTTGGATGGTTCCTGTCGGGACCGCAGACGAATCAGCGACCACGACCAACGGATGCGTGCGTTTGTCGAACGATTGCGGCAGTGTGTCTTCCAGGTAGACGATATCGGTGTGGAAACGACTGTTTTTTTCTTCGTCTTCATTGTGGTCAGTTGATTTTTCCGCCACGTCATCTTGCTCCAAAGCAGTCGTGACAAAGTAGCTCTCCGATTCGAATCCCTCTGATTCGGACCCGGAGTCGATAACCATGATTTGGATGGGTTTTGCGATTTCGATCGCAGTCAGTCGAACGTTGTCGGACTCTAGATCATCATCGATATCCATGCTGATGGTGATTTGCCAAGTGGCGGGATCGAGCTCGCCAAAATCGAACGAAATCTCCTGCGCTTGACCGCCGGGAATGTTGATCGACTTTTTCAATCGAATCGTGCGTTTGCCATTGAATGCGGCTGCGCTCAGCGGGACTTCTTCGAACGGCAGCGTTCCGTAGTTGAACAACGTGACCAGCAGCGCGACATCTTGTTTGGTTTCCAGTCGCGTTGCGGGAGTCACCACGTTTGTGATGGCGACGTTGTTCGCGGCGGGGCGGCCGACATCGATTACCCTGACAGGGACATCACTGGGGAATGAAAGCGAATCAGTCGCGATCTTGTCAGCAGACAGACCGCTTTGTTGCAAGTCAGTGACGATCACCACATCGGCTATCGCGTTTGGAAACGAATCGATTCGATTCCGAGCCCAATCGAGTGCGGCGAGATAATTGGTGTCGCCAACGATGCTACGTGGTGCAGTGGGGCGTGATGTTACGTCGGGTAACGGTTCGACGTCGCGATCAAACCATGCCCACAGAACTTTTGCGTCGGTGCCAAGATCCGAAATGCCTTTCGTGGCCGCCCCGATCGCATCGTCGATCAAGCGACCACGGTTTCCGGGCATCCCCATGCTGGCCGATCGATCGACCAACACAATTCTTAATCGATCTCCGTCACGCCGAACCGTCTCGGGTAGAAACGGTCGAGCAAATAGAAAAGCCAGCAGCGCGGCAACGGCCATTCGGGTAAACAGTAAGAGCCAGCGTCGGATTTTTCGTCGCTGGGCCCCATCACGGATGACTTCCGTTAAGAACCGCATCGTGCCCAGTTCTACCGTTCGTACTTGCCAGCGATTCAATAGATGCACGATCAACGGTATCACTACCGCTGCGCATGCAATCAAGAATCCGGTTTGTACAAAGTTCATCGTGGTGAAAAATTCAGTGTTGGGTTGATCAAGTTGTTCGTTTGACTAGATAGTCCACCAAGGCCGCTGCCGGTGGTGTGTCGGTTGTCAGTTCCAGTCGATCGACGCCCTGGTACAAACAAATGTCTTGCAGTTCACCGCACCATTTTTCGATGCGAGCGAGGTAGTCATTGCGGATGCTTTCGACATCGATCGTCACGTCGCCGTCGCTTTCCAAATCGAACACGCGGATTCGTCCTCGGTCGTCCAAGTAACGTTCGCTGGGATCAAGTATGTGAAACAAAACCACTTCGTGTCCGCGGTGGCGTAGCTTTTGCAAACCGCGTTCGATTCCAGCGATGTCGTCCACCAAGTCGCTAAAGATCACAACCACGCCGCGATGCCGCGCTAATGCCGCCGCCTGGTCCAAAGATTTTTCCAGTGCGGTCACTTTTGATTCGGCGGTCCGCGAAAGCATCTCAACACATTCTTCCCAGCGACCTGGTTTGGCCGACGGGTCCATGTATTGTGTGATCCCATTGTCCATCAGTCCCAACGCTACCGCGTCGCGTTGTTTCATCGCGATTGATGCCATCGCGGCGGCCAATGTCGCTGCGTAATCGTGTTTGGTCATCGCGCCGTCGACTTTGCATTGCATCGACCGGCTCGCGTCGACGAACAAGTACAAGTTCAAGTTCGTTTCGGCATCAAACTCTTTGACGTACAGTTTGCGGTTTCTTGCAAACACTTTCCAATTGACGTGTCGCAGGTCATCGCCAGGTCCATACCTTCGATGCGACGAAAATTCAACGCTGTAGCCCACAAAAGGACTTCGATGCAGCCCTTGCAAGAATCCTTCGACGACTCCGCGCGCCCGCAGTTCCAGCGAATTTAACTTCGCCAGTTCTTCGGGCTTCAGCCAACCAGCATCGCCGACGGCATGAGCGCTTTTGTCGTCGCGGTTCTTTGCGATCATACAGCTTCTTCCTTGACGGCATCGAGCAGCGAATCGATCACGTCATCCGAATCCACATTGTCTGCTCGACCGTGAAAATTCAAAACCAAGCGGTGTCGCAGGACGGGATGAGCCAACGCACGCACGTCTGCAAAATCCACGTGGTAGCGGCCTTCCAAAACCGCTCGGGCTTTACCAGCCAAAATCAACGACTGGCCTGCTCGCGGGCTGGCACCGTAGGTCACATACTTGCTGACGACGTCAGTTCCGTCGTCTTTGGTCTTGGCTGGCCGGGTGGCGTTGACCAATCGCGCGGCGTACATCACGACATCGTCCGAAACCGGAACGCTGCGAATGATTTCTTGTAGTCGCAGCAGGTCCTCAGTCGTCAGAACCGCATTGGGTTCAGGGGCTGTTGTTCCCGTCGTACCGCGAATGATCGCTGCTTCTTCGGCGACGGTCGGATAGCGGACGCGGATGTTGAACATGAACCGGTCGACCTGAGCTTCAGGCAGCGGATAAGTGCCTTCCATCTCAATCGGGTTTTGCGTGGCAACGACAAAGAATGGAGGAGCCAAATCGTAGGTCGTGTTGCCCACCGACACTTCCTGTTCCTGCATCGCTTGGAGCAGCGCCGCTTGCGTCTTGGGCGGTGTCCGGTTGACTTCGTCGGCCAGCAAAAAGTTTGTAAAGATTGGTCCGGGGACAAATTTCAATCGGTGACCCCCGCCGCCTTCGCGTTCTTCGATCACGTCAGTGCCGGTGATGTCAGACGGCATTAAGTCTGGCGTGAACTGAACACGTTTGAATTTCAGATCCAATGCCTGTGATAGCGTCCGCGCCATCAGGGTTTTGCCCAATCCGGGGACACCGTGCAGCAAGATGTGTCCACGGCACAACAATCCCAGCAACAAAAGGTCAATGACCTCCTCTTGTCCGACGATTACCTTGCCGACTTCTTCGCGTAGTCTTGTTCGTGCTTCGCGAAGCTTTTCTACTTCGTCCAACAACTTGCCATTGTTACTTGGTTCGGTCGACGTGCTCATGGATGCCTCTTGTTTGCTTTTTTTGCTTCGGATTCGTCAATCAAATTATCTTGATCCGCATCCAACTGGTGAAAGACGTCGCGTGGTCCCAGGAATTCATCCCAAGTCAAATCCCCGTCTCCATTGCGATCCATTCGTTGGAACCATATGGGACCACTTGGCGGTTTGATTAGTGCGGCAGGCGTTTCAGTCGAAGGACGATCGACACGCCCAAACAAACCTACGCCGCCGCGCTGAATTTCGATTCGAAAAGACTTGGTTAGTTTTGATGGATTGATTTCGGGTTTGTCTGCAGCGACGGTCAACAATGATTCCTCGCACTCGCGCAGTTCGCGAATTGAAATTCGTCCGTCGGCGTTTTGGTCAAGGATCTGAAAGAAACCGTTGCCGGTGTCCAGCAATGTGACTTGGCAAGACGTCGACGCCGGCTCGGTGTACGCTTTGACATAAGCCAGCATTTCTTCGGCAAAAACACGATCGTCATCGTCTCGGTCCATCGCGTCAAACAAATAGCGTTCAAACCGCTGGTGGTCGGTAATCTCTTCGCGATCCAAGTAGCCGTTGGCGTCCAAGTCGATCGCGTTGAATGTCGCTTCGGCATTCGTTTGGGCCTCTTGCATCGGATCGCGGTGGCGATAGCCCACACTCAGTGAAAGCCTTCCGCGTTTCAGACGAACAAGGTCCGGGCGTGTGGCGTCAACGTTCGCCGGTTTTTCACCAACCAATCGCATCGCTTCGCTTGAGTCTTTTCCAAGGTCCACGGTTAGTGAAACATCCGGCGTCGCGAATTTTGAAATTTTTCCCAATTCTTGCATCGTCAGTAACGAATCGTTGTCAGCATCAAGCGGTTTGATTCGCTGGGCTGTCCAACCCAATTCATCGGCACTGAGTTTTGCATCGCGATCTTGATCGTATCGCTTGACCAGGCGAGCGGCCAAAATTGGCTCGTTCGCGTCGCGTAGTAGTTCACTATGGATGGAAGCTGGTGGATCTTGATCCAGCAGGTTTGGAATGTTTGGGTCGGCCATCGCATCGGCGTTGACAACGAATTCATCGAACGTCACGCACTGGTCAAAATCACTGTCGCGTTCTGCGATTCGCGACGGAGCTAAACGCATTTCGACGCGTTCGATCAAACCGGATTCGTCCGCGTCCAAAACGCTAAATACGCTCAAGTCTTGGTCGGCCAACGCATTGTTTTGTCGATAGCTGACCAGTTGGCCCGCTTTCAAGTTGACTTGGTTTTCAAGTTCTTGATTGGTGTACGGCTTGCGGGCCTTTAGCGACTGCAGGAATTTGTTTCCCTGGAATCGGCGACCCGCAGAGAATAACGGATGTTTCGTCGTTTCGTTTCGGCTGACCTTTCCGTCTTGGTCGGTGTCCAGTTTCGCCACGAGTGATTGGATGTAATTTCGACGGGTGTCTTCAAGCGGGTTTCCGTTGTCTGTAATCCGCACACGAAGATGAACCGGTCCATCGGGCAGCATCAGCAACATGTCGTGTTGCCCAACGTCAGATTGGTCGGCGTCTGATTGCCCATCGCCTAATTGCCCAGCATCTGATTGGTCGGCGAAAGAAGTGGAGCCACACAACGCTGAGGACAACACAACGCAGCCAAAAAAGACAGAGCAAAAATAAGTCCAGCGGATGGTAGCCACGCCCCATCGTCGAAGCACGCAGGAATTCTGCCGAGATTTCCCAGTTCGGCGCCATCGACTGAACATTATGTAAAGGTGTTGTTGCAAAATAATTGGCCCTATCCAATCAGTTCTTTGATGGGACTGCCTTCGTCAATAATCGGGATGGGACGATCACCCATCATGTTTTCCGACGTGGAATCGATTCCGACCGCTTCACAAACGGTTGCGAACAAATCTGCCGCGCTGACGGGCCGATCGGTCACTTCCATGCCATCTTTGGATGTCTTGCCGATCACTTGGCCGCCGTTGATGGGGCCACCGGACAGAGCGACGCTCCAGGCATCGGGGAAGTGATCGCGGCCGTTGTTGCTGTTGATCTTTGGCGTGCGACCAAACTCGCCCATCCAAACAACCAGCGTTGATTCCAGCAAACCGCGATCTTTTAAATCGGTCATCAAAGTCGACCAAGCCGGATCCAACGTCTCGCACAGCGATTTCACAGTCCTGAAATTATTCAGGTGCGAATCCCAACTACCGCCAGCGGTCGCATCCAATGAGACTTCGACAAAGGGCACACCACGTTCGACCAATCGACGCGCCAACAAGCAGCCTTGTCCAAATCGGTTGCGGCCATACGCATCGCGAAGTTCAGTGGCTTCTTCATCCAAGTTAAATGCACCTTCGCCGCGAGTCTCGACCATCCGCATCGCCTGGTCGTAGACTTCTGCGTGCTTTAATGCCGACTTGGCCGTCTGGGGAACTCCGGTTCTCATCATTTCAAGAAGCTGCTGTCGACCAGCCATTTCTTTACGGTCCACGCCGGTTGGGTCCAAGTTTTCGACGGTCAAATTGGCGCGTGCGGTTGGATCGTTGCTGGATCCAGAAACCATCAACGGTGCAAACTGGGGACCCAGAAAACCACTGCCCAAATTTCCAAGTCGAAACGGTGAGACTGCCACAAACCCAGGTAGCGGAGAATCGGCCATCTGCAGATGCTTGGAAACCACGCTACCCATCACGGGATAATCGATCGCGCCGCCCATCGGACGGTAACCGGTCATCATCAACTCCGTGGCCCGGCTATGGTCACCCTCGCGGGTCTTCATGCTGCGAATCAACGCAACATCTTTCATCTGTTTGGCCAGCATCGGCAAGTTATCACTCAGTTCGATGCCAGCTACCGCAGTCGAAATCGATTTGGTGGGGCCGCCATTACGATGATTGGGTTTGGGAGAAAGCGTTTCCATCTGACTGGGGCCGCCCGACATCCACAACAAAATGCAAGCCTTGGGCGGTCGCCTGCCCCCAGCAACTGACGATTCAGCAGCACGTGCCAGTCGCGGGAGCCAACCCGAGCAACTGACGCCACCAAAGGATGCTGCAGCGATCCGCATAAGGTCTCGACGTGAATACGAATCGAACCGTGATTTCATCGACATAAAACGAACTCCGGACTATTCAGTAAAGCCCACAAAATTTCTCCATACGCATTGTTGCGTGAGGAGTCCGCAGGCGGTTTTGAGTTGGGATCCGTTGAATTGGAATCCCCAGATTTTGAATCGGATTTTGAATTCAGGTAAGCGATCATTGATTTTGTTTCGTCCGCGGTCGGCTCGCGAGTCAAAACGGCAAGGTACAACGTTTCGATGCGATCTTTGTCGTCAAAGAAAGGTGATTCGATCACGGCCCGCAACAATCGGCTGCGGTCCATATCGATTGCATCGCTTGTCATCTTGCCGTTCATCAACAACAAAGCCTGTGGGATCCCCGAAGCATAATCCTCGGGAGTTGCCCCGACCGTTTCGCTCAACCTGCTAACCAATTGCATTCGGTCGCCCGTCCATCGTGATGATGCGGGATCGATTCGGCTGACGGATAACAACAGCGATTGTTCCAGCGAATCAAATACCTGTTCGGGGCTGATGACTTTCAAAGTCCGTGCGAACTGATCGTTGCTGGGTTCTTTGTCGCTGCTCTTTGCTTGATACCAAGACGATTTGCAGATGCCAGCGATCAAGTGACTGACATTGAAATCATCGTCGGCAAAAATTCTTCCGAGCATATCCAAAAACGCGCGCTCGTCGGGTGTCGCCTCGTCCAGGTTTTCTACATCGGCATACAAACCGTGTCCCACCAAGTACTGCCAAAATCGATTCGCCGCGGTAGCAGAAAATTGCGGGTTGTCCTTCGCGGTAATCCACTTTGCCAAGTGTGATCGCGGTGTGATCGACCTGTATTTGATGGGTTTATCTTCCCAGAGCACTTTTGCTTTGTAGGTTTCGCCTTCGTACTTAATTGAACCCGACGCGACTGCTTGTGAGGCATCATCTGCGTCACCAGGGCGAGCCATATCGCTGTAGAAAGCGGCTAGTCCCCAAAAGTCCTTTTGTTCCCAATCGGTAAATGGATGATCGTGGCACTGGGCGCACTCCAGTCGCACGCCCAGCATGATTCGTGAGATGTGGCCCGCGTAGTTTTCTGGAAGCGATCCGACTAGTTGGTAGTAGTTACCATTGGAGGTATCAGAGGGAATGCGAGCGAGCTGTCGCATCATTTCGTCGTAGGGGGTTTGGCTTTTAAAGGAGTCCGAAAGCCAAGTCTCGATTGATGCGACCGAACCGTTGACGGTGGTGCCCGGTGGAATCAAAACACGGCGCCAATGGCGTGCCAAATTGTTTGCGCTCAAACGTTTGTAGACATCGGCGCGCTCTCCTTCGCCGAACACCAACTGCTCCACCAGCACATCGCGTCTCTTGTCGCCCAAGCCCTGAAAGTCGCGCAGCTCCGACACGCTGGGGACTCGGCCAAGTAAGTCCAGGTAGATTCGTCTGGCAAACGTGAGGTCGCTGCAAGGCTCGGGAGGTTCGCCCCAAATTTCGCGGCCTTGGTCGTCTAGCCAATTGCTCAATGAATCGCCGCGCGAATCCGACGAGACGACAGCGGTTGCTGTTTTGTTGCCCGATGAGTCTTTTGCCGGTTCATCACCTAGAACAACCGAAACACCAGCCATTGTGCCCACAACGGCGGTTGTCATTAGAAAGACGAAAAAACTAACCTGCACTCGCATTTGATTGCTCATGTCCCTGTCGTCAATCGGTTGGTAAAAAACACATCGTCCAACGCAGTATCGACAATTTAGACAGGGTGTCTTAAGTTGTCAAGCAGATTTACAAGATTTTATCCGATCTGTAGACGGGTGTTCATTTTGAGGCCAACTGGATTGCAAATTTGCTGACGCCTCGGCAAAAAAGCGGCCAGCCGATGTCGACAAGATCGCTGGCAACAACCAAGAAGGCGATCGCGAACACCCCGGCCGAAGAAACGGCGGCCGAGTTAATTGAATCTCGGTAAGGAAGTTGATTCTCGTGGGTCCTACAGCATGTCCATCGGGTCGATATCAACCACGTATTGGACGTCGTCTTTGTCGGCGATCTTGAATGATGCTGTCGCGCGACGGATCGTTTCGCCTAATTCCGCAGAGTTGACGCTTTGAAGCAATACGTGGAAACGGTATTTGCCTCGCAGTTTGGAAATGGGTGGCGGTGCGGGGCCTAGGATTCGAACTTCGACTCCCAGCGCTTCGCGTGCAGCCTCCAAGTTGCGGACCAAGGAGTCCGCGACTGCTTCGGTGACGTCTTCGACGACTCCGCGAATGATGATTCGTGCGACGCTACCAAGCGGCGGGTAATTGAACTTCATTCGGTTGATCATTTCTCCTTTGGCAAACAGTTCGTAGTCATGGTTGGATGCCGCTTGGATAGCGGGATGTTCTGGCGAATAGGTTTGCACGATCACGCGACCGCCTCGGTCTCCACGACCCGTTCGACCGGCGACTTGTGTGACCAGTTGGAACGTGCGTTCGGCGGCGCGAAAGTCGGGGAAGTGCAGGGCACCATCGGCATTGATCACGCCGACCAACATCACGTTGGGAAAGTCCAAGCCTTTGGCAATCATCTGCGTGCCCAACAAAATATTGACCCGACCAGCACGAAATGCTGAAAGCACTTTTTGGTGACTGCCAGGTCGACGCATCGTGTCGCTATCCATTCGTGCGATGATGGAATCGGGAAAGCGAGCCTTCACTTCGACTTCTAATTTTTGTGTTCCCAATCCACCGTAACGAATTCCGTCAAAGCGGCACGATGGGCACCAAGGCGGCGTTGCGATCGTATAGTCACAGTAGTGACAAACCGCTTTGCCGCCATCACGATGGTGAGTCAGCGGCATGTCGCAATCAGGACAAGCAACCACGTCGCCGCACGCGGGACATTGAATCGTGGTTGCAAATCCACGGCGATTGAGCAACAAGATGACTTGGCCTTTGTCGGCAAGTGTTTCTCTAATCGCCATATGCAGTGGTCGACTGATCGCGCCGCTGGTCCTATCTTCACGGATTCGCAAATCAACCAATTGCACATCGGGCATCGGCAAATCATTGACTCGCGAAGGCATTTGCACCAGTTCGGCGTAACCTGTTTTGGTTGCATGCCAAGATTCCATCGATGGCGTCGCGGTGCCCAGCACAAGCGGAATGTTCAGCGAGTTGGCGCGGGCATGGGCGACTTTACGCGCGTGGTATCGCGGTTGTGTGTCTTGTTTAAACGACGAATCGTGTTCTTCGTCGATCACGATCATCCCCAAGTGCGGCATCGGGGCGAAAACGGCGCTGCGCGGACCGACGACGACTTGGACGTCTCCGCGGCGAATCCGTTGCCACTGAAAATGGCGCTCGGCCGGCGTCATCTGGCTGTGCAAAACGGCCACGCTTTCGAATCGGCGTTCGAATCGGCCGCGTGTTTGTGGCGTCAAGCTAATTTCCGGCACCAGCACGATCGCGCCGCGTCCGAATTTTACCAAGTGCTCGATCGCTTGGATGTAGACTTCTGTTTTGCCACTGCCGGTGACCCCGTGCAACAACAACGTGTTGGCTTTGCCGCTATCAAGTGCCGCCGTGATCTGCTCGAGTGCTTTGGCTTGATCGGTTGTCAGTTCATGAAGCGTTTCGGTTTCCCCATCGTCGACTTGCCAGCGAGTCGGCATTCCGGCGGACATTTCGCGGCGAACGTTTTCGATCACCATGCCTTTTTTGCGAAGTTGCGTGATGGGCCCCTGGGTACATTCGGCTTGAACGGCCAACTGAACCGCCGTCATGGGTTTGCCGGCGGCAATCAAAAACCGCATTGCGATTTGCTGCTTCTTTGGCAATGCGTCGATTGCTGATTCATCGTCCGCCATTGGACTTGGCGTCAGATAAGTTCGTTCGCGTGTTCCGGCGTTCGCGCGAACACTTGATGGGACCAATGTGTCAAAGACTTGCCCAGCAGGTGCTTGGTAATAGTGGCTCATCCACAAGACCAATCGGACCAATGGTGGATCACACAACGGTTCGATATCGATGACTTGAGCGACGTCGCGCAAAGTGCGATGGGCGGCTTTGCCTTGCTTGGTTTCGATGCACCAGCCGGTGATTGGTTTTTTGCGGCGGCCCAATGGGACTTGGACACGCATGCCAGCTTGCAGTTCGTCACGCATCTCGTCGGGAATGCGGTAGTCGTACGGGCCATGCGGAGCTTCGCTGAAAACAACCGACGCCAGGGCAACGTCGTCTTGAGCGGCCAATTCCCACGGTGGCGGCGCGGTCTCGAATAATTCGCCCTGTTGTTTTTCGTTCGGGGAAACGATGGACTGTGGCGCCAACGGATCTCCGTCTCCTGACGAACCGAATTCGCTATTTCCGTTATCGGAATTCGGATCGGGAAAGGGCGAAGACATGGTGGATGGCGTATCGAGGACTTTGGATAGATCTGTCAACATAATGCATCGATTGCCAATTGAGTAAGTTGCCCGTTTTTGTTTCGAGATAGGCTTTCGGAGAGTCGAGCTAGGTGCGACGCTTAAAAAACTATCCCATCCGTGTGGATTGTCGGCACGACGCCCGACACGTATGGTCATTGCAGGCATTCAAAGCAAAACGCGAGCGAATTAGGTCATGCGAATCGGTATCTTTGGTGGATCATTTGATCCTGTTCACTATGGACATTTGTGGATCGCACAATCGGCGCTCGAGTCGCTGGAGCTGAGCGAAATTCACTGGATCCCAGCCGCGCAATCGCCGCTGAAACCAGGTGGCCCCGTCGCGCCGGCCGAGGATCGTTTGCAAATGTTGAAATTAGCGATTGGTGGTGCAGAGCAACACGTCGTGGACGACCGCGAAATTCGTCGCGGCGAAATCAGCTATACGGTCGACACCGTCAACGAACTTTTGCACGAAAATCCCGATGCCCAGATCTTGATGGTCATCGGCAGCGATTCGCTAGCGTCGATGGAAAAATGGCACGAGCCCAAGCAATTGCTGGAGAAAGTCATTCCTGCGGTCGTTCAACGAGGCGGCGATCCCGACATCGACTTTGGCGTTTTGAAAGATTTGGTAGCGCCCGAGCGAATCGAACTTTTCCGAAAGCATGTCATCAAGATGCCCGTGATCGAATTGTCCAGCAGCGACCTGCGGGAGCGCATCGGGGCAGGGAAGGGCATTCGATTTCGAGTTCCCCGAGCAGTCGAAGCGATGATTGCCGCAAACAAGATCTACCAAGTCGATGGTAAATCTGAGTAGGGTTTACTCAGGCGTCGAACCACCCAGCGTTTCGTGTGAACCTAGTGCGTCCGCGATGTGAATCGTGTCGCCAACGAGTTGTTGCATTCGTTCGTTGACGCTAGCGTCGGAGATTTTTTCTGACTCGAATGCTGTTTCGAGTGCGTAGACGAATCGCGGCACGATGATGCAGCGAAAATCTAGCATCAGGCTATTTGCCAAACTCATGCCGGACATGTAGCTGCCCTGGCCTCCAGCGGCCAACATCATGCTGACGACTTTGCCTGTCCAAGCGCGACCGGTCAATTCGATTGCGTTCTTGGCAACCGCATTGACGTCAAAGTTGTAGACCGGTGATGCGATGAAGATGGCGTTGGCCGACGTGACCAGCTCGCTCAGTTTTTGAACGTTGGCGTCACCGTATGCCGCACCGCCATCACAAAGCGGCAAAGGATTGTCGGCCAAGTCAAACCAGAGGGCATCCCGTTTATTTGCCGACAAGCGATCCATGCAATCGCGAGCAAGGATCCGACTGCGGCTGTTGGGATTCAAACTGGCGCTGAGTACTAAGAACATGGCAATCTGTTCGGGTAGAAGAAACAACCCAATCAGATTACGAAAAAGCCTGCCCTTGAGGAAGGACAGGCATTGTTCGGTGTTGATCTGTTTCGCTAATCAAAAACCAAGGCTAGGCGAATGCTCTAGCAGGTTCCTTCGAAGCCTTCGGAATCCATCCCCAGTCGTGTTGATAGGACGTTAAATTCATTGAAAAAGCGTTCGCAACTGCTGTGCACGTGCTCTGCTTCGGTGATGAATTTCATATCGTTGTCGGGATAGACGTCGCCTTGGATCAGTGTCTCGCGAAACGCGTCCAATGGATCGCCATACATGATCAACAATTTGTGTTCGTCCAATTGGACTTCTTGTCGTTTCGTTGGGTTGATCACAGCGACGCCTGTGCAACCGTCGTTTAGCAATAAGTCTTCGTGCTCCAGCAGGATGCTCTTGAGCACGGGCATGTCGATGTGCTCGCGGTAAAGATCTTGCTGCGGACCACCGGCTTGATGGCTGGTTTCCAGGACAACGTCGACGACATTTCCAAGCGGTGTGATCAAGTCCAAAAACAGATCCATCAAGTGGTGACGTGATGCTGATGCCATAATGACTGGCGTTTTATTGTTCGCTTCGTCAACATATTCGTCGAAACGAAAACCCTGTTTGGGAATGACTTGCAAATCATAAGACGGACGTATTGCGTCAGTTAGATCGAACGCGTCGTACGTAGCGATTCCCATGTGTGTTTGAAGTTCTTCGTCCGTCAGCGTCTCGAAGCTGCCGTCGGAAAAAGCGCGAGCAGCATCGTCATTGCCGCCTCGGATGATGCGTTTCAAGAAACCCATGATTGTGAACCTAGGAGATCACTTGTTATTCGGTGTGTTGTCAGACTGTCTGACGAAGATTTGTCCACGTGGACAATTCCTCTACACCAAACGCTAGGTCACATCCCATACACGGCGCTCAAATCACCTTAAACCGGGACTTTTCCCCAAAGAATCCTGTCTGTAAACGTGCTTTAGGTCGGCTGGTCCGGATAATCCCAACAACCCAACCAGTGACACAGAGGTGACATTGATGCCAAAACGAAACAAAGCTCGCTTTCACGCAACAAAACGGACATTTGGCGACTTGCCGTGGGCACCGATTCGCCGACATCAAATGCAACCGAGCAGCATCTGTAAGAAGTGGGACGCCGATGTGTGCTTATACCCCATTTGGGCGGATTTCTATTCGCGGTTCAGCGACATTCGGTTATGGTTTTGATAATCTGTTGACACACAGTCCGTTTCGGAAAAATCACTTGTCTTCTCCTCCTACGGCATTGGTCAACACCTCTGCATCGCGATGGCTTCCCATTCCAAGCAATCAAAACTAGGCATGCATTCTCTTTACACTCGGTCGCTTACTGCCAAATCGTGTGGGGCTGGATCGTTGGCAACGCTTAGCGTGGTCTTTTCGTGTTTTCTCTTCCTGCTCGTGCTATCTGGTTGCGACAGCATCCCGTCACGGCCGATTCTGAAACCACCCAAAGACAACAAAAAGATTGCTGAACAGGCAAAAAAAGCGGCCGAGGTTGTCGAGGCTCCGCGAAATCGGTTTGTAGAGAATTGGGAAGCCTGGTATGTGCATCATTTGAACAACAATCCTGTTGGTTATCGCCACCTTACCGCGAGTAGGATTGTCGAAAGTTCCGTCGTCCGTAGCTCCAAAGAGAACATTCGCTACGTTGTCGATGATCAAGTCAAGTTTCGACGCGGCAATTCGACTCTTATTCAGCATCTCAACCAGACCAGTAGTGAGACCCCCGAAGGCGAACTTCTGAACTTTGAAAGCACACTACGTTTGGGGCCGTTGCTGACCGAGTTCACTGGCAATGTTGCTGAGGAAAAATTGACGGTTGAAACGGTTCGTGGAAGCTCGCGGGTCACTGAGAGAACTCCGTGGCAGAGCGTTTATCGTGGTCTGCAAGCGGTGGAGCAGTCGCTGTTTCGCAAACCGATGGAGATAGGAGAGACTCGTAATTTGAAAATGTTGATGCCACTGAAACACAAGATTGCGAAAGTCAAGCTGTTTTGCAGTGGAATGTCGGCCACAGGGTTGTTGGATGGCAGTTACCAGAAATTGACGGAAATTGTCAGCGAGGAATCGATTGACGACAAACCGGTCGGCGAACAAGTTTTGTGGGTAAACGATTCAGGTGTCGTTCTTAAAACGTTGCGGCCAGGAATCGGATTGGTGTCGTACCGTACAGACGAGGCGACGGCGTTGGCTGGCGTGACACCGATCAACGAAGTGCTTTCAGCGACATTGATGGATGTCAAAGGGGTGATCAAGCGGCCAAGCGACACGATGCAGGTAGCGTTTCTCGTTGGCCCCAGTTTGGACGTGCAGCAATCCAAGGGTCAGGTGGTTTCGATCAAGCCCGCGCCAGGCCAGTTTGTCCGCAAGTTAGAAGATGGCACTTGGCAAGTATTGGTGACGCGACACAATGCGACAAATTTAAAAGACTTTCAATCATTGACCCAACCACCGGTGGAAGAAGACACACGGTCGAATGTGTTTATTGATAGTAACACGGGGTCGATCCGTTCAATCGCAAACACGGCAACGCGAAAAAGCATGTCAAAAGAAGAGATGGCGATCGAACTTACCAAAACCGTGAACAATTTGATTTTGCCCAAGGAACTATCGCAGGGTTTCACCAAAGCATCGATGGTCTTGCAGGCCAGCGAAGGTGGTTGCACTGAATCGTCCGTGTTGTTGGCGGCCTTGTTGCGGAACAAGGGAATCCCAGCGCGGCTGGCGGTGGGGTTGATTTATGTTCCTGCAAAAACCGAAGCCGAATCTCCGGCGATGGCTTATCACATGTGGACGGTGGCTTATGTTGACGACCAATGGATTCCATTGGATGCCGTCACCGGAGACATTGCTCCTGCCGACCGGATTACGTTGATGACGACCAATTTGTCCGGACGTAACGAGCATCAATCATTGGCTCCAGCGATGGCCGCCTTTGGTCGCCTGCAAATCGAAGTCCGCAAGGCGACTTATTAGCAGCCTGACAGCAGACTACCAGTGCAGCAATTTAAGCGTCACCTTCTGCTGCCAGTTGATCCAAGTGGTCGGCGATCGCCGCAAGCAGCGGGTCGATTGTTTGTTTTTGAATCTGATGAGGTGGGTTCCAATCGAACCACTCAGCGGACTCATGTTCAGTCAGTTGCAGCTTGGGTTTTTTGTCCACGTATCCCAAAAAATACACAACCTTCTTCTGAAAGACCTCGTCGCCCCAGCGTTTGTAAGTGACCGGGTATTCGATTTTGTACTTAAAATCTGGGTCGATCTCGATTTGGTCTGGCGAGATACCGGTTTCTTCCTGTGTTTCGCGGAGGGCGGTTTCCAGATACGACTCTTTTGGTTCACAATGACCTTTGGGCAAATCCCAGCGATCACGGTGCCGCATCAATAGAAACTGAGCGGGAGTAGATCGTGTAAGAATCACGATTCCAGCGGCCTTTGTTTTTCCGTTCGGTTTTTTCTTCACAATTGACTCGCTGGATTTCTGATTGTCGTTTGCTGCTGCGTGCTGTGATTCGACATCCCAATTCATTCAAAAGTTAAATCAATACTGGCATATCGACCTATGAAAATCTACACACGAACGGGCGACGCGGGCAGCACAGGCCTGTTTGGTGGACCGCGAGTCGCCAAAGACGATGCCAGAATCGAAGCATACGGTACAGTCGACGAACTCAATGCCACCATTGGCCTCGTTCGATCCGCCGGCGTTTCGGAAAGCGTCGACAAAGAGTTGGACCAAGTGCAACATGAGTTGTTTTCGATCGGGGCCGAACTGGCAACACCCAAACCAGATGAGCATGGTTTGAGAGTCATCGGTCAACAGCATATCGGTCAATTGGAAAACTGGATCGATCAGCACGAAAGCCATCTGGAACCACTGAAGCAATTTATATTGCCCGGCGGGAGCGTCGCCGCATCACATCTACATCTTGCTAGAGCTGTCTGTCGGCGATCCGAACGCCGTGTCGTCACGCTTGCCGGTCTAGATTCGGATCCCAACAAAGGTGTTTCCGACAGCGTGATCATTTATCTCAATCGGCTAAGCGATTACCTGTTTGTGCTCAGTCGAATGGTCAACCACCAAAGCGGCGTCGAAGAAGTGAAGTGGTCTGCCAACTGATTGTGGGGTAGTGAAGTGCCGGGTTGAATCGATTTTTTGTAGTTTCGGTGTCGTGGGCGGGGAATCTGCCGCAAAAAACGTTGCGACAAGTTTTGTACGATTCACTTCGTAGGGGGCGTTCTGACCGGTGGCTCAGGCTGTTGGCGCGTGTACAATGGCGTCAAAGCAATAGACAGTACCGGTAGTCGTTGTGGCTTGCGATTTATATCCCTAGAACGTTTGTTTCGAGGTAGTATCAGTGAAGAAAGTTGAAGCAGTCGTCCGGCACTTCAAATTGGAAGATGTCAAAAACGCACTTACCGACCACGGTATCCATGGCATGACCGTGAGTGAAGTTCGCGGATTCGGACGCCAAAAAGGTCACACCGAAATTTATCGTGGCACAGAGTACGCCATCGATTTTGTTCCCAAGGTCAAAATCGAAGTCGTTTGCACTGACGATAACCTTCAAACCGTTGTCGACAGTATTTTGCAAACGGCACAGACCGGACAAATTGGTGACGGCAAAATCTTTGTGACGAATCTAGAAGACTCGATTCGTATCCGTACCGGTGAGCGAGGTGAAGACGCCCTGTAGGCGTTTTGATCTGCTTTGAAGAGACTAGTCTTGTGAGCGTGTGGATGACCTGCGCGAGCAATGCCACGGCAGTTGGTTTCGGCCGCTGATTGGATAACACAACATGTCGGGTGTTCATTCTCTGCGAGACGTCGTGCTGCAATGCCGCGAACGGCTTAGTAACGGACGTGCCAAGGCAAAAGTCCTACACGATAGCGGCGTTCCTGGATTTCAAGTCTGCAGCCAAATGGCAGACTTGTATGACGACATTGTGCTGCGAGTTTGGAATGAAGCTTGCGCCGAACACATCGATGACGAAGAATCATCCGGGTTGGCGCTAGTGGCCCACGGTGGGTTTGGGCGTCGAGACTTGGCGCCGTACTCGGACGCCGATTTGATGTTGGTAACGACCAGATCGTCTCATGATATAGCGGTCAAGATCGCTGGCAACTTGACGCGAGATCTTGTCGACACGGGGTTACAAGTCGGATTTTCGATGCGGACTTCGCAAGAAGCCTGCAAGCTTTCCTGGGAAGACGCGGTCATCTTTACGTCGTTGACTGAGTCGCGATTTCTGGCGGGCAGTTTGCAGCTTTACAGCAAGTATTTTCGCTCGATGCGGCAAGGCGCCCTGCGACGCAGCAATAAATTGATCTTGGATATCGCGGCGGCTCGTCGCGAAGAGCGGCGCAAGTGGGGTGAGACGAATTACCTTCTGCGGCCAAACGTCAAGAAATCACGTGGAGGTCTACGCGATATTCAAATGGTTCGCTGGATCGGTTTTGCACGCCACGGCGAAGTCGATTTGGATCGGTTGTTGAAACTAGGCGCGTTGCCCGAAGAAGACTACCGGACGGTACGAAAAGCTTACGCATTCATGTTGCGTTTGCGCAATGAACTGCATTTCCGCGAAAATCGGGCCCAAGATGTTTTGGATCGACCGATGCAGATGACGATCGCAGACGCGTGGGGCTACGAAGGCGCCAAAGGTGTGCTGCCGGTAGAACAGTTCATGCAGGATTATTTTGACAACACCAGAAACGTTCGCTACGCCGCTGCTTTTTTTCGAGACGATTCACGAAGCCAGCCGTTGTTTCGCCAATTGTTTGAATGGTTCATGTCGCGTCGTGTTGCCGATGGCGTACTGATCGGACCGACGCACATCTGGGTTCACAAATCAGAGATCGATGAATTCGCCGGCGATCTTCCGCGAGTGCTGCGGCTGATGACGTTGGCCAATCATCACCGTTTGCGAATCGGACACCGGACTTGGCAAGCGATTCGTCATGCGATGCAAGATCGCGAGCCTCAGGTTCCTGATGCGGAAACCATCGGTGCGTTTTTGTCATTGATGAGCCGACCTGGGCGATTGGCACCTGTGCTGAGGCGTTTGCACGAACTGAGAATCATTGATCAACTGATCCCGGCGTTCAAACGCACACGTGGGCTGCTGCAGTTCAATGCCTACCACAAGTACACCGTCGACGCACACAGCATCAGGTCCGTCGAAGCCGCGACAGATTTTGCGGAGGCGCAGACCGGGATGGGGCGGCGATATCGTCGTAGCAAAGACAAAACCTTACTGCACCTTGCCCTGTTGATCCACGATATCGGCAAAGGATACGAGGAAGAGCATTGCATCGTCGGGGCGCGAATTGCCAAAGAGGTTGCCGAACGATTTGGGCTGGATTCGGCATCGTCCGAAATTTTGGAGTGGTTGGTTCTGAAGCATTTGGTCGTCAACACAATCGCGTTTCGATACAACTTGGACGATCCCGAAATCATCCTTTCGTTTGCCAAGGACGTTGGCACGATTCGACGATTGGAATTGCTGATCATTCACGCGGTGGCTGACCTGACGGCAGTCGGACCCGACGTGATCAATGATTGGAAGTTGAATTTGATCGAACAGTTGTACTTGAGAACGCGGCGATACTTCGAAAAAGGCGATCTGCCTGGTGAAAACGACGAAGCGGTGAAAGAACTGAAGTCGGCCATCCGTAAACAACTCGATTCGCGAGACGCGCCGCCTGTATCAGGCGAAATCCTGGACGACTTCCCGCTCACTTTGCTGCGAGGTGCAGACCCCGAAGTCTTGGCGGATCAATTGGCGGATGTTGGCGGTAAACTTGCTGGGGGTGTGAAGTCGATCTGTACCGGGGATTACGACGATAGTTTTTCGGCGATGCGTTATCGCGTTGTGTGCCGTGAAGAAAGCGAGATTGGCACGTTTTCTCGTGTGACCGGTGCGCTGGCGACTTGTGGGCTGGCTATCTTACGAGCGGATATCGAAACGATCGGCGATGATTTGGTTTGGGATAATTTTTGGG
>CAZZDZ010000055.1:20912-22777 GCA_964652675.1 uncultured Pirellulaceae bacterium
TTACGAGCGGATATCGAAACGATCGGCGATGATTTGGTTTGGGATAATTTTTGGGTCAAAGATCCTGATCACCCCGAGCAGCCTCCGCCGCATCGAGTCGAACAGATTTGCAAACGCGTTTGTGATCTTCTTGATCATCCCGAAAAACCGTTGCCGCCTTATCGAAAAACCTGGTCGTCGCACAGCAAGAACGAACCTGATAGCGTCAACGTGTTGCCGACCAACGTGGTTTTTGACAACGCGCGAGTGGATCGATACACGATTCTCTTGCTATTTGCGTACGACCAAACCGGTATGCTGCACCGAATCGCAAATGCGATCGCGGAGCTCAAGTTGGTTTTGCACTTCGCTAAGATTGACACGCACTTGGATCAAATCGCGGACGTGTTTTACGTGACGGAGCTTGACGGTAGCCAAGTGGTCGACGAAGAACGCCAGGAACATATCCGGGCGACGTTGATGGAAGTCGCCGATGAAGGCCTGGCGTCCCAATCGACTTGACGTTGGTAACAATCGCACGGTATTGCACGACACGGCGAATCGGTTGTAACGGCTGGCTCGTTTTTTAGTGATTGAGACGTGGTGCGACTCGCAGATGATTTATCCCGTACGGCCGGATTGCCGTGATCATGTGGCAGAATGTTTGCAACCGTTTTGACATGCCAGCAAATGATCGTAGTTTGCCTGATCTTCGTCGGCGGCGTGTTGGTGTGAACTCCGCTAAGCCGATTTGAAAAGTGTCCGTAAGGAATAAATTTGTACCCGAGGACTGTCTTTGAAAACGTCAGGCAACGGTTTCAACATGAAGTTGAGCTTTGTTGTTTGAAGAGTTTCCAAAGACAAACTGCCTCTCGGTTTCTCTTAAAACATGGATGTTACCAATGCGTAAAATCGCTATCACTGGCGTTCTGGCTGCTGTTGTACTAGCAGTCGCGCCCGCTTCGGCCGCCGATTACAGTGCTCTGACCAGCACAGCCGCTTATGGCCAGGTCAACTACGGCCAACCTGTTAACCACTTTGCTCAAGTCCAGCATACCGTCGAGCCTCAATTTGCCGATGTCGGTGGCGGCGGCGGATGTGCAGCCGGAGTCTGCAGCGGTTGTAGCGATGGCAGCTGCGGCAATGCCAGCTGCAAAGAAGGCGTGTGTTTCCCGCACCGTACTCCTGATTTGCCGGGTTCTTCGCTTCGTCAGTACTGGCGTTCAAGCGCGTGCAACACGGGTGCGTGGGATGGCTATCGAAAGTCATGTTGCCAAGGCAGCAAGCTGGGTCAGAATCTCCGCAACGGCGGTGGTTGCAGCGGAGGAGCTTGTGGTCCTGCTGTTGAGCCTACACCAGTTTGTGCATCAAAAGCCTGCGACGTTCAGGTTGCTGCTCCTGCGGTAAACTTTGAGGTTCCGGCGGCTTGTGATGTCCCGGCAGCATGTGACGTCCCGGCTTTTCCGGCAGCTTGCGATACGCCAGGCGGCTGTGACGCAACGTTTTAATTAGACAAACGCCACACCTGGCAAAGCAGAACCCCCTGATTCATGTGTCTCGACGCCTGGTTTTCACAAGGTGAAAATCCTCCCAGGAATCGACGATCTATTGGAATCGATTTTTTTCCTGCTCAAGGAGCGAAAGCCCTTCAGCGGGGAGGTCGGTCATGCCGATAGAAATAGTACCATGGATTGGGAGGGTGGAACGATCGGTACCATCGTTCCGCACTGATGGGCTATGGTGAGGCAGGGAGGGCTTCACCATGGCCCCTCTCTTATAGAGCGCCGCGTTGCAATACACGCGTGTGAGCCCACCCCAATCCATGAAGAATAGCCGTCCGAGCTGAGCTCGGACGGCTATTCGCGTTTCGAAGGGTAGTTACTAGC
>CAZZDZ010000056.1:0-2560 GCA_964652675.1 uncultured Pirellulaceae bacterium
ATCACTTTTGTTGGTCGGCCCAATCCGCTTCTCTTTGACGTTACTTGAAGAGAAACGCCAGACGGTACGTAAACATTTCTGCGCGAAACCGGCGCCTTCAAAGTCACTTGCCGCCCAAGTGGCGTGATGTAGTCTCCCAGGTAGCGAACGTCCTTTGCGATCGAACCAAGCAGTGACTTCACGCGAGCGGTCCGGCTTGCAACACGCCTGTATTCATAGCCGGAGGAGCGTTCGATTTGATCGAACACGCCTGCCAAATGATGCAACCGTGCTTCAAGCTCACCAAGGTCGGACACCAAGTACGTCGATTTGCCATGGCGATAAGCGACTTCGTGAATGTGGTCAGCCAAGCGGCACATTTCGCGGGCATCACTCAAGATGTATCGGTACTGCGGTGTGTTCCGGAAGTACTCGGTTTCGCTAACAACCAATCGTGATTTGCGCGCGATACTCAACGCCAAGTCATCGATCAGGCGATAGTTGTCAGCACTGGCGGTGCTGAACCAAGTGGTCGCGATAATGCCAAGTGCGGCGATCGTTTTGCTGAAAGTATTCATGTCCCTGTTTCCTTGGAAGTGTGGTTGGAGTCGAGCGATCAAGTTGGTTGCACGTCAGAATCATCCGCCGTCCAAACTGATCCAACGCACTACCAACGCACCCTGCGTGCCAAACCTTCTCGAAAGCCAAAAGCCCTCGTTTTTGCCCGTTTCCAATCAAGGCTACCGCCAACAGCGCACTCGTTTGGATCACACACAGCAGAACAAGTGAGATCCAATTGACACCATTTTTTCTGAGGTGCGGCAGGCAGCAATGGAACTTTCCGCGTGTATTCTGGCAATTTTCGATCAAAATCTAGCATCGGTGCTTGTTTTCTTTCACGCTTGATAGAAAACTATCATGTGTTGGTAGTTTGCTCATTCTAGGGAAACCGGTGGGAAGTCCGATTACGACTGATTCGCGGCGAGACCGACTTCGCGAGCTTGTTCAAGCTCGTGGGTTTGCGGCTTTGGGTGAATTGGCCCAAACGTTGAATGTCAGCGAATCGACGATCCGGCGCGACTTAGAACAGTTGGAGCAGGCCGGGGATGCTCGGCGGACTCACGGCGGGGTCTTCTGGACAGGCAAACCGGACACGATGCGGATCTTTAATTCGCGGCGTGACAACGAATGGCCAGCGAAGGCTGCGATTGGTGAAGTCGCCGCTGAGTTAATCGAAGACCACGACACGATTTTGCTTGACGGCGGAAGCACGACTTATGAATTGGCCCGTCAATTGGTGGGACGTCCATTGCAAGTCGTCACAAACAGTTTGCCAATCGCTCACTTGCTTAGCAGCAGTGAAGTGACGGACTTGGTGATGATTGGCGGTTGCGTTCAAGGACAACGCGGCGTGGCGATTGGGCCGATGACCGACGCGATGTTGAAAACCATCAATGTCTCCAAAGCGTTTTTGTCGGTCGCCGGAATCAATGACCGCGGATATTTCAACAGCGACATGATGTTGGTGGAAAGTGAGAAAGCGATGCTGGCTGCAGCGGATCAAACGATCGTAGTGGCAGACAGTAGCAAATTCGGGAAAGTTAGTTTGAGTCGGTTGTGTGGATTGGAAGATGTACACGCGGTGGTAACCGACTTTGCGGTGGATTCCCACTGGAAAGAAATCCTCGAAGGGCATGGCGTGGGTGTAGTGTTAGCTACCAAGTCTAAATCCGTCGACAACGCAAACATTAACGACTACGAAACAGATAGCGACGAAACAAGCAGCGAATAAACGAATTTCCGTTTTGCCACCTGCTCGAATTCGGGCTCGTGTGGCTGAGAGAATCAACATGAATCAAACGATCGACCGAAATCAAATCGAACAACTCGTCCGCAACGCCATTCGTAGTGGCACCAACGGATCAACCGTTTCGGCACATCCGTCACCGCTACCGGGTCGCAATCCACATTGGACCAACGGTCAACCGGAACTGCGAGTAAGTATTTCAGCGCGACATATTCACTTGACCGACGAGCACGTCGAAATCCTGTTTGGTGCCGGCAGCGTCTTGGAACCTGAAAAAGATCTTTACCAAGACGGTTTTTACGCGGCCAAGCAAACGGTCATGATCGTTGGACCGCGTCGCCGCATGCTGCCAAACGTTCGCGTGTTGGGCCCAACGCGTGGTGCCAGCCAAGTCGAACTGGCTTTGACCGATTCGATCTCGTTGGGCATCGACGCCCCCATACGACATAGCGGCAAGATCGACGGGACGCCTGGTTGCGTTTTAGTTGGCCCTGCTGGCACGGTGCAATTGGATCAAGGTGTCATCCGCGCCGCACGCCACGTTCACATGAATTACGACGAAGCTGCTTTTTATGGCGTCCAAGATGGCGACATGATGCAACTGAAAGTCAAAAGCCACGATTGCAGCATTGTCTTTGACGATGTGCTCGTGCGAGCCGGTGACGGTTTGAAGCTGGAAGTCCACATCGATACAGACGAAGGCAACGCGTGTAATCTGGACGCGGCAACCGAAGTGTTGCTGCAAAAAGATGACTGCAATTGCCACGACCACTA
>CAZZDZ010000056.1:2660-21416 GCA_964652675.1 uncultured Pirellulaceae bacterium
ACGCGGCAACCGAAGTGTTGCTGCAAAAAGATGACTGCAATTGCCACGACCACTAACGGTAGATCAGACCACTAACGGTAGATCAGACCACTAACGGCAAATCCGATTGCCAAACGCAGTCGGGCCCAAACAATCCATTTCCCCTTTCGACCATTTCTCCTTAGCTAAAGGCAAAATTCAAATGGCAAAGATTAGTGAAGCACTCGGCATGATTGAAACGAAGGGCTTCGTCGCTCTTCTGGAAGCATCCGATGCAATGATGAAGGCTGCTAACGTTCAGTTCCTAGGTTGGGACAAAGTTGGCGGCGGTCTAGTAAGTGCGTTCGTAACCGGAGACGTCGCGGCTGTTAAGGCTGCCACTGACGCGGGTGCGGCTGCGGCTGGACGTGTTGGCGAAGTCTTGAGCGTCCAGGTCATTCCACGACCACACGATGATTTGAGCAAGGTTATCAAAACGCCTGCTGCCAAAAAGTAATTCCTATTTGATGTAGGTCTCCGCCTGCAACTGAATCCAATTAGACAAAAACTTCTACAGAAGATACTCCTATGAATGATGCAATCGGTTTGATTGAAACTAAGGGTCTGCTTTCGTTGATCGAAGCGACTGACGCGATGGCCAAAGCGGCCAACGTAGAAATTGTAAAGCGTGTGGACATCGGTGGTGGCTTGGTCACAACCGTTGTTAGCGGTGACGTCGGTAGCGTTCGTGCTGCTGTCGAAGCTGGCGCATCCGCAGCGGCTCAGGTTGGTGAATTGGTAAGCAGCCACATCATCCCACGTCCAGCTGAAGGTTTGGAAAAGGCTTTTTTGGCATAACGTTGGAGTCTGCTGAGACAAATTCTGTCTCACAAGATTCCCAAACGCTTTCCCAGACCAGCTTCCTAGACGGATTTTCAGACGTGCTTGTACTTGTAGCCAATCTTGGTTCGACCAGCTTTAAATATCGGTTATTTGATATGACCGACGAACGTTGCCTTGCGCGCGGTGCCGTGGATCGAATCGGCGATAGCGAAAGCATGTGCAGTGTCGAAATCGGCGACTGGAAAGACGAGCGAACAATGAGCGTGCCAGATCATGGCGTTGCCGTTGCCGCTTGTTTGCAGCAGCTGACCGATAGCGAACACGGCGTTTTGAAGGACGCATCCGAAGTCGCAGCGATTGGCTTTAAAGCTGTCCACGGTGGGCGCCTCAGTGGTGTCTTTGTGGTCAACGACGATGTGCTTGACGCGATGGCAGAAATGAATGCCGCCGCGCCCGCGCACAACCCGCCGTACATCGCAGCGATGAAAAAACTGAAAGAACGATTCCCAGATTTGCCACTTGTGGCAGCCTTTGAAACGGACTTTCACCAAACGATTCCAGCGTCGCGTAAAGAGTACGCGATTCCACGCGAGTGGGCCGACGGATTGCACATTCGCAAATACGGATTTCATGGTGCCAGCCATCGCTACATCGCGACGCGAAGTGCTGAATTGTTAGGCCGCGACGACGCTCGTGTGATCTCATGTCACTTGGGCGGCAGCAGTTCGCTAACCGCAATTCACAACAAGCAAAGTGTGATGACGACGATGGGCATGACCCCGCAAACGGGTTTGCCACAAAACAATCGCGTCGGTGATTTCGATCCCTTCGCATTGCCGCTGATCATCAACGAAACCGGCAAGTCGCTCGAAGAGGTACTCAGTACGTTGGCCAGCCAAGGCGGATTGCTTGGGCTGAGCGGACGCAGTGCCGACATGCGGGACTTGGAACTCGCGGCCGCCGACGGAGACGCTGAGTCGCAGTTAGCATTGGATGTTTACGTCCAAGAGGTTCGCCGTCACATGGGCGGCATGATCGTGGCGCTCGGTGGTGTCGATGCAATCGTCTTTACGGGCGGCATCGGCGAAAACGGAGCCGAAGTTCGTGCGGCAATCTGCGAAGGACTAGAGGAACTTGGAATTGAGATTGATTTGGCAGCCAATGCGGCTGCGAAGGATGAATCGACTTTCCATGGCGACAATAGTCGAACAGCTTTGTGGGTGATCCCAACAAACGAAGAGCTAATCGTGGCTCGACAAACTACCGCCATCATCGCTGGGCAAGCGTAACGCTGGCAAAGGAAAAAATATGTTCATAGCACTCGTCACCGGATCGGTCGTCAGCACTCAGAAAGTTGAGACGATGACCGGTCACAAGTTACTGGTCGTCGAACCGTATCGCTTGGAAGCCAAGAAGCGAGATTCGTTGATCACAACAGGACGCACCTTTATCGCGATTGATTCGCTTGGTGCTGGCGAAGGCGATTATGTGTTGATCACGCAAGGAAGTAGCGCCCGACTGACGCCCGAGACAAAAGATTTGCCAATCGACGCTGTGATCATTGGCATCGTCGACTCGGTGCATATCGACAAGACAAACGTTTACGACCGAAACGAATAAACGAACCAAAGACTACATCATGCAATTCGACGAAAACCTCATTCGCAATGTCGTCTCCCAAGTGCTGAACCAAGTCGGCCCGATGCCACCTGGCCCCAGCACGACCGGACAGCCAATGGGATCCATCCCTGGCGGACGCCACGGGATTTTTTACGATGCCGATTCGGCAGTCCGCGCCGCTCGCGCTGCTTTCGAGCAACTGCGTGAACGATCGATGGCCGAGCGAAAGCAAGTCATCGACATCATTCGCCGCATCTCGATCGAAAACTGCGAAGAATTGGGTTTGATGGAAATGGCCGAAACGAAAATCGGCCGCCCCGAACACAAAATCGAAAAACTAAAAACACTCGGGATGCTTTCTCCCGGTACCGAGTTTCTGTCAACGCAGTGTTTCAGCGGCGACAACGGTTTGGCCATCATCGAACGAGCTCCGTTTGGTGTCATTGGTGCGATCACGCCTGTCACTCACAGCTTGCCAACGATCACCGGCAATGCCGTCAGCATGATCGCTGGCGGAAACGCGGTCGTCGTGAACCCTCACCCATCGGGCAAGATGGTGGCGGCCGAAGGCGTTCGACGATTCAACGAAGCGATCGCCCAGGAAGTCGGCATCGACAACTTGATCTGCGTCATCGCCGAACCGACTTTGGAAACGGCAAACGCATTGTTCAAACACCGCGACGTGGCACTGATCTGTGTGACGGGTGGACCTGCTGTTGGCCGCGCCGCTTTGAACAGTGGCAAACGTGCGATCGTTGCCGGCCCGGGTAACCCACCGGTTGTTGTCGACGAGACCGCTGATTTCGACAACGCGGCACGATGCATCATCGAAGGAGCTTCGTATGACAACAACTTGTTGTGCATTGCTGAAAAAGAAGTTTTCGTGGTCGAAAGTGTTTTTGATGAAATGATGGCTGCGATGCGACGCGCCGGCGCTGTGGAATTGAACGCGGGCCAGATCGCTGCGTTGACCAGCAAGGCGATCGTCCAAGTTGGCGACGACAACCATGACGCGGCCGCAAAAGAATTCATTGGCCGCGATGCAAGCGTCTTGGCCCAGGCCGCTGGCGTCAATGTTCCCAGCGGAACCGAATTGGTCTTTGGCGAAACCGACGAACACCATCCGTTTGTCACCGTCGAACAAATGATGCCGTTCCTGCCGTTCGTCCGTGCACGCAACGTCGATCACGCGATCGCAATGGCAAAAGAATACGAGCACGGTTTTAGACACACTGCGATCATTCACTCTCGCAACGTCAGCAACATGACCAAGATGGGTCGCGAACTGGACACAACGCTCTACGTCAAGAACGGACCATGCATGGCCGCACTTGGATTGGGCGGCGAAGGCTACTTGTCGTTTTCGATTGCCGGCCCGACTGGCGAAGGCGTCACGACACCGAACACGTTCACCCGCGAACGTCGATGCAGCATGATCGACGAATTGCGAGTGGTTTAAAAAACAGATGCAACCTGCCCTTGTACTCGGACCGACTCACGCCACAACCAAGCACGAAAGCTTGGAAGGACGCCGCTTGCTGATTGTTCAGCCAATTGGTGTCGACGACGCGGCAGACGGACCGCCGCTGATCGTGCTGGACGCGTACGGCGCAAGGAAAGGCGACAAAGTGTTTTTGACTAGCGATGGCACTTACGCTCGCGAAGTCACCCAACACAAACAAACTCCCGCGCGATGGACCGTCGCCGGAATCATTGATTGAAAAACTTGGACTGATCCATCGGTCCAACGAGGAAAACATGGCTAACACGATGAACAACACAATCGATCCGGCGTACATCGCCATGGTCGTTCGTAAAGTCATCGCAAGGCTGAAAAACCAAACAAACGCGACGATACCAAACCAGTCACACCCCACATTCAAGACCCAAACCAATAGCACAGCGGCTTCGACCAGCGAAAAAGTCATCACCGCGGCCTCGATCGACCAATTGACCGGATCGCCGAAAGAACTGTTTGTCGATGCAAAAGCGATTGTCACTCCCGCCGCCAAGGACGCCGCAAAAGAGCGTGGAATTCAGATCAGCCGCAGCGTCGAACTGCCAACCGAACAGATACCACAACCGACCAACCAAACCAGCACAGGAATCATCGACACATCACAGCCCCAGCGGGCCGCATCGATCGCCGACCAATTGTCGCGACGATCATTGCCAACCGATGGATTGCAAATCGTATTAAGCGAAACGCCCGCGTCGGACGTATTTCGCTACTGCAGCGAAGGACAACGTTCAGCGATGGTCACAAACGTGGCCGACGTCGATCGCTTTGCCAAAGAACTGCGACCAACGGTTTGGGTGTTCGATATGAAACGAATGAATTTTATGGCAGCGGTCAACGCCGCCGCCGCCGTCGCTCGCATCCAGTGATTGCGATTTAAAAAAGAAACCACATGAAACTTGCACGAACAATCGGCAAAGTCACCCTTTCACGCTCCCATCCTGCGATGGTCGGCGCGAAATTGCGATGCGTCGAGATCGTTGATTCAATCGACCGAATCGACGAGCAAAATCTTGGCGGCGAAACAATCGTCGCTTGGGATTTGTGTTCCGCTGGCATGGGAGATTTGGTCGCGTTGGCCGAAGGCCCCGAATCGGCGCAGCCGTTTCGACCTGAGATCAAACCGCTCGATGCGTCAATCGTGGCGCTTCTGGACGAATGCGACCTGGACTAAATCAAAACGAATCAACAATCAATACACTTCAGCTTTAGCACCTACGGAATTTCGAGATGCATAATCTACATAAAATCAAACAAGACATGTGTGACATCGGTCGCCGGATCTACAACCGTCAATTCGCAGCAGCCAACGATGGCAACATCACTGTGCGAGTCAGCGACAACGAAATTCTTTGCACACCAACGTTGCAGTGCAAAGGTTTCTTGAAGCCAGAAGATATCGCGTTGATCGACATGACGGGCAAGCAGATTGCTGGTCGAAAAAAGCGATCCAGCGAAGCTCTTTTGCACCTGGAGATTTACAAGCAGCGCGAAGACATTCGTAGTGTTGTTCACTGTCACCCGCCACACGCGACCGCTTTTGCGATCGCTCGCGAGCCGATTCCTCAGTGTGTCTTGCCCGAAGTAGAAGTGTTCTTGGGCGACGTGCCGATTACAAAGTACGAAACACCTGGTGGTCAAGATTTTGCGGACACCATCATTCCGTTTGTCAAAAAGACCAATGTCATGATTTTGGCAAACCACGGAACGGTCAGCTACGGCGAAACAGTCGAGCAAGCTTTCTGGTGGACAGAGATTCTGGATTCGTACTGCCGCATGCTGATGCTGGCCAAGCAATTGGGCAATGTTTCATTCCTGAGCCAAGGCAAGTCGCAAGAGCTTTTGGACCTGAAAGATCAGTGGGGCTACAAAGATCCTCGCAACACCGAAGACTACAAAGATTGCGACATCTGTGCCAACGATATCTTCCGCGAGTCATGGGCTGATTCCGGCGTCGAGCGTCGTGCATTCCCCGCTCCTCCTGCTGCCCCCGCGGGCGGCGGTGCTGCAGCCAGTCCAGCCGCATCTGGATCCATGCCAGCGGGCGTCAACGAAGAACAACTGGTCAAGCTGATCACCGACGAAGTGATTCGCCAAATGCAAAATTCATAGTCGCCCAGTTAAACGCGACGATTAGACAACAACAAACTTCAACGACAACAGTTAAACAACATGAAAGTTTCAATCATCGGCGGCGGCGGGCTTGTAGGTTCGTGTGCCGGATTTGCTCTTCAATGCGGTGGCGTGGTTCGTGAGATCGCGATGCTGGACGTCAACCAAGAAATGGCTGCCGGCCAAGCACTGGATTTGCAGCACGGCACCCCAAGCGTGTCGGATCAAATCATCACCAGCGGTGGCTACGAACACATCGGTTGCAGCGACGTGATTTGCATCACAGCTGGCTTGCGTCGAAAACCCGATGAGTCACGTCTTGATCTGATCAACCGCAACACAGATTTGTTCGTTCAGATTTTGAACGACGTCAAAGCGGCCGGGCCAAAACCGTCTGCCATCGTCGTTGTGGTCAGTAACCCAGTCGACATTCTGACTTATCTTGCCGCCACCAAACTTGGTCTACCGCACGAGCAAGTTATCGGATTGGGAACGCAGTTGGACACGATCCGATTTCGCTCGTTGATAGCCCAGCAGTTAAAAGCACCACCCACTCAGGTCAAATCTTTGATCCTTGGCGAGCACGGCGAATCCATGGTTCCCATCTGGAGCAGTGCAACCGTTGCAGGTTTACCTCTAGATAAATACCCAGGGTGGAACACCGCTATGCAAAACCAGTTGTTTGCACGTACCCGCGGCAGCGGCGCCGAAGTGATCAAGCGCAAAGGCGGAGCGGGGTTTGCAGTTGGCATTGCGATTCGCGACGTCATCGAGTCGATTGCCCTGGATTCACGGCGTATTTTGCCGGTTAGTAGCGTCGTAAACGGCTGTTATGGCATCCGCAATGTTGCTCTTTCGGTCCCCACTGTCGTGGGTAGAAAAGGCGTGATCGATCAAATGGAATTTGATCTTTGGCCCAAGGAAGTACAGGGTTTGCGGGCCAGTGGGGCCGCACTAAGAAAAACAATCGATATTGTGATGAATAGGGTGGCATAAAAAAGTCGACCGAGTAGATTGCTTCTTCAGAAAGTGCCTCGAAGGGGTGCCAGGTTACGTTTAACAATCGCAAGTTAACGGCTGCGTTGCTATGTTCCTGACTCCCTCTCGAGGCACTTTTATGCGCCGATGCAAAGTTGGCCAAAAACGTAGCGGCCTTTCAACCAAGGCCAACTAGTTCTTTGATCACATGACCGTGCACGTCGGTTAATCGGCGGTCGATTCCGTTGTGGCGCACGGTTAACCGTTTGTGGTCGATCCCCAACAGATACAAGATCGATGCGTGAATATCGTAGACTTGCGTTGGGTTGTCGCGATCGAGTGGCTTGTATCCCCACTGGTCTGATTCACCGTATGTCACACCGGGTTTGATACCACCACCACACAACCAGTTGGTGAACACGTACGGATTGTGGTCGCGGCCTTTGCCGCCTTGAGTACTTGGCATGCGACCAAATTCGGTTGTCCACAATACGATCGTGTCGTCCAACAAACCGGACTGCTTTAGATCTTTCAGCAGCGCCGCAGCGCCCACCGCCATTCCCGTTGCCAGTGGCCCATGATCGCGCTGGATGTTTTCGTGGCTGTCCCAATTTCTCCTTGGAAAACCATTATCGTTGCCAGACCAAATCTGAACAAAGCGCACGCCGCGTTCCAACAACCGTCGTGCGATCAGACATTTTCGGCCAAAGTACTCGACTTCTTCGGGGATGCTAATTTCATCGGCGTACTTCGCACCGGCCCGGTCCAAACCGTACATCTTCAAGATGTGTTTGGGTTCACCAGAAATGTCCAGCGCCTCGGGTGCGCTCAACTGCATCTTCGCCGCCAATTCGTAGGATCGAATCCGTGCTGCCAGTCGCGAGTCACCGGGTCGGCCTGCACGAAATTGGTCATTCATCGCCTGGATCAAATCAAGTCCAGCGCGATCAGCCGCGGGGGTGACAAAGTCCGCGTTGGCGCGAAGATTCTCGATAGGGTTTTCGCGTTGCGGAAAGATCGTTGTGCCTTGTGAACTAGCCGGCAAGAATGCGGAGCCCCAATTCTTGGGACCGTTGCTGGCGAAGCCGCGATGATCCGGTAACACCACAAAAGTTGGCAAGTTTTCGTTGATCGACCCCAGCGCGTAGCTGATCCAAGACCCCATGCCGGGGAAACCAGGTCGCTGAAATCCGGTCGCTTGCAAGTACGTGGCTTGTGAATGGACTCCCGTTTTGCCAACCATGTTGTGAACAAACGCCATGTCGTCCACACAATCCCCCAGCGGTGCGACGACTTCACTGATCATCTTGCCCGTCTGACCGTGAGGCGAAAACTTGAACGGCGATTTCATCCAAGGTCCCAGTCCGTTCTGGAACGCTTCGACGTGTTCGCCAAAGTCAGATTTTTCACCGTGATGCTTTTCCAGCACCGGCTTGTGATCCCACAGATCAATGTGGCTGGCGGCACCGCCCATGAACAACTGGACGACCCGTCGTGCTTGCGGCGGATAATGCAGAACGCCCAACGCGGCGCCATCCGAAACGGAGGTTTCACCAGCTGCCGCGTCGCCGCGCAACATCGCAGCAAGAGCCAATGCGCCGAAACCAGTCCCGGCGCGGACGCCACCGTGAAAAATGCCGTTTAAGAAATCTCGACGAGCGATGTTTCGGTTCATGCGTTAATCCACGTACACAAATTCGCTCAAGTTAAACAGCATCCGGCAGAGGTTCACCATTTCGTGTTGCTTCGCATATTGAACCATGTTCTGCAGCTCGTCTGCTGTTGGCTGTCGTTGTAACAATGTTCGCACCGCATCGTGGACTTGTTGTTCCAAGTCGCCCTTGGCTTTTAAACTGGCCGCGAATTTCTTGGCCATGACCAGATTGAATTTGCTGTTCAACAACGATAACGCTTGCAACGAAGTCAACGTTTCGGTTCGCCTTGGTGTGCTTTGCGATGAATCGGCGCAGTCCAGCGTCGTCATCCAAGGATCAGGTTGCGATCGGACGATGAATCGATAGATGCTGCGCCGATGTGATTTTGGATCTGCTGGATCAAACTTGTGGTACTCGTAGTGCGGCGAGTGCGTCGTCCGTTGCAAATCAAACAAGTAGTATCCTGGGCCACCCATTTTAGAATTCAACTGGTCGCTGACAAAGAGAATCGAATCGCGAATTTCTTCGGCCGAAAGTCGGCGGCGATTCATTCGCCACAAAAATTGATTGTCGCCATCGACGCCGGCGGCTGACTCTCGGTTGGCCGACGATTGTTGGTACACGTTACTGGTCACGATCATTCGATGAAGATTCTTAAACGATTGATCACCGTCGCGAAACTTGGTCGCCAACCAATCCAACAATTCAGGATGAGTCGGCAGTGCGCCCATTCTTCCAAAATCGTTGGGAGTTGCCACAATGCCTTGGCCAAAATGGTGCTGCCAAACTCGATTGACGATCGATCGCCAAACCAGTGGATGCTGACGATCGGTTAACCAACGCGCTAGTTCAGCACGGCGTTGTTTTTCGTCGGGGCTGGAATCGAAAATCCCATCACTGCCGGGCAAAGGAATCGTGCCCACGGGCGCAGGCCGCATTGGCGATTGAACATCACCGCGATGCAGGACATGAACGGGCCGCAGTTTGCCGTTGGTCGGTTTGAAATTGCCTTGGGGCGTGAAAGTGGTTGCGGCCGCGTAGACCATTTTTCCGGCAGGCAGTTTCTTGAGCGCCCGCGTTGCCGTGTCGATCTGTTTGGCGGCTGCTTTCCGCAATTTGATTCGCGCTGGCGTTTCGCCTTTGACCACCAAAGCAGCTTGTTCTTTTTGCAACTTGGCAAGCTGTTTCGCTAGAACCGGATCAGAACTGCTGGGCCACTTTCCATCAACGAGGTTCTTTCTCGCCCATCGCGTGGGAGCCTGGATTGAATCAAGCGATCGAACGACTTTGCCTTGGCAAACATTGTCGCCGGAGCCAAAGGCCTGTAATTCCGACAACGCAAAAATATAATCGTTTTGCCGCTCTGCTAACTTGATCGCCGTGACACGAATTAGTTGACAAGACAATTCAAGATCATCGAAAGCCACAGGAGCGATACCCGGATTGGGAAAGTCCTTTTGTGTGTGGTCGGCGATCGCAATCCAGTCTTTTCCGTCCATCGAAACTTGCACTTCAAACCGTATTGGAAAGCCGAATCCCGCGCCGATGCCGTTATAGTCGTCCTCGCACGCCCGCAAGACGACTCGATTGATCAGCGTTTCTGCACCCAAGTCAACTTCGACCCATTTGGTGACATTCTGTTTGGGTTCGATCTGGCTGTGGTATCCATACTCGGGCGGGCGATTCGATTTGATCTTTGGCTTTAATTTCGCGATCTGCTTGCGGACTTTGGCAAGTCGTGGTCCGGCGGCCGCGTTGATTTCGGCTTTGATTTTTTGCAGCCGTTGTTTTGCGCTGGCGATCTGTGCTTCAAGCTGTTGCTTTTTCTGGATGACTTTGGGATCCAGGTCGTAAGGTCTTTCGGCCCGATCGACCGCTGCGAAGACGTTTTGCAACGCATAGTAGTGTTGTTGCGTGATCGGATCGAATTTGTGGTTGTGGCATCGCGCACATTGCACGGTCAAGCTGCAAAACGTGTTCAACACATTGTTGACCATGTCGTCGCGGTCCAAGTTCCGAGCGACTTTTCCATCAATCTTTGATTCGGGGACTTCGACATGACCAATGAAATCCCACGGACCAGCCGCGATGAACCCCAGACCCAAAATGCCATCGGGAGTTCCGGGAAAGAGTGCGTCGCCCGCGATTTGTTCTTGTACAAATCGGTCATAACGCTTGTCATTGTTCAATGAACGAATCACGTAGTCGCGATACGGCCAAGCGTTGTGTCGCAGTTTGTCTTTGTCGTAGCCGCATGTGTCGGCGTACTTCACCACATCCAGCCAATGTCTCGCCCAACGTTCGCCGTACTGCTGGGAATCAAGTAGTTGATCAACCAGTTTTTGATAGGCATCGTCTGACCGATCGGCGACAAACGCGTCAACGGCTTGGGAGGTGGGCGGCAATCCGGTTAAGTCGTACGTGACCCGGCGGATCAGCGCTCTTCGATCGGCCGGCGGTGACGGTGTCAAAGCGTGATCGTTTAATCTGTGCAGAACAAATGCATCAATCGGCGTCTTGATCCAATCATTGTCGATGGCTGGTGGCTTGGGGTTGCGAATCGGTTGATACGACCACCATTGAAAATCCGTGACTGCTTTTTCGGAAAGCTCAAAATCCACAGGCCATTTCGCACCTTGCCGAATCCACCGAGTCAACGTCTCGCGATCGGCCGCCGATAGCGGTTCTGATTCCTTTGGCATTTTTGCTTTGCCATCGGTAGGCGTAACCAAATCAACCAAGTGGCTAGCCGCTGCGTCACCCGTTTCGATCACATCGGCTAGTCCAGCGGCCGATTGGATAGAGAAGCCGCCTTTTTGCGTTTCGTGATTGTGGCAGCGAAGGCAGTGTTGCTGAAAAATCGGTGCAACGTTATCGACAAAGAACTCGTCGCCAGCCGAAGCAATCATCCCAAACGCAAGTTGCGCAGCGAGAACGGGTATCAATCCGAAGCTGATCCGCATCATGATGAAAGGAAGGTGAGTTTGGACGAAACGCTCGCAGCCTAGTAAACACGTAGCGGTGGTCGTCAAGACTTTCGGCAAATGACACAAAGCCGAGAGTGACAACAAAGCCGAAAGTCTTGACGACTTACGCTACGCCTGCATCACTAGTTTACACGCGATCCAGTTGGCGTGAGAACTGTCGTTCAGACGAGCAAACTTACTCGATCCAGACTAGAACCTGGGAGATTCCATCAGGTTCACCCAAGCTTGGGTTGGCAGATGTGGCTGATTTAGGTGGCACGTCGCTGGTTTTTCGCATTTGAATTTGCTGGCGATCTAATTCTCCAACCAATGCGTTCAATCCCGAACCCTGCAATTCCCAGCTACTGGAGTGTCGAACCAACTTGGGATCACGAGGCGCGATCAAGTTTGCGACTTGCACAATGCCACGAGAAGGCGTGAGCGAAAGCCCAACTGTTTTGATACCTGCCGTGTCCGCGAACAGGCGACTGACGAAAACATCTATCTTCTTTGAAGATGCGGTCAATACCATAGCGCGAGCCGTCGTATCTTTGTCGGCACTTTCGTTTAAGAATCCGACCATCTCTGCGGTCAGCTCTTTCTCTTTTGACTCATCAAGCCCGGCTGATTTAAGCAACCCACGAACACATCGTGTTGACTTGCCAAGTTCCGTGCGTTTGACCTTGATCACTAACAAAGGAGCACCACGAACAGCCATGCCCTGCATTTGCTTCAACGTCTCTAAATCCGCTTCGCTGGGTTCAAAGGTTGATGGCTGTTTTCCTAATGGCGGCTTGACAGCGGAAGCAATTCTTGACCCTTCGATCTTTGCGAGAACGTTTTCAGGCGTTGAAGAAACTCCTGCATCGCTCATCGCGACCGCTTCGCTCCCTTCGTCACTGGCGCCAACGCGAAGCTCTGGATTTTCATTCAGCTCGGGTGCACTGATTTCAGGAACACTGATCTCAGGCACACTACGCTCGAACTGCTCCACGGCGACTGTTTCGGATGACAGTAAACCCTGCGGCTGAACCACCGCGACTCCGTCGTCCTGGGGCTGCCGCAAAACGACAATCGCCACAGCGATCGACGCTGCCAGCGCAACAATAGTACTGGCGATGCGAAGCCGTGGAGTTGGCTTTGGTTCGGGACGGCTAGGCTTTTCGGTCAAACGAATAAGCGGGTGATCCTCGCCCAGGCCTTCGGCTTTTGCTCTTGCGACCGCTGCGGAAAGCACTCGATCGGCGAATCCGTCATCTAGCTTTACTTGATTGTCGATGCGTCTGACTTCTCGCATCGAATTGCGTAAACCCCGCAATTCACCTAACTCGCGAGCAACATTGGGGTCATCGCGAAGCAGTTGTTCGATTTGTTTCTTCTCATCGCTGCTAAGCGCACCATCCAGGTGCCCACTAAGCAGTTGATCAAGAATTTCTTTTGGTACAGACATTTTCAACAGGTAGTTTCGGCAAAGCCGACTAAGTTCGCGACTTCGGTTGGGTCGCAGGACGAACTTTTGAGAATCAGTTGACCCCGCAAGTTCGACCGGCTTTCCACGTTTCGACGTGGAAGCCATCATAACGATCCTTGACGAGTCCGATCGTGAAGGATAAGAGTCCGATGCTCCACGTGTGGCAAAGTTCCAAAGGAACGTCCAAATCCGCGAAAATCGCCTTTTTTGGGCCCTTTTTTACCTAAGAAACCTCTGTTTCACGCTGCGCAAGTCCGCCAAAGCACCGCCATCTAGCCAACTTTCGATGAACCACGATGAAATTTTGAACGCAAATCGACGGGTCTACGACGCGATGGCGGCGGCCAAGGATCCTCTTTGTCGTCCAGCCAAAGACGACGAACTATCCAATCCACTGGAGACGGTAGACGGGGCCGGCTGGCTTGGCCAATCGATCGCGGGCCGCAAAGTTCTCTGTTTGGCCGCCGGAGGTGGGCGCCAAAGTTCGCTTTACGCGGCAGCCGGAGCCGATGTCACCGTCGTCGATCTGAGCGGTGCGATGCTGGAACTGGATCGGCAAGTTGCACGAGATCGCGGTTTTCCCGTTCGCCTGATCGAGACATCCATGGAAGACCTGAGTGGGCTCAGCGATGGTGAATTCGATATCGTCGTCCAGCCCGTTAGCACTTGTTATGTGCCTGACGTGCGACCGGTGTTTTCAGAAGTCGCGCGTGTTTTGCGTGGTGGCGGCATCTATATCAGCCAACACAAACAGCCAGGAAGTCTACAAGCGTCGATGAAGCGAACCGATCAAGGATATGCTTTGCGGCACAAATACTATCGTGACTCACCCGTGCCGGATGCCGATACAACATCCAAAGCAGCCCGGCGATTGAGAGAAACTGGCGCCGTTGAGTTTTTACATCGCTGGGAACAATTGATCGGCGGAATGTGCCGGGCCGGGTTCATGATTGCGGATCTTGTCGAACCGATGCACGCTAAGAAGAACGCCGAACTGGGTTCTTTTGCTGATCGCGCCACGTTTGTCGCCCCGTATGTTCGTATCAAAGCAATCCGCCGAAATGACAATCAGCCGAAAGCGGGGCCCGCAAAAATCTGGATCCCAAACAAGTAGCAAAACGCAGGTGAGCACCCGTGCGCTGGACGAAGCATCCGTACGCCGGACAAAGGCCGATCTTCACTTACCGTAACCGCTTAAACCTTAAACCTTGTTTTTTCGCCGAAGCTTGTTTTTCGCCAGACGCGCCACGTCTGGTTTTCTTATTTGTGCGTGTTCCCGCAAAACTCCGGTATTATGGAGTTCGCCAGTATTCCGGAGTCAATTGTCCGTCAGAACGCCGCCCAGAAGAAAAGCCATGCTTTTTCGGCATCTCCTGAGGCATCAAATCTGCGTTCGCCCGCTCCGATAAGCTAGACTGTGGTAGTCAACATTCGACGCTAAATCTCGCGGCTCATGAACACACTCGCACGCTTCGTCAGTCAAACAAGCACCGGTTCGCGATCATTCGTGTGCTGCGTTGTGTTCGCGTTGTTTGTTTGTGCAATCGATGTCAGTGTTTCGGTTTCCCAAGAACCAGTCGAAGTGGCACCGACGATTGATCGCGAAGAAGTGCTACGCGGGATTGAAAATTTGCGCAGTCGCAGCTTTCGTGTTCGGCAGGACGCCGAAGAATCACTGTGGCAAATGGGGCCCTCGATCGAACCGATGTTAGTCGAAGCGTTCGACACTCCCGATTTGGAAGTTCGCGATCGCATCACTTCACTGCGTTTCAAGTTTGAACTTGGGCTGACGCCTGACATGCCGGAATCCAAACGCCGGTGGATCATGACGGCGATTGGTGGCAGCGGCGACAAAGAACGACGCGAAGCGACCGCAAAGCTGGCCGGCGCTGGTGAATATTCGGCCGTGATGGTGGTCCTTGGTCGCATCAATTCTGCAAGAGAATTAAGCGACTACTTTTCAGCCATCATGGGTGCAACGCGTTCGCGAGAACCATCAGATGAACGGGATGAATTTCACTTCAAACTTCTGCGCATCGCAATTGCACAACCCAACCTACAAGACATGTCGCGGATGGCACGGCATGTGTTACGTGACACAGCGGTACGAAAACGCGCCACCAACGAATCCTGGATGCGGCGACTGATCACGCTGATCGCAGAATGCCGTACCGATGCGACGCGACGAAGTCTTATCGACGGAATTTATTTTGATTCTCAGGCGATTAACACAATCACAGAAAGTAAATTGCTGTCTCAGTGGATCAACGTCGTCGCCAAGGACCCAGAACGTAGTAGCCGTCTAAGGCATGTTGCTAAAGTGTTAAACAATTCGACCTTGATAAGTGCGTTTGGCCGTCCCAATACTTCAATTGACATCGCTAAACTTTTCGACAATCTGTCCCCAGAAGGACGCAATGCACTGGTGGATGCAAGTAGCAATGTGCCTCAGGCGTTATCCGCGCTGCATCTTCAACTGGGCGACGAAGCGTTGATGTCGGCGATCTCGGCTTCTGCGGAAGCCGCGATACGCGGCAATTTGCTCGGTCGTCTTGCGTCCTTGAAATCTTGGCCCCAAGAAAAAGACAAGTCGCGTGGCGTCTTGGAGTTGATTGACAATAAACCCGATGGAGTCGCCAAGCACCAACTTGTGATCGGCTACCTGGAAGGCCTTGGGAAACGAGAAAAAGGAGGAGACACGGCGCCGAAAGAGGTTGCCGATTCGCTATGGTTGATGATGAACACAGAGAACGAAGAGCCATGGCAGTTGGCCGCTCTGCTGGAAACGTACATGTCGCCACGTACGTTTGGCGAACGACAAAGTGTCGAAACGATTGATCGAATGATTCGATTGACGCCTCAAGCCAGCCCCGCGACCGCGCAGTTGTATGCCTACGGCCCGCTCAGCCGAAGCCACTTTGGCAAAGAACTTGCCAAACACAAACGATCATTGGACTTTATTCGTTCGATCGGAAACCTGCCCGCGTCCAGCAGCATCAATAGTCGATATCGGTCGCTGCTAAATTCGTCCAATTTCACAAACTCATTAAGCACAAAACAAGAACGGATCGAGCTCCTAAGAATCTGTCGCGACCAAATCGACATCACGCCACGATACTACGCCGCCAGTGGAATCCTGTCGAACAAAAAACTGCTTGGCCAACTTCTAAATGAAGGACAGTACGAAACGATTCATGACTGTCTGATCAACTCTCAAGATCCCGCTCGACTCGCTTCGATCGTATCTAGCTTTTTGGTCAACGAAGCGACCGTCAAGCACTTGGTCAAAGAGAATCGAATCCACGAAGTCCTTGATTTTCAAAAACGAAGAAAGTTCAGCGAAAACGAGCAGTTCTCGATCTTGTATCGACTTGTCAGCAGCGACACCGTGGTCAGCAGTCTTTTAGACGCGGGGCACTACGATGCATTGTTGGACCTCGTTTCCAACGTAAAAGGGGAAAGCCAGCGAGGTCAACTTCAGGCTCAATTGACCCACCGTAAAGCGTACGCACAAATGCTTGCCAAACAGGGAAAGCTTCGTGAGCGTCTGCAGGAGCTTTTCGCTGACAAAACTTGGGTCTCGCGTCGAGGCTACCACAACTTGATCGCCAATCTTGATCTGGAGGACGTGAAAGGCGAACCTGAAATCGCATCGATATTTTGGGGATTCGCGTCACGACTGGAGCGTGAGTATGATCGCCGCGAATGCATTCGCGCGCTGCTGTCATCCAAGTGGTTTTTGATTCAACTGCACCAGCAAGGACGTCTGGGCGAAATCTCGCGGGCGATCCCAAAATTAGTCGAACCCAAATACTTCAACTCCACGCTACAAAGTACTTTTCGCAGCCCCAATATCGTGTTCTTCTTTGAGCAGGGACAATTGAGCCCGCTCGTCGAACTAGCGTCGTCGCTAAAGATCGACGAGCAACACAAGTTGTTTACATCCCTAGGATATTCACGCGACGTTAGGAATTGGTTTGCCGGAAAAGACCAGCCTCAAACCTTCTTTCGTGCGGTCAGTTCAATTGAGAACGTGAAGTTGCGATACAGATTCGTAGCAGCCATTTTCACCTCAGGACTTCTCAGGCAAAAAACGGACAAGCAGAGCGAAGAGGTGTTGATGGAGTTTGTGAAGAGTTTGCCTGAAACCGGGCAAGTCGAAGTTGCGATGACGATGTTGTCGCGATACGAAACGTCCAAGTTAGTGAGCGAGTCTAGTCTTGCGGGTGTGGTCGTGAAACAACTCGACCGCGACGACCTTGAACCACATTTGTTGAAGCAATTTGCGGTGTCGAATTTCGCCGCACAACTTGTCAAAGACCACAAGAAATTGCGTCGCGTGATCGAGTTGGTCCATAAGATCGAATCCTCGAGTGATCGGTCCACCGCAAAGAAATCATTCCTACGCAATTGGTATTACCTATCCGCGCTAACGGATGACGAGGTGAGGACAATCTTTTTGGATTGGGCAGCAGAACCAAATAAAACGTCTCTGGAAACGGCAATCTCAAGCCGGACTCCTTTAATCAGTCGCTTGGTTTCGGTGGGGCAGTTTGACAAGATTGCCAACATGATCGACTCAAAGTCAGCCAGCGCTTCGGTTGTTGAGTCGTTACGTTGGTCGTTTTACACCAGCGCCGAGGTGGTCAAAAAGCTGAAGGAAAAGAATGGCAAGGCCGACGTGCTAGTAGATTTGCTAAAGCAAACACGCGGAAATTACATGACCGGCCGATTTTCACAGTTGATGGGAAGTCCCGCTACATACGAATGGTTGTTGAGCACAGTTGGCTGGGAGCCTGTCAGTGACTTTGTCCAACGTGCCGATCAAAACAGCCGAACACAGATTCTCAAAATAATGGTCAATCGATCGTTTGTAGCCCAGGTTGAGAAACACGGCCATTTACCGCAGATGATCGAACTGGTCGGTGACAAGGACGCGACGCTACGAAAAAGTCTTTTGGACATAACAAAGGAGCATTAGCGAGATGGAGGCTCTCCGCGCGCCCGTCGCCCTGTTCGCAATGTTCTCCGCCTCGGTCGCCTGCGCCCAGCCAGCTCCACCCCTATCGGATCCGACGAAGGATAAAGTCCGGTTTCCTAGTGGCGACTCGTTCAGTCTCGCTTTGCCAACACTGTCCGTCGGTCAGTCTGACAAACAACGCATGGATCAGTTGACGGCGCTCGCGGGCGGTGCCGGTTGGAAACGATTTTCGCGTAACTCCGTCGTCGCTCCCGTCGCAATCGATGTCAAATATCTCAATGGTGCCGACGGTAGCCGAGTCGGTCACTCGCTGCACGCGGCCTTTGTGGTGCATGCGAGCCTGGAGACGCTCAAAGACAAAGATCTAATGCAGCAGTTGTTTGCGAGTGAGTCTTCATCTGGCAAAACTGAAAACAAATCTGAACATCAAGTCTCCGACAAAGTTCTCATTGAACGCGGGATCACGAAAACAGAAAACACTTCATTCGCAAAAGCCGAAATCACGCTGCTGAAAAAAGTCACAGTGCGCGGAGTGCTCCAAGTGCAAAAGTCCGAATCGGAAAACGGGATAGATTTTGCATTCCGTCTAGACAAACGTTTCAACGACGCGGACCAAACCTCTAATGCGTGGAGTCGGATCGGCAAAGACAAAG
>CAZZDZ010000056.1:21516-22771 GCA_964652675.1 uncultured Pirellulaceae bacterium
TTCAACGACGCGGACCAAACCTCTAATGCGTGGAGTCGGATCGGCAAAGACAAAGCCACGCTCCCTGATTGGACACCCTATAGCGGCGCAGCGGGGTACTTGGTGGTCAGACGGTTGCCAGAATTGGAATCAGCCTGTTTGATCGAGTGCCGAGTCCTGTTGCACGAACCGAAAGAGTGGTTCAACGGCAGCAATTTACTACGCAGCAAACTGCCGCTAATGATCCAGGAAACCGCACGCAGTTTTCGCCGACAGTTCAAACTTTGAACCACACCGGTTGGCGGCCAGGTTTTCCTCTCTGCGGCACGTGACCAAAATCAACTTCCTCGCTGTACGCGCTCGGCCACTTCGCTGACCAATTCTTTTGGCAATTCTCCAGCGACAACCGCTGCAATGTTCTCCGCCAGATGCTTGGGATCGCACGTGCCAACGATCGTTGTGTGGCAATGTGAATGCGACAACGTGTAACGCAAAATCAGTTCACTTCGCGACATTCCCTCCGGCAGTACTTCGTCCAATTTCGCAGTGGACCAAACATCGTTCAGCGCGGGCCGTTTGATTTCTGCATCAGGTCCACCGTGGGCAATGCCCCCACGAATGATAACGCCTGCGCCTGATTCACCGGCTTTCGTGATCAATTCGGCGTGCTCGGGGGCTAAGCAGGAATACGGAACTTGAAACGTCTCAAAAACGCCCAAGTCAATCAGTCCGGCTAGATTCGGAATTTTGCTTGAAACACCGATGTGACGAATCAGGCCTTGATCACGTAACTGCATCAGCAAATCGATCAATCCGGTTCGCTGCAACGTTTCCGCATCGCCGCCATGGAACTGCAGCAAGTCGATATAGTCCGTTTTGAGTCGTTTCAGACTTGTCTCCAGATTCCCGCGAATGATGTCCGGATCCCACACGTGGTCAATTTCCAAATGGTCATCGTGTTGTGTGTACACGCAACCGCACTTGGTTGCCAAATAGAACTCACTGCGTCGGCAACTGATGTAATCACCGATACGTTTTTCACTGATTCCGTAATCGGGTGATGTATCGATAAAGTTAATACCGCAATCCAGCACCGCATTGAGAAATCTGTCGGCGTTTTGCTCATCGATGACTCGCACACCCCAGGTCTTTGGGCCTCGCAGTCCCATGCTGCCGTAACCAAGTTGGGTCACGGACAAACCGGTACCGCCAAGGGTTCGTTTAGGAATACTGCTCATTTCTTGACCGCATCTTTGGCTTTTACTAATTCCAACAT
>CAZZDZ010000057.1:0-17261 GCA_964652675.1 uncultured Pirellulaceae bacterium
TATGCCCAAACAATTCCGCCGCCACGAGTTGGTGATTTGAAATGAGCAAACCTCCCATTTGGTTGGTCATCGATGGGACGCATCATGCCTATCGTGACTTGTACGCTTCGGACGACCGCGAAGCTAAGCTGCTGCGTCCGCGTTTGCATGCGATGTTCGATCACTTCAAGCCTGAACGGATTGTCGCCGCGTTTGATTCCGGGCCATCGTTTCGATCACGGCTGTATCCGCAATACAAAGGCGAACGGCCGAAGACCGAAGGAGTCGATGATGCGATCGCAGCAGCCAAGGATGTCTACTTGGCCGAAGCGGTCGATGTGATTTCGGTGGATGATTTCGAGGCGGACGATATCCTGAGCACGGTTACTCGTCTCGGACGGTCGCTGGGCAATCGGATCGTGATCGTTTCGGCGGAGAAGGACATGCACCAGTGCATTCTGGATGGGGAAGTGTCACAGATGGTTCGTTGTCTGCGAGACCGTGGCAATTTGGTTTGCACCTACATCACGGCCAAGGACTTGAAGGCCAAGTACGGTGTGAATCCCAGTCAATGGGTGGACTATCGCTGCTTGGTCGGGGACACGAGCGACAACATTGATGGTATCGCTGGCATCGGTAGCAAAACGGCTGGCGAAGTCATCGCGGCGATCGGGTCGCTAGAGGCGTTCTATGCAAACCCGTTCGCGGCAGCAGGTATTTCGTCAAAGGTGCACGCCAAGCTGTTGGCAGCCAAACGGCGGATTCCGCTGCTACGTGAACTACTAACCCTGCGCGACGACGTGCCACTTCCCGACGGTTGGTCGTAACCACACGAGCCTTTTTCAGCGGTCCGGTTGACGTTTGGCAACGGTTTGCCAAGCTGGACGTTTTGACAATCCTTTTATGGGAAACATTATGGGACTGGGAATCGCAATCAGGGCGTTTTCAGCGGCTCTTTTCAATAAAGAATCTTCGGAAAAAATACGCCAAGCGCTGGATGGGTCCCAGGGTGAGTCCCAGGATGGGTCCCAGCGTGGCGATGCGAAGCTGCCACAGCCAAGCTCAGATCCCCAGCCGAAACCCGAATCGAAGCCTGCCGCGCGGGCACCTGTTCGGAGCGATGCGATCACGTTGTTGTCGGCCTTGCAACGCGAAGCGCGGCTGGTGGATTTGATCCAAGAAGATTTGGCGAACTATTCGGATGCACAAGTCGGCGCCGCCGCGAGACCTTGTTTGCAATCCTGTGCGTCGACGCTTTCTCGTATGTTTGGCTTGACCTGTGTCAGTGACGCTGGCGAAGGTGCCATGGTCGACATCGCTGACGAAGGCAAAAACGGTGGCTCTCCAGCTCGCTATCAATGGATCGGCGAAGGAAATTCGACGTCGGGCAAACTGGTTCACCAAGGTTGGCAGGCCACTCAAGTCGACTTGCCAAAATGGACTGGCGCGGACGACGACGCAAACGTGATCGCGCCAGCCCAGTTGCAGCGTTAGAGTGCAGCGTTTGAGTGCAGGGCCGTTTTCACCGGCCGACCGCAGACTGGCCAGTGGGAAAATCAAAACGGCCCAACCGACATCATCCTTCAACGCATCTTTTTCTGAATGAACGCTCGCTACAGTGTTGGCATTGACCTTGGCACGACCAATTCTGTCGTCGCCTATTCCCCGTTGGACGATCAAGCGGACCTGCGATTACTGTCGATCCCGCAAGTCATCCAACCAGGGCAAATTGAATCGCGAGACGCGCTGCCATCGTTTTTGTATTTGCCGCGAGATGGTGAAGTCGATTCGCTGGAGTCGCAGTATGGACCAGACCCCACTGGCGAATACGCTCGCGCGCAAGCCGCCGAAAATCCGCAACGCGTCGTGGTGGCAGCCAAGAGTTGGCTGTGCCATTGGACCAGCGGCCCCGAAGACGACTCGTTGCCATGGCAGGCACCGCCGGAAGTAAACAAAACGTCGGCTTATGAATGCACGGTTCGTTTTCTGACTCACTTGGTAACCGCCTGGGACGAGCAACACACTGACGCACCACTGAAACAACAGCAAGTTGTCTTGACCGTTCCCGCTTCGTTTGCGCCGGCTGCCCGAGAACTGACACGACAGGCTGCGATCGCGGCCGGACTGCCCGAATCGTTTGTTTTGTTAGAAGAACCTCAAGCAGCCGTCTATCGTTGGCTGGCCGATCAAGACGAACAGTGGCGGCAGGCTTTAAAACCGGGCGATGTTTTGTTGGTCGTGGATGTTGGTGGCGGAACAACCGATTTGACGTTGGTCACCGTTTCTGAATCGGACGGACAGCTTTCGCTACAACGATTGGCGGTGGGTGATCACTGTTTGCTTGGTGGTGACAACATGGATTTGGCGTTGGCACACTTTGCCAGCGGCAAATTCGCAGCGCAGGGACACGAATTGGATCCTTGGCAAAGCACTGCACTATGGCATGCGTGCCGAAATGCCAAAGAATCTTTGCTTTCACCAGACGGTCCCGAAAGCCAAACGATTTCAGTACTGGGTCGCGGCAGTTCGCTGATCGGTGGCACCGTCAGCGCAGAAATAACAAAGCAGGAAACGGCCAACCTGATCGTCGAAGGCTTCTTTCCCAAGTGCGATGCGACCGATCGGCCACAGCAGCAAGCCGCTTCGGGTTTTCAAGACATCGGTTTGCCGTACGAATCGGACGCCGCAATCACCAAGCACGTCGCAGCGTTCTTGGCTGACCAAAATGGACCCGACCAAACTGAATCTGGACAAACGGCTGACAACGATAGCGACGGGGCAATCCGGCCAACCCATATTTTGTTTAACGGCGGTGTATTCCGCAGCGAAACACTGTGGGATCGGATGCAGGACACCATCGCGAACTGGTGCCAAACGCCACCCCAAGTTTTAGGCGGCCCCGGCGACTTGAACACGGCTGTCGCAATCGGGGCGGCGTACTATGGGTGGAGCAAACATCGTGGTGGCATTCGGATTCGTGGCGGCACCGCGCGTTCTTATTACGTGGGAATCGAGACGGCTGGGTTGGCGATTCCTGGCGTGCCACGACCGCTTCGCGCATTGTGTGTCGCATCGCGTGGAATGGAAGAAGGAACAGAAGCAGATGTGCCCAGCGCAGAAGTCGGCGTGATGGTTGGGAAGACCGCGCAGTTTCGATTCTTTTCGTCATCCGTCCGCCCCGACGACGCGGTGGGCGATGCACTGAACCAGTGGTCCAAGGAGGAACTGGTCGAAACGGAACCGATCACGATCCGATTGACGTCCGAATCGGCAAGCGGCCAGACATTTGTGCCCGTCCAATTCGCCAGCCGCATCACAGAACTAGGAATGTTCGAACTGTGGTGCCATTCGACACGCACAGATGACAGATGGAAAATGGAGTTCAGCACTCGGGACCGTTCAAGCTCGTGAATACCACCACTTCCAACATCGACAACGACGAACCACAACCCTCCCGCTACGTTGTTGGCATCGACTTGGGCACCACCAACTGTGCCCTCTGTTTCATCGACAGCGAAGACGATTCAGCGACCATTCAGAACTTTCGCGTTTCCCAGTGGGTCGACATCGGGCAGCAAGAGCAACGCGAAACGCTTCCGTCATTTCACTACGAATTGACCACCAGCGAATCGACAGGTGAACACCGTTTGCCTTGGGAAACCGAAACCACTCCGTTCAGTGTTGGTGTTTTAGCCCGAGACGCCGGGCAACGTCATCCTGGCCGTCGGTCCGCTTCAGCCAAGAGTTGGTTGTCGCATGATGGTGTTGACCGCACTGCCGACCTGCTGCCCTGGCATGGCGACGCGGATGTGCAATGTTTGTCGCCAGTGGAAGCTTCCGCCCGATACTTGCGGCATTTGCGATCCGCGTGGAACCACGAACATCCCGATCATCCATTGCAACAGCAGGATGTCGTGATCACCTTGCCAGCGTCGTTTGACGAAGTCGCTAGAGAGTTGACCGTTTCGGCGGCCAAGAAAGCCGGACTGCCGCGAGTGTTTCTAATCGAAGAACCGCAAGCGGCGTTTTACGCTTGGATCGATCGTCAAGGTGAAGACTGGCAATCCAAAGTTCAGCCAGGCCAATTGATCTTGGTTTGTGATATCGGCGGCGGCACCACTGATTTGACTTTGATACGTGTTCGAGCAGCCGGCGATGGTGGATCTCAAATTCAATTCCATCGCGTCGCGGTGGGGGACCATTTGATCTTGGGCGGCGACAACTTGGATCTGGCCGTCGCTAAGTTGGCAGAATCTAAGATCGCAGACCAAACGCTGTCGCCATCCCAATGGGATCGCCTTGTCCAAGTCTCACGCAGCGTCAAAGAAACCATGTTGTCGGACAACCGACCCGACACCTACACAATCAACTTGCCCGCCGAAGGATCCAAATTGGTCGGCGGTAGTTTGCAGATCGAATTGAGTGCCGCAGAAATCGACGGTGTGCTGTTGGACGGGTTTTTCCCCGAAGTCGAATTAACCGACACAGCGGCTTCGGGCGAAAGTGGTTTCCAAGAATTCGGGTTGCCCTATGCAGCCGACCCAGCGGTGACGCGCCACCTTGCTGAGTTCTTGCATACACATCGCCGTACTGGCCTGGATGACGACGGTGATGCAAAAGACACAGACCGGCCCGACATGGTTTTGTTCAATGGTGGTGTCATGGCGGCGCCGGCGGTTGGACGTCGCATTGTCGAATCCTTATCGCGCTGGTTCGCGGACGGCGACAAGACTTGGAAACCCGATGTTTTGGAATCACCGCGTTTGGATTTAGCGGTCGCTCGTGGTGCGGCCTATTTTGCGATGGTTCGCCGTGGCAAAGGCATTCGCATCGCTGCAAACTTGGGACACTCCTATTACATGCAAGTCGAAGCGAATCCGCCACGCGGGATTTGTCTGATTCCAGGTAGCGCCGAACCGGGCCAACGTTTTCGCACCGATAATCATCCGTTGAAATTGCAAATTGGTTCGCCGATTCAGTTTCCGCTGTGGGTCAGCAGCACACGGTTGGCCGATTCAGTTGGCGAATTGATCGATATAGATCGAAAGGAATTGTCACCGCTGCCGCCAATTTGTACTGCCTTGGTAATGGGAAAGAAACGCCAAGATGCCGAAATCAGTGTGGTCATCGAATCCGAGCTCAGCGAGATCGGGACAGTCGGTTTGTATTGTGTCGATCCCGATAGCGGAAAACGTTGGCGGCTGGATTTTGACATTCGCAGCACATTGGAGACCGACCGCGACGCCCACCAGGGAACTGGCGAAGCCGCAGGCATCGTCGATTCGGACACGGTCGCCCAGTGCGCAGCAGCGGTGCAAGCGATCTTTGGCGACCCTGTTGCCGGCGAGCGAAAAATGGACCCAGCGCGTCAACCAAGTCGCTTGGTCAAGCAGTTGCAAACGATCACCGACATGCATCGTGACAAGTGGCCACCGTCACTGCTGCGCGAGCAGTGGCAAATCCTGTTCGACCACAAACAGGGTCGCCGCAAATCACCACAGCACGAATCACGTTGGTTGAATTTGATCGGATATTGCTTGCGGCCTGGTTACGGAGTGGCAGTAGATGATTGGCGAGTTGCCAGTGTGTGGAAAGCGATTCATGCCAAGTTAGTTTTCCCCGCCGCAGCAACGCGAACCGAATCAATGATCATGTGGCGGCGTATCGCAGGCGGTTTAACCGCAGGCCAGCAGATGCAACTCGCGGATCCTTGGTTAAAGGCTCTACGAACACAGACTTTGAAACTGGCGCCTCACGAAGCATCCGAAGTTTGGCGGTTGATAGGATCACTGGAACGTCTGACAGCCAGCCACAAAGTTGACCTGGGTCGCGCCGTGATCGGTGCGCTTTCGAAAAAGAAGAACGAGAAAATTCGCCCGGCCCTGCTGTGGGCGATCGGTCGGATCGGCAGTCGTCAACCAATTTACGGCCCGTTAAACGCAACCGTGCCAGCCAGTGAAGCGGCCACGTGGTGTGAAAGCCTAATCGATTTCGATCGTCAGCATCCCGGTGATAAAATCGATGCCAAAATGATGTTAGCGATTGTTCAATTAGCAAGGAAAACAGGTGACCGTTTTCGCGATCTACCAGCGGACACCCGCGAACAGGCAATCGAACATCTAGTCGATCGCAATGTCCCCGAGCACAACATCAACTTACTACGCAAAGGCGGCAAACTAGAGTCCGAAGAAGCCGCAACCATTTTTGGCGATTCGCTCCCGCTGGGAATTCGGTTGCAGCGGTGATGGTGATCGAACCCAACAAGATAGACTGGTGATCAAACAGGACTTCAATGCCGATGCGATCTAAAAAGGAATTCGGAGACTTCCAAACTCCCGACAGCTTGGCCTCGCGGGTCACGTCTCTTGTGGACGGTCTGTTCGGGACGCCAGAGATTGTGATTGAACCGACTTTGGGAATAGGCGCGTTTGTTCAAGCTGCAATCGAACGTTGGGGCACATCGGCCGAGTACATCGGTTACGACATCAATCAAGAGTACGTTGAAATTGCACGCGACCGATTGAAGCAAGACGGCGTGCAGATTTTTCATGGAGACTTTTTCCAAGAAGATTGGCAGAGCATCCTATCGGATCCCGGCAAGGCACGGACTCTTATTATCGGTAATCCACCTTGGGTTACGAATTCCGATTTAGGTCAACTTGGAAGTGGTAACCTTCCGAAAAAATCGAACTTCCAAGGGCTCCGTGGGCTCGATGCTCGAACCGGCAAGTCGAACTTTGACATCGCAGAATCGATGTTGATCGAATTGATTGACGCCCTAGGGCCTGACGGTGCAATCGCCATGCTGTGCAAGACCATGACGGCAAGAAAAGTGTTGCGGCACTTTTGGAAGAATGATGTAGGCCTAGCGAATGCCAAACTGTTTCAAATTGATGCCAAGGCTGAGTTCAATGTTGCAGTCGACGCTTGTCTGTTCTACGCCTCGGGAAGTCGTACGAACGATCATACAGCAACGGTTTTTGCTGACCTCGATCTAGCTTCTGCGGCTACCAAATTCGGTTTCGTCGATGGAGAATTGGTTGCAGACATCGAAGCTTTTCAAAAGTACCGAAACCTGGAGGGAGAGTCGCTCGGATATACGTGGCGATCGGGGGTCAAGCATGACGCGGCGAAGGTCATGGAGTTCACGTTGCAGGGCGAGACGCTGGTCAATGGATTTGGCGACGTTGTTGAGATTGAAGAGGACTATGTGTTTCCGCTGCTCAAGTCTTCTGATCTAGGCAACGGACGAAGTGTCATTCGCAAGGCAGCGTTGGTGACACAAAGGCATACCGGCGACCCCACAACGGAGATCAAACAGAAAGCGCCGAAAACGTGGGCATACTTAACGCGACATGCAGACATTCTGCACCGACGCAAGAGCTCAATTTACAAGAATCGACCCGAGTTCAGCGTGTTCGGAATCGGCCCGTATTCGTTTGCCCCTTGGAAGGTCGCTATTTCCGGGCTCTACAAAAACATTTCGTTTCAGGTAATTCCGCCGTCCGATGGACGCCCCGTCATGATCGACGACACCTGCTACTCGATCGCTTGCCAGTCCCAGGCAGAGGCCAATCTTCTTCATGAACTCCTGTCGTCAAAAGAGGCGACGACATTTTTGAAGTCTCTTATTTTCGTTGATTCAAAACGACCGATCACCATCGACGTGCTTCGCAGGCTTTCGGTTGTGCAGTTGGCTCGTCGGCACGGAAAGCTTCGCCAGTTAATGAAATTGGGTTCCCCGTCGGATAGCGACGGTACGGCCAACGAATGCACCTGATCGGACTTGACTATTGTGCTGGCGACGTGGCGTCAACCACCAAGGACATGTTGAAACCGGTCAGCACTCCTTTAAGTCCGGCGAAGTGGTAGTCGGAGGTCGCGGTCATCTCGCCGTCGGGTCCGTGAAGTCGCAGTTCTACTTGGAACTTCTGAGTGTCGGATTCAATGAACGTACCGCCAAGCAATTCGATTTTTTCGATATCGCCGATCATGTTTTTCACATCGCTTTGCATCTTGGTAAATTCCTCCAGCGTCAACTCTTCCTGCAAACCTTCGTGCATACTGGCGTACGCCTCGTCAAGTTTTTTGTCAGCAAACTGCTGATAGAATTCGCTTGCTTTGTCGAAATACAATCGCCAATTGCTAAGCCCATTAAACCAGTTGCCGTCTAACCGTGGCGATTCGATATCGAACCCTACGATTTTGTCACCAGCGTAAATGATCTCCGATGTGGCTTCTCCATGCTCAAACAAAACAGTTACTGACGACGTGATAAATGTGGTGCCGTTTTTGCTTGCGACTTTTGTATTAAATGCGTCTGGGCTAATGCCTTGGAACTTGCCAAGTTTTTCGTTGACTGCCTTCATCCACTCGGCCAACACAGGCGCGTCGATCTCGGAGTGAAGCTCCTCGTCCAGCATCTCAAGCACTCGAGCGGGTTCACCCGACGCGACGGCTTCAAAGAATGGACGCTGGCAATTTTTGTTTGCTTGATTGGCGGCAACCAAGATAGATCCGATGCCGAGAATGAGCAGAGTAGGAATGGCGACTACTGCGACAATCAGGAACTTTTTCATCTCACTGGCTCTTTGAAAACGTGTTTTTAACGGTCTGAATCAGGCACTCAAGCGTTGAATACCGGGCTTGTTGCTAGGGAAACGAGCGAAATTTCGCAATCTTCCTGCCAATTTGGATTTTTGGCGTTTTTTTGCAATCTGGATGCCGTTGACGAGTCAGACCGCTGTTTGGCACGGCCAAATCGATCGTACCGATTATTCAAGCGCCAACGGCTTAGGAATTGGGATAGTTCTTAACGTCACAGATCGTTCTCTGGCGTAGATTCATACAGGCATTGCGATCAACGTCAGCAAAAGCGCCTTATTGAAATCCACAATCCAGAAGGGCCCAACGTGAAAAGAACGCGTCGATCCGCGATGACGTTGCTGGAAGTGACGATCGTTTTATTGGTTGTCGGATTACTTTCGGCGGTTGCCGCACCAAAATTTGCAGCCACCGTGCGCGGCTCCCAAGTTCGCGCTGCTGCGATCCAGTTGGGCGGACACGTAACTTACTTACGTCGTGTTGCGATCAGCGAAGGTCGAAATTCCACATTGACAATCAGCGAAGCAAACGATCTCTACTCAAGTGCTGATGTTGATTTCCCAGAGCGTATCGGTGCGAAGATTCTGGTCCGACTAAAGGAAACGTTTGACTCCAGTTTGGAACTAACTGCTGATTTCGACGGTGCGAAATTCATGACGTTTGATCTGGAGGGCGTACCGCATGTTGGAATCACACCGATGGTATCTGGAATGATCAAGATTTCATCGCCGGGAGTAGAGTCCTACTACATCGTGATTGCCCCTGGCACAGGTTACGTCTCGGTTGTTTCGGGTTCACAGATTCTCTCCGATTCAAATGAACAGGCCAGTTTTTGGTTTCCCACCGATCAAATTTTGGCGAGCATCTGATGTACCCTCGTACGAAAAATCGTCGTGGATACACGTTGATCGAATTGTTGGCGGCCATGACCGCCGCATCGATCCTGCTGGCGTCGCTTGCTGCCACGATCGTTGTGTCAACCAATCTGCTCGAAACACCAACCGAGGACGAACTTGCATGGCGCGACCGCGATATCGCTGATCGAATTGCAGCGGACCTAAGGTACGCAACCGCGATCGACACATCACCAAACTTTGGCTTCGATGTGACTCGAGCAAATCTAACGACCGGAGCCAGTGAAACAGCGAACTACCAATCGCACACTGATGGCCTGACGCGGCAAGTAAATCTGAACGCCATCATGCAACTTGACGAGAACGCGCCTAGCTACAGTTTTAAGGTAGACGGTTTCTCCGCCCCAACGTACATCGCCAACACCGAACCGGTTCGCGTACGTGCTACGAGTTCTTCCACCGAACCGGATCCTGTTTCTTCGATTACATGCGACTATCCTGCTGGATGTCAGGATGGTGACATGATCGTCATGGCGGTCGTTACCAATGCGGTATCCACCGCCGTTACCCCTGGTTGGACACCGTTCGCCTTCATCAGCACAACGGGCATTCGCTGTCGAACCGTCCATCAAATCTACGATTCGGCAAACCCTGGTCCAGTGCAGGTGAATCTGATTGGAGTCAGTGAAGCTGCTGTTGTGATGATTTCACTAGAAAATGGTTCGAATACAGACACGGCCAATTTCGTTGACTTCAACGATGGATTTGCGGTCGCCACCAACCCGGCGTCGCATCCATCACCGTTGGAACCATCCTCGGGTACGCTGGAGCATCATTTAAACATCGGAGTATTGGCGGCAGTTGGAAATCCGTGGCCCAACAACACGCTAGGGGTTGCGTCTTACACTGACGCTGTCCAGGCAACCACAGCGGCATTGTCTGTTGGAATGGTCGTTCGCAATGGACCACCGCCAGTGATGACAACAGTCCCAACGTACTGGCATCAAACCAGCGGGTACTGGTTGCAAACGGCAATTCGTGTGGGGAATGGCCGATGATCGTTCCTATCCAACGAGCACGACAAACAACCCTGCGACGGGGTTTGTCCTTGATCGAAGTCATCGTTTCACTGGTTTTGGTGTCAACGATTTTGCTGGTCTCGATCACCGCATCGGCCAACTTGATGCGAGACCGATCAACCATCCGAAGTGCCATGCGTGCGCAAGAATTAGCTGGTGAAATACTGGACGAAATTTCGGTGCGCAGTTTCCGCGAACCCGATGACGATTCCGTATTTGGCCCTGAACCGGACGAAGACCCAATCGACAGGGCGACTTTCGATGATATCGATGACTACGACCAATACGTCGATTCACCGCCGACCTATCGCGACGGGGTAGTGATTGATGGGTACACCGGCTGGACATTCCAGATCAACGTGAATCCAGCAGAATCAACCGACTTAGGTATCGTCACTTCATCAGACAATGATGCTCCATTGCGTTTGATCACCATCACATGCACGGCCACCAATGGAGCGACGACGACAGAATCCATTCTCATCTCCGAGATATCCAGCAACCTGGAAGAAAACACGACGTTTGATCGAATGCGCCGTGTGAATCTTGATTTTTCGGTGGACAGAGAGATCAACATCTCCGTACCGCTTCGCAACCAACCCACGCCGACATCGAACTAGTGAACCAAACGCACCGATCAAACCGAAGGCGCGACTGCTTTTTGAACAAAAAGCGTCGGGTCACCACACACCGTCGGAGCGGTTATCTGTACCTTGCGGTTTTGTTTACGTCGTTGATCATCGCTGCCGTCGCTACCGCAAGCCTGTCGTTGTCGACGGCCAACAACCGCAGTGAAATCAATCGTGCTAACCGCCTGAGTGCCGTTCGTTTGGCCGAAAGTGAACTTCATCGAATCGCCGCACAAATTCAAGACTCCGATGAGTGGCGAACTGCCGCAACTAAAAACGTCTATTCTACTTGGGTCGACTTGGGCGCAAACGGTGTCATCAGCAGTGATGCAGCGCAGGTTCGCCACCGATTCACCGACGTCGATGGTTCGCTAGATGATGACAACAGCGACAATGTTGTTCTGACGGCGCACGCGAAGGTTGGAAACTCAAACGCAGGCGTAAGTGTCGAACTGGAGCCGCGTTTGGACCCGCTGCCGATTCTGAACTATGGCGTCACCGTCGCAAACGACATGTGGATTGAAAATAACGGCACGCTCAGTGTGCAGCGCCCAGTACAAGTCGGGGATGACTGCGATACGCTTACCAGTGGTGCGCTGACAACTCCACGACTGGAATGTAGCAGCAGCGTTGGGATCGACCTGCGAGGAGACTTGGCCAGCGCGAATCTTGATCTGCCGAGTGATGTGATCGTCGACTACGGCGCCAACGCCACAACGATTCCTGTCTTCTCGCTCCCGTTGGTCGGCAGCTTTCGCGAAATCAGGAATCAAGTGCTCAGTAGCACAACCAATCCCTTTGGCGGAAATTTGGACACCAACGGAGTCTACCAAATCAACGCCAATGGTCAGTCGATCCGTATCGCTTCTTCACGAATTCAAGCGACGCTGGTGATTACAAATGCAAACGTAATCGAAATAACCAGCTCGGTTTCGTGGAGCTACCCAACGACTCCCGGGGCAATTCTTGTCTCGGACTCTGTTATCAACTTTGTCGACATCGATCCGATTTTGGATGAAGCGACACAGAACGTCAATTTCAATCCAGCATCAACTCCGTATCGTGGTGTAGCCGACACAGATACAAACGATATTTATCCCACTGAGTTGCGTGGCATGATCTATACGACTAACGATTTGAACGTGTTATCTGTGACGCAGGGTCGGTTGCAGATCACAGGTGGGATCGTCTGTGGCGATCTACGAATCGAGTCACATTTTTCGGTCAATCAACTGGATGAACTGCTTGATTCGCCACCGGTGCCATTATCCAACCAGACACCGATGCAATTCATTCACGGAACCTTTCGGCGGGTGGCCGTTCCGTAGACTTTGTTTATCCTAGCTGGTATGAACATGAACCCAACGAATTGGGAAGACTTGATTCATGGCCGGATACCCTATTTGGGCCAAGTGACCAAACGGCCGATCATCTTCCCTGGCAGCTTTAATCCGGTCCATCAAGGCCACCAGCAAATGGCGCGGATTGCAGCAGATCTGCTTGGCCGACCCGTTCATCCCGAACTATCGATGGTCAATGTCGACAAACCAAACCTGGAATACTCGTCGGTGTCAAAACGGGTTGCTGACGCCGCCCAACTTGGTCACGTGATTTTGACACGCGCTGCTCGATTCGTGGAAAAGTCCAATCTATTTCCCGGCGCGACATTCGTCATCGGAGCGGACACGGCGCTGCGTTTAGATCAAACGCGTTACTACGACGGAAGTTTGCGATTGCGCGACCAAGCTCTCGGCCAGATTGCTGACGCAGGTGCTCGCTTTCTGGTATTTGGGCGAACGATAGATGGTGAATTCAAAGATGCAAATCAATTGAATTTGTCGGAACCTCTAAGACAACTGTGCCAATTCGTTTCCGCTACGCGATTTCGAAACGACATCAGCAGCAGCAAAATCCGATCGGATCGCAGTTAAAAACAGCCGCCTAGATCATTCAGGCAGCGCCAAAAACAATTGTCAATCGGTTTAATATCTCTAAAGAGTAAATCTTTTAGGAACCAACCCTGCGATGTCAGATCAGGCGATTGATGCGTTTAGTTCGCGATCTACCAACCAATCATCTTCGCTCTCAATCAAACGATCAACGTTATCAGATTGCGCCGTAGACAACACGTAATCTTGACTGTCACCCGAATTGGCTTGTGATTCGCTCTGCGCGAATGAAGTGTTTTGATTGTCCACCACGTCGCTCAAGACAGATTCGATTGCTTGGTCAATTTCGTCATCCACAAGCGATTCACCTTCCAAGAAGGCAGATGGGGCAAAACCAGATTGGACCGGAGTGGCTGACGGTCTGGTGAGTTGATTGATGACGCGTAACACATCAATCGCACCGACGGTCCCGTTACCATCTACATCATAAAATCGATCGGATCGAATTGGCCGGCTCAGTTCACCTTCTGGATTAGTAGACGCCGGCAACTGATTCAGCACCAATAGCGCATCTTGTGCTGTCGTTTCTCCGTTTGCGTTTACGTCTGTTGGATTCAAGATATTTGTGTCGCCGGATCCTACGAGTGAATCAGGCCCTTCGGATGAACGAATGCTGTAGAGACTGTCTACATCAAGTCCAGGTAGAATCACCGCGTAGAGTTCGTCTTGGACTAGATCGGCGCTAAAAACACCATCGCGAAACTCTCCAATGCTTTCTAAGTTAACGTTTAGAAACTGGATATTATCTGTCAGTGATACCGTCCCGATGGGCGTGGTCGTCAAGACCGTATCGGCGAGTGCCCTAAATAGAATGGCCGTGGGTTGACCATCGCCTGGGATAAAGTGTGCGCGGGCCGCCACTTGAGGAATCAAAATCCGACTTGTTCCAGGCGGGCCGGGATCTACTGGAGGATCAGTATTGAGAATTGAGATCGTTTGGGTTGCTTGCGATCCGACTGTACCCCCAACGATATCCTGGAATCCAATTTCGATCGTCTCAGTCGGTTCGCCAATCAAATCATCTAGAATCGTAATGGGTACGTCGACGGAAGTTTGTCCGGCGGGGATCGTAAAACTTGCCGACCCAACGCTAAAGTCAGCATCGGCAGTTGCCGTCCCGCCAAACGAAAGGTTACCCGTTACGTCTGTCGCCACGGGTTCGGAGAGACTGGCGGTCACAATCACCGGAGTCGCGATCGATTCGGAGACGGTTTGGCTGGCGACGGAAAATTCGATCTGTGCCGCTGGTGGCATCACGTCGATTATGGTGATTGCCAATTCTGGATTGGCACCGACCGTTGCACCAGCGGATGACCCCAAGGTCAAAACGATCGTCTCGTCCAAATCTAGTTCACTATCAGAATCGATTCGTAGATTGATCGTTGCTGTCGTTGAACCAGCGGGTATCGACAAAGGACTGGTTGTTAGCAATTCGAAATCTGAACCCGTCGCAGTTCCCGACACGGTGAACGGTATCGTGATGGCAGCGTCTGATGCTTCTGAGAGCGTTAGACCAAATGAAACTTCCCCATCAGATTCGGAGACCGTTGCAGCGGTTACGTCAAAGGTCACCGTCGGTGGTGGCGGCACGTCATCGTCGACAATTGTCAGTGTCGCTGTACTATTTGCTGGATCAATGGTGACTCCATCGGCAGCATTGAGTGTTAAAACGATTGTTTCGCCCGGATCTACAATGGTGTCATCTATGATCTCGACAGACAAAGCACCAGTGCTGGACCCCGCCGGGATATCAATCGTGGCGTTGGGAACAACGAAATCGGCACCCGCTGTTGCCGTTCCACCAATCGTCACGGGAATCGAAACGTCATTCGCAAACGTTTGGTTCAAAGAAACGGCGACCGAAACCGTGCCGTCATCTTCAGGACTAGAAAGCGTCGTGGCAACAAATCCAGCTTGAACCGGTTCGGGAGTGCTGTCGACGATCGTAATCGTGTTACTAACATTAGCGCCCAGTTGAGTTACCCCAGTCGGCTCCAGCAGGTTTACCACAATCGTACGAGGCGGCTCGAATACCAAGTCGCTGAGCAAATCGATTGAGATCGTCGCGGTCGTTTGGCCTACCGCAATGTTAAGAGGGCTTGTGCTTTGCAGTTGAAAATCCTGCCCGCTCTGAGCGGTGCCCAAAATCTCGAACGGCACGGAAGTTGCGGACTCTAAAGTGTTCGCCAATGCGATTTCTAAATCAATCGTTTCGGTCGATTCGACTACCGTTTGGCTTGCAGTCGTAAACTGAACACTCGGGGGTGGGTCGGAGTCGTTAATCGTGATCGTGCTAGAGTTTTGATTTGGGTTCAGCGTAATGCTGGCCGGAGTCGGCTGTCCCAGCGTCACAATGATTTCTTCACCTGGGTCAAAAAAGTCGTCTTGAACGATCATGACGCTGATTGTCGCCGAGTTACCACCTTGAGGAATCAAAAGCGGAGAAGCAGTGATAGCGGTAAAGTCACCTGTCGGACCAGTGATCGTAAACGGAAGGCTCACTTCCGATTCGGCTTCACGTGACAAGCTGACGGTCAGATTGACAACCTCTCCTTCGTCTGCGTTAGCTGTTGTTTGGTTGATCTGTGCAATCTGTGGCTGCACATCATCGTTTTCGATCGTGATCGTGGTTTGGTTTGCGCCGCCCAAAGCAGCGACCGTAGGAGAATTCAAAGTAACCGTAATGGTTTCGTCGGGTTCAAATTCGGTGTCGCCTGAGACAGCAAGCGTGATCGTTGTGGAGGTCTGTCCAGGGTTAAAGACCAGAGGTCCCGTCGTAACGACGCTAAAATCCATTGCGTCGGCGGTTCCGGTAACACTAAAGTCAACTTCAGCGGGAACGTCTAATACGCCTCCCACCAATTCCACTGCGATTTGAACATTTTGTGTGCCGGAATTCCCCTCAACAATTTGACTTGAATCGGTGGCGAGCTGGAAACTGGGCTGTGGATCACTTGGATCGGCCGCAATGGTAATAGTATCACTGACAGTGGTGCCAAGTGTTGCATTTTGCGGGCTGCTGATGCTGACAATCACGGTCTCACTTGGTTCAAAGAGATCATCGTCGGTGATTGTCAGATCAACCGATGCGGACAATGAACCAGCCGGAATCACGATATTGGCGGGCAAATCGAAATCGCTTTGGCTGGCCGTTCCCGAGGTCGAAAGCGAAACCGTCACATCGGTGCTTGAAAGTGATGACAGCGTTGCAGTTAGCGATACGGTATCCGATTCAGCAGCGCTGGCTGGTGCGTTGGTCAACTGGACCGTTGGAATGGGCCGTGGAAGTACGTCCCAACCAAGGTCTTCCAAACCCGCAAAATCAAGATCTGAGAGTTGCCCATCAGGCGTTCCAGTCAATGTTGATGGAACGACGTCTACGACCGAATTCGCCCAGTGAAGAGCAACCCCATTACCGGCCAATTGCAATGGAACATTGGCACCGCCTGGGAAAACGGCGTTGGCGTTGGGCCCTGTAAAAGATCCCGTGGAGGTAAGATTACGCCAAGCAAATCCAGTAGCGAATCCCAATGCGTGAGCGATTTCGTGAGCAGCAACGTCACGAATACTTATCTCTTCGTCTGGCGCTTCTCCTACCCCGCTGAAAAATGTAGTATCGGAGTCAAATGTGACAAATCCCACAAGTGGCGCGGTCTCTGTCGCATTGGGCGTCAGTGCTCCGGTTTGTCCGCGGCTCAGACTTGCGATAAATGCATTGGCCTCATCAACGCATGCCTGGTCGGTACAGTTTGCCATGAGTGTTGAAAGACCCTCCAAACGATTTGCATCAGTATTTGTCGCTCCTTCAAACAGTCCTCCTTCGCCAATCGTATTACCAGGAAGCGACCGAGCACCAACGAAAATAACCAACTCATTTTCTGCAACACTGAAAGACTGGGGCAACGTGACTTCATTGCCTGTAGAGGGATTGATCGTACGCGGTGTCCACACAATTTCGGGATCGGTCGGCGGGTTGATCGCGCCAAGGGTGTCATCCAAACGAGAAGCAATTTCATCAGCTACGTCTTGGATCGCGTTCATCAATGGGCCGGTAAAAAAGCCGGCTGGCGCAAATTGGAAATCCAACGTAATCGATAGGTTACTTTCTCCTTCTGCAACCAGATCACCCGTTGAATCAAAACTGGTTGAATCAAAACTGGTTGAATC
>CAZZDZ010000057.1:17361-22700 GCA_964652675.1 uncultured Pirellulaceae bacterium
GTTGAATCAAAACTGGTTGAATCAAAACTGGTTGAATCGCCCCCAACATCTCCTGCCAACAGATCGCGTCGTTCAAGCCGTTCCGATCTCAACTGTCGACGACGTAAAGACTTTGCAGTCGCTCTTTTTTCCTTGCTCATTGTTCAGCTTTCAAATCTAATGATGTCCAGGTGCAAATCTAAATGATTCATTGGTGCAACCGAGGGAACGAGCCCTCCACCAACGCGGGCATGTTAACGGGCCGGAGTTTGCCATGCAAACGGCGCGGTAGTGATGTTTTGCACAGTCAAGATTGCCTAGCACCAAGTGCTTTTGCTGACTTTCGACTTTGAACTAACCGTTGCGCCGTGACGGAGGTAGCTGTTCTGCTTTCACGCTCCAGATCTTTGGCGAGCGAACCTTGGGTTTGATTTCGCCGCTGGGGATCACGATTTGTTCGCCCCATTTCACCGCGATGGTGGTGACGTGATTTGCAGGTGTCGTTCCCGATTCGATCCACGTGTCGCTGATCGTGTGATACGCAAATGATTTCTTAGGAAAACCTGGGTGCTGATCTTTGATCGATGCGCCAATGTGAAAGTTGGTACCGTCTGCACCCCCGAGTACAAAAATGCGACTTCGGTCGATCCCGATTCCCGTTCCCGCCATGACGCACTGGGGAACATCCGCTCGCCGGCGCCATGTTTTTTTTGAAATGTTGTATTCCCAGTTGTCTTTCAAAAACTCGGTTCGCTCGCGTCGTTGACGTCGACCGCTGATGACGTAGATGCAGTCGTCGTTTCCATTGCGTTGATGAATCGTCAGATGGAAGGCTCGGGTCGGACCCGGTAATGGATCTAGTTCTTGCCACTGAAAGTCGTCGTTGCCACGACGAGACAAGTCCAGCGACCAAAATTGGTTCATCGCCGAGTCGAGCGATTGCCCCGACTGTCCGCCAGCTAGGTAGATCACATCGCCAGCAAGGGCCGCTGATGAGAATGCAACCGGTTTCGGCAGTGATGGGTAGTCCGTGGTTGTCAGTTGCTTTTTTTCGCGATCACAACTGAGCAAGTAAACATCAGCGAAAGGTTCATTTGCATTGTTGCCGCCGATACAAACGACACCTTGTTTTGTCGAAACCGCCGCGCCGTAGCCGGTCGCCCGGGGTAACTTGCCCCCGTCGAACCAATCGTAGTGGTCGCCCTGTTTTTGTAGAACGTGAATTGTCTCATACCATTTCTTTTCGCTTTCCCAAATCGGCTGGGGGAAATTCGCTCCGCCAGCGACGATCAAGCAATCGTTGTGAACACCCGCGAACGGACCAGCAACACCCAGTTCATTGGGCAACGAATGAAGTTCGCTCCACTTGAGCATTTCAATTGGTTTCGCCGCGTCTTCTTGGGCGTTGGCCGCGTCTTCTTGGGCGCTCGCTGGGAGTGATGCCACAAACGCCGCAAACAATACGCATAGACAGAGTAAATTTGTGTTCTTCATTGGTTCACGTTTGCCGATGATTCGCTTTTTAGGCAGCACAAGATGGAGTCACCATAAACGATTTACACTCCCGGCGAGCAACTGAGCTAAGATGATTCAGCTTTTGCTACGCGAAATCGCCAAGATACGACCGCGAAGTGAAAGGGAACCATTGTTTCGTTCAAACAAACTTACTTCTTGGCAACGAGGCGACTGATGACTCCCAAGCCAATCGTGATTTTTGCCTGCTTGATGTTTGCTTTCGTTTGCGACACGCACGCAGCGGACAAACCGATGAATGTTCTGTTCATCATTTCAGATGATCTGACCGCGACCGCGCTATCTTGTTATGGCAACACGGTTTGTCAAACGCCCAACATCGATGCGATCGCCGCGAAAGGAACACGGTTCACGCGAGCCTATTGCCAAGGAACGTATTGTGGACCTTCTCGGGCGTCATTCATGTCCGGCTACTATCCACACGCCACCGGATCGCTTGGGTACAGCAGCCCGCGCCCGAAAATCGGAGACCGTGCGACGTGGTCACAGCACTTCAAAAACAACGGCTACTATGCTGCGCGAGTCAGCAAGATCTACCACATGGGTGTTCCCGGTGGAGTCGAAATCGGGATCAATAAAAAGAAGTATAAAGACTACAACGGATCCGACGATGAACTCTCTTGGACCGAACGATTCAATAGTCCCGGGCCCGAATGGAAAGCACCTGGCGATGGCGAGACATTGGAAGGCAATCCTGATGGAAAGCGACCCGTCGTTGGCGGCAATACGTTTGTGGTGGTCGAAGCCGACGGGGACGACATGGTCCACAGCGATGGCATGACGGCCGCCAAAGCAGTCCAGCTGATATCAGAACACAAAGCCAAACACGGCGAAAAACCGTTTTGGCTGGGCATCGGTTTCGTGCGACCGCATGTGCCGTTCGTGGCTCCGCGCAGCTATTACCCCGCGTTCAAACCGTACAACAAAATGCGACTGCCATCCAAAGTAGAAGGTGATTGGGACGATATTCCCAAACCAGGTATCAACTACAAAACCAGCAAGAACATGAAGATGGACGTGCGAAAACAAAAGAAGGCGATGGGTGGCTATTACGCCAGCGTCACGTTCATGGACGCGCAAGTCGGCAAAGTCACCAAGGCATTGGAAGAATCCGGGATGGTGGACAACACGATCGTGATTTTCACCAGCGACCATGGCTATCACTTGGGTGAGCACGACTTTTGGGCCAAAGTTTCATTGCGAGACGAATCGGCGGGCGTGCCGTTGATCATCAGTGTGCCCGGCAAACAACCGGCCGTGTGCAACAGCTTGACCGAACTAATCGACTTGTATCCAACGACAGCAAAACTGTGTGGCCTGGATGTACCCGAGCGACTGCAAGGCAAAGACATCTCTGGAATGTTAGACGATCCTAAGCAACGAGTTCGTGACGCGGCATTCAGCGTCGCGCCGAGTCGAAAAGGATTTTTACTCAGAGAAGACCGCTGGGCTTACATTCAATATAAAGAAGACGCATCGGCGGGCATCGAACTTTTTGACTGCGAGAAAGACCCGCAGCAGTATTCCAATCTCGCAAAAGTCCCCGAGCATGCCGCCCTTGTCGCTCAGTTCAAAAAGAAAATGAAGCGTCGATTGATGGACGTTCGGGCAAACGATCTTTAAGTCGGCATCTTGTTCTACGGATGATTGTGCCTTGCGGTGGATGTCCTCCATTTTGCAATCAATACGATGCACTGTTTTCGATGCGCCAAGCTCGAAAACACCGTAATTTCCGCTACAAAATGAGTTTCACGCAAAATCCGCTGAACGCCTGTGACCCCTAGGCCTGCTGGGCAGGTCTAAACGTTTGTGTGCAGCGAAGTACTCGCCGTACTTTAACGTTGCAGGAAGCTTCCTTTTGACGTCTTAGGAGGCGTAGATGATTTCTCTAATCGTAGGTTTGGTCACCGGTGCTGCCGGTGGTCTTTTGGCTGGTCACTTCATCAAGAAGATCAGTCTTGGTAATCTTTACAACGGGATTTGTGGCATCCTTGGTGGTGGTATCGGCGGTTCCGTTCTCGGTTTGGTTGGAGTCGGGGCTGGACCAAGCGGAGCGTTAAGCGTTCCTGCCGTCGTGGGCTCGGTCGCATCGGGACTTGTCGGCGGAACACTAGTGCTGTTCGTTGTTGGTATGGTTCTTTCGATGTTTCGCAAGACTGCGTAAACCAACAGTAAAAATTGAAGCCTCGGCGGAACCAAACGCCGAGGCATTTTTATATTCACTCCATCTCTAAAACCAATTCAGACGAGCCTCGCTCTTTTAACTGTCTCGTCACACACAAAAGGTATTCAACATGACTTTCGAAGAAATCATCAAACACGAAATGACTATCGGAGCGATGATCGGTTTGGCGGTTGGCCTATTCTTTTGCCTGCTCGTGTTCATTTCACGTTTCAAAGTCGCTCGCCAAGCCGCGTACTATCGCAAGGCGCTAGAGGAACGAAACAAAATGGAAAAGGAGCACATGGAGCTCTATCGCAAAGACGTCGCTCGCATGGAAAAAGACCAAGCAGCACTGACAGAAACAAACGAGAACCTTCGTCAAAAGGTCTCGCAAATGAAATCGTCCAGCGAAACCGTTCGCGCGCGAGATGTTGAAATCATGAGTCGCGCCGAAAAACGATTACTGAAAAGTTCGCCCAGCTTTGGCATCGCATGGGAAGACGCCAAGAACAGCGCAGCTTTGGAATTAGAAGAAGAAGAAGCTGGCAAACGCAAAGGCAGTTCTTTTTTCCGACGATTCGTTCCATCACGCAACGCAACGGCGAAAAGCTAACGTTTTCACGTTTGAAGTCATTGAAGCAATCCAAAGCGGCGAACCATCATCGGTTCTGCCGCTTTTTTCATGCCATTGTATAGGGTCATTGCACCTATGGTCGTTGCATTCCGCCAATAGTAAAAGACCAACGCAAAACCCTACTTCACTTCCCAAACATTCAGATCGTCGATCGACAACCCATCTCCTCGCATCACGAAGCGATAGTTTGGTTTGTCAGTATCTAGCTTTTCATGCTTTGCTTCGGCAGTGATTCCATTGTCTGTTTGAACGACGACTCGGTCACCGACCATTTCGATTTGCATGGTGTACCATTTGCCTTGCTCGAATTTCCCCTTCGCATTAGCCATCACGATGGCTTTTGACTTGGGATCTTTCTTGTCCTTGTCCAAATTGATCGTCAATTTTGTCGGTGCGATAACGCTACGAAACAGGTGGCCGCCTTTGTGATTCAAACTGAAATTGAATCCCTTGGTCTCTCCATCCAACTTGAACGAAAACCGTACCACCGAATCATGATTCTTCTTTTGAAAATTCATTACTGCAGCGTGCTTGTCTGACTCCAGTTCTTTGCCAACCAACACGCCATCAGTGATCTTCCATTGCCCTTTGACGCCTTTAAACGCCTCGGCCAACTCCCCGTCAAAGGATTCATTGACCACCGGTGAACCAACCTTCGCGATCTTTGGCTCGATGGTCACATTTTTATCAGCCAACACCGGAGTCGTGGCGCACACGAGACTAACAATACAAACAAGTGAACGAAGCATGTGGATACCTGGGTTTGCAAGGAGAAACAGAGTGAGCTAATTGTAACTACGTTTTTATCCCACAGGGATTTCAGCCATTTGGGGGAGCGGCAGCCCATGACGGTTCACGCTCAGTATAAGGAAAACAAGTTCAGAGATTTAGCCAGCATTCGACAACAACTGATGTTACAACTTGGTGAGTTTGATGAACTGAAACAAATGCATCGCGAAATCAACCCCGAACACCCCCACGCGTACGGGTTCGCGGTCACGCAACATCTCGTAAAACAAGGACAGCTGA
>CAZZDZ010000058.1:0-11233 GCA_964652675.1 uncultured Pirellulaceae bacterium
CGCAAGAGTATTTTCAGCTCAAAGGCGTTGATGGCGCGACGCTTCCAACCGTCGCTGAACAATTCGTCCGAGGCAACGAACTTCACCTTTGGCTTCCGCAGGGCGATGGGACTTTTGGCATCCGCTTGGCGTTGGAACCGATTCACAGTGACAAAGACTGTTTGTTGTTGGAGACAACGATCTCGATACAAACCGACTTGCTGGACACTCATCCAATGTTGGACATCTGCGTACCGGCAGGAAAGAAACGCGATTTGACACCGGAGGGTGCCAACGGCGACGTGGGTTCGTCACCGATTTCGGTCGCCCAGAGAGACTCCGGCGATGTTGCCGTGCTACTTGGCCCACACGACAGTCCATTCACAACGGATCGGTCAGGCAGCGATCAATTGCAATTGAGGTTGTTTGGTGACTTTTTGGAAAAGGGCGTGATTCGCAAAGCCCGGCCCTGGTTCGCACTTTGCGCTGGCGATCATTCGCTGGACGATGAAACGCTGACGAAGTGGTGGGGCGAATTGCAACAAAGCCCATTACCATTGGCGCCGTAGCACAAAATCGATTTTGTGGTTCACCTGCGGAGCTCTATTCCGCGTCCTGTCCGATTCGGCGGTGATTCATTAAGATCAAGACTGCGAACGCATCCATTCGATGCCCTTCTCCTTGATCGAATCCAATCGGCGCATGAAACACACTCGAAACTTCTGCATTATCGCTCATATTGACCACGGCAAGTCGACGCTTGCGGATCGATTGATTCAAGCTTGCGGCGGTGTGACACAGCGTGAGTTTCAAGATCAGATGCTCGATTCGATGGATATCGAACGCGAACGTGGCATCACAATCAAAAGCAATACCGTATCGCTGTCCTACAAAGCCAAAGACGGCCAAGAGTATTTGCTGAACTTGATCGATACGCCCGGCCACGTGGATTTTTCACACGAAGTCCGGCGTTCGCTGATGGCGTGCGAAGGAGCGTTGATCATCGTCGACGCATCGCAGGGCGTAGAAGCACAAACGGTCGCCAATTTGTACTTGGCGCTGGAATACGATTTGGAATTGTTGCCGGTCATCAACAAAATCGATTTGCCAGCCGCCGATGTCGATCGTGCTCGCGAAGCTATCGATGGTGATTTGGGGCTCGATCCCTTTCAAGCCATTCCGGTTTCCGCAAAAACCGGCGAGGGCATCGAAGATGTGTTGGAAGGGATTGTTGAATTCTTGCCACCACCACAAGGCGACGCCGATGCGCCGTTGAAAGCGCTCGTGTTCGATGCGTACTTTGACAAATACCGAGGCGTGATCTTGCAAGTTCGCGTGATGCAGGGAACCGTCAAAGCGAAAGATCCCATCCACTTTATGCACTCAGGTCGCGACTACAAAGTCGACGAACTTGGGTTCAACCAATTCAAGTTGAATCCCAAGCCACATTTGGCGGCTGGCGAAGTCGGCTATATCGTGGCCGGTGTCAAAAGCGTGCAAGACATCGAAATTGGCGACACGATCACACATGTCGAACGCCAAGCAGATGAGCCGATTCCCGGCTACCAGGAAGCGAAGCAAGTTGTTTTCTCATCGGTCTATCCGATGAGCACCGATGAGTATCAAGATCTAACGAAAGCCTTAGACAAACTTGCCATCAACGATGCCGCGCTGACTTACGAAAAAGACAGCTCGGCAGCACTTGGGTTTGGGTTTCGTTGTGGGTTCCTTGGGCTGTTGCACTTGGATGTGATTCAAGAACGTTTGCAGCGTGAGTTTGATTTGGGGTTGGTCATTTCCGCGCCATCGGTCAAATACAAACTGGAGCTAAACGATGGCAATACAATCGAAGTCGACAATCCGAGCAATTGGCCCGACCCGACGAATATCGATTCGGCAAGCGAACCGTACATCAAAGCGTCCATTCTGACTCCCGAAGAATACGTTGGCCCGGTGATGGATTTGTGCCGCGAGCACCGTAGCGAGAGCCAAGAAATGAATTACTTGGCAGCAAAACGCGTAGAAATCACGAGCGAAATGCCATTGGGCGAAGTATTATTTGATTTTTACGGCAAGCTGAAGATGATCACGCGCGGCTACGGATCGTTTGACTACGAACCAATCGAGTATCGCAAGACGGACGTGGTTAAAGTCGACATCTTGGTAAACAAAGAGCCCATCGACGCACTTTCCTACTTAGTACACCGCGAAAAAGCACGCACAAGAGCATTGCACTATTGTGAGCAGTTGGCCGAAGCGATTCCTAGGCACCAATTTAAGATTCCTATCCAAGGCGCAATCGGGGGTACGATCATTGCTCGTTCAACGATTCAGCCGTTCCGCAAAGACGTTACAGCAAAATTATATGGCGGCGACGTAACGCGTAAGAAGAAGTTGCTGGAAAAGCAAAAGAAGGGCAAAGCCAAGATGAAACAGTTTGGCAGTGTCAACATTCCGCAAAAAGCATTCGTTTCCGTACTCCGCGCAGACAAAGATTGATTTGATGAACAGACACGTATCCCATTTTCTCGCACCGGTTTTGATCGCCGTCGTGACGGTCGCTGGATGCGAGCGCAGCAGAACGCAGTCGGGTCTTCCTGCGGCGGCTGTCGATGGCGTCGCGTCGTTGGATTTTGAAATCAACGACAAGAGGATTACCGAAGAAGTCGGAATCGTTGATGGTGAGATCTTGGAGACGACCATGCGATCGCTCAACAAAGTGGATGTCGAGATGAGTGGCAGTGGCACGACCGCGTATGTCAATTCTATCAACGGAGTCGAATCGACTGGCAGTGAAGGTTGGACGTTCGAGATTGACGGCGAGTGGGCGGATAAAGGAGTCGGATCGACCAAACTACATCCACCCACGACGATCAATTGGAAGTACGGCGAGTTTGCACCATCGGAAAAGTAGACGGGAGCCTAGAGTCGCCAGCGACGCCGATTCTTAGATGAGTGATACGATTCGGCGACCACAAAGAGAGGCAGACTATCATGAGTCGTAAACGGTCACGCAGTCGATTGATCGTTCTTTTTGTCGTCGCGCTGGTCGCTGGCGTCTTGCTGCGACTTTGGCTTTTGCCGCCCACGATTTCTCTGACCGCAGTTGAAGTCAAGTTTCTTGGGGCGTGGGATGTCGTCAATCAGACGGATCAAAGTTCGCTTCTGTGGCGTTTCGATCGTGAACGGAAAGTCGTTGTTCTGCAAAAGGACGCAGACGCAACGTACCGCGAATTGTGGACCGGACGGTGGCAAGTTCGCGATAAAGAAATGGAACTGTCGAACATCACAGCAGTTCAAGGACTGTCAATGCGCCCGACCGCAAACTACACGATTCAGTTTGCAGACACGCCCGACATGGTTTCTTGGAAAGACGCCAACGGAGTTCAATTTCGCGCGTCCAAGTCGCGATAGGCGTCAAAGGGCATCGGAACCTTGTGATTGGTTTGCGATGTCGATCGCTTGGGCAACCGGCATGACGAATATTTTTCCGTCTCCGATTTCGCCTTCGGTGCCCGTCAACGCACTTTTGCGAATCGTCTCGATTGCTTTGTCGACGTTCTCTTCGCTGACCACAATCTCCAGCGTAACTTTGCGAAGCAGGTCCACACGATACTCGTTGCCGCGAAAACTTGCCATTTGACCACGTTGCCGCCCATAGCCCATCGCATCACCGACCGTCATGTGTTTTATGTTTTCTTGTGCCAGCGCATCACGAACTGCGGACAGTTTCGTGGGCTGAATGATGGCAACAATCATGCGCATAATGATGGTCTGCTTTATGTTGACTCAACGGTCTGGGGATTGCCTGATTCGATCGATTGATTCAACGCGTCTAAAATCCGGTGTGTATCGATGGCTTGATTTTGCCATGATTGCAGGTTTTCGTCACCCACCAATGCCGAAATCATATTCCGTTCTTGGCTGCCTTCGTATGACAACTGTTCCACGTCCCCGGATGCCGCGTGGATCCAGCATCTCGCAGGCTTTTCCGCCCAAGGACGCGTGAAATCATCGCAGACCAACGATGCATCGCTACCAGCGACCTCGAACCACTTTCGCGTCGCGGTATCGTAACCGCATGAAAGCGTTGCCGTCACATCGTCATCAAACCACAGCATCGCCGTGACCCGCTGCGGAACCCGATCGACAACGACAGCGTCGGCAAAAACTCTGTGCGGCAACTTTCCTGCTGCAAACCGGATCGCTCCGCCGGCGTACCACGCTAAATCCAGTAAGCAACCGCCCCCGAGCGACGGGTCCAACCGATGGTCTCCCGATTGAAACGGTTGATAAAACGAAACGGCTGCACTGATATGGCCGATCTTTCCGAGCCGTCCGGCCGCAAATTGCTTTGCAAAATCTTGGGTGCGTTCGTGATGTATCCAGCCGGTTGCATCCAACCAACGCACGTCATTTTCCTTCGCTGCCGCCGAAATCTGTAACGCTTCGGCGGTTGTAAGGGCCAGTGGTTTTTCGCAAAGGATATGTTTTCCTGCTTTCGCTGCTGCGATCGACCATTGCGCGTGCATCGATGGTGGCAAAGAAATATAGACGGCATCGACATCATCACGATCAATCAGTTCTTGATACCCGGTGATTGCGTTTGCGATTCCATATTGGTCGGCATACCAACGAGCCCGCTCGGTCGTGCGACTGGCGATCGCGGTCACCGAGACTCCATCGGTACTTTGCAAATCGGCGACCAACCGACGTGTGATTCGACCAGTACCGAGGACTCCGAAACGCGTCATCGTCATGAATTTCGCTTTGAAAAGACGTCTAGACCGGTACAGCGACTTGCTGAAGCAGTTCTGTGATTTGTTGCTCCACGCGTCGTCGCTCGTTGCCTTGCAGGATCTCGTCGACCATCACGCGATGCGAAAGAACGGGAACCGCCAACGACTTTACATCATCGGGTGTCACATAGTCGCGACTCTCCGTCACCGCACGAGCCTGACAGGCGCGATAGAAACTTAAAGCCGCTCGTGTGCTGACCCCGATCTTAAAACCTTCGTAGCGCCGCGTCGCATCAACGATCTGCAACAGGTATTCGACCAGCGTTTCGTCAAAATTTATCTCGCGAGTCGCCGCTTGTGCCGCGATGACTTGTTCAACGCTGACGACGCTGTTGAGCGTGTCGACGGGTTCGCCAGCCCGGTGAGCCTTGATGATCTGCCGTTCGTTTTCGCGGTCGGGATAGCCAATCGATGTCCGCAACAAAAAGCGATCCATTTGACTTTCGGGCAGCGAATACGTTCCCTCGAATTCAAAAGGGTTTTGTGTCGCGACAACGATAAAAGGCTGCGGTAGAGTACGTGTTTCTCCGTCCGCCGAAACTTGGCCTTCTGCCATCGCTTCTAATAGTGCAGACTGAGTCCGAGGTGGCGCTCGATTGATTTCGTCTGCCAAAATCACATTTGCAAAGATCGGGCCGGGGCTAAATTCAAATTCGCGTGTGTCGTTTCGATACAACATGCTGCCAGTGATATCGCTTGGCAGCAAATCCGGCGTGAATTGCAGACGAGTAAATCGACCGTCGTCATCACCGGTCAAAGCAATGCTGTGAGCAAGCGCCTTGGCGGCCAGTGTTTTTCCGACCCCGGGGACGTCTTCTAATAGAACATGTTCACCGGCAAGGAGTGCGATCACGATCAGCTGAACAACATCGGGTTTGCCCAGTACAACACGCTCCATGTTTTCACGCAGCAAACGCGATGTATCGTACGCTTGCAGCGACATGGACAGCTCGATCACGACTTTAGGTGAAATGGAAAACGATAAGGCGAGCGGCAGATGAAAATCTACCTGTAGCGGAAGTCGTCAAGACTTTCGTTACGTAGGTATTAACTTTTTCGCCGTTCCCAGCACCTATGCTAACTTACCGCCTTAGGTTGTTCTATCCCGCAACCGCTGCTTTCAAGACAATCCCGTTTTTGAACGAGGGGATATAAATGGTCAGCGGTAGCGAGATTGACGCCTTGCCCAGAACACCTTGCTTTGAAAAACTATGGGCTTTGAAAAACATATGGGCTTTGAAGAATTGTGAACCTTTGAAAACGGTTGTGCCTACTTTTCCCTCTAACCCTGACCTAAGGGCTGTGTCGTGACTGGCAAAGAATCAAACGAAACGTCTTCGGGCGAGAGTCCCCACGGGGACGAAGAATCGTCCCGCAGTGCCGATTCGGTGCAGGCGGCTTACGCGACAGAATCGGAGACCAGTACGACATTAGTTTCCGACCAACCGAACGGCTATCGGTTTCCAACACGTCGCGTAGTGTTGGTTGGCGTTTTTGCGCTGATACTGGGCGGTGTGGCGCAGTGGTTCGCGCCGGACTTGGACTATCAAAATGCGAACTTTGTGTGCCTTGCGGCCATTCTGATTTTCTTATTGCACACACTTTGGGCACTTCAGCGCTCGGCGTCGGCACGCGGAAATCGATTGATTGTTCCGGGCACCTTGGCAGTCGTGATCGGATTGCTGATTGGGTGCTTTCGCTTCGATGGATTCAGCGGTGAAATGTTCCCGCAATATTCATGGCGTTTTACTCCAGCCCGGATGGAGCTAAAAGAAGTCTCGGCCACGGAGGCTAATTCAGCGAGCGCACAAACGGTCGCTGCAGAAGACGGCAGCCTGGACTCCAGCACGGAAGAATCCAGCGCTATAACTCCCAGCGCCGTAGACGCCAAAGCGGTCGCCGCAATCGATTCGCCTCAGTTCCTGGGACCGAATCGAAACGGCGTGCAATCAGAGAGGCTGTTTGCGGTTCCGGCCAACCCGAGCGAAGCGGTCGAGCTTTGGAACCAAGGCATCGGCGAAGGCTGGTCGGGATTTACTGTCGTCGGCGATCGCGTTTTCACCATGGAACAACGCGACGAATTGGAATGTGTAACTTGTTACCGGCTTTCCGACGGGGAATTATTGTGGATCGACAAGTACGAAGCTCGTCATCAACATGCCCTCGGCGGCATCGGGCCTCGCGCAACTCCGTCGTATTTTGACGGCAAGGTCTACGCCAACGGCGCGACCGGCTATCTGCGTTGCTTGGACAGCAAGTCCGGTAAATTGATTTGGGCACAGGATTTAAAAGAACTCTCCGGCTGGAGCTTAGAGCAGTTTGACGCGGTGGCTTTTTGGGGACACGCCTGTTCGCCGTTGATCATTGAATCGTTGGGCATCTGTGTCATGACGCTTGGTGGACCAGTTGACGAAGCTGCCGCTGACGAAAATGGGATCACCGCGACCGACAAAGCACTGATTGCACTGGATTTGGAAACGGGCAAAGAACGCTGGCGAGCCGGCCATGATCAGTTTTCTTACGCTTCGCCCATCCTGATGAAATCCATTAACCAGATCGTGTCGGTAAACGAAAAGACACTTTCGGGTCACGTCCCCGAAACGGGCAAGCAACTGTGGTCGTATCCTTGGCCAGGCGCAACCAACGCAGCCGCCAACTGCGCCAGCGCGATGATCGCCGGAGATGACCAGTTCATTATTGGCAAAGGTTACGGTGGAGGAAGCGCCTTGATCAAAATCACGCAAACCGGTGGCAAATGGGATGCGGACGCGATTTGGGCGTCCAGTCGTGTCTTGAAAACAAAGTTCAACCACACCTGCATTCTTGGTGACGTCGGTTTCGGATTGAACAACGGGGCCTTGCAAGCCGCCAGAATTTCTACCGGGGAATCGTTGTGGAATCAGCCACGGCGTAGTCGCTCCGGTCAAGGGCAAGTGATTTTGATCGACGACGTGTTGGTGGTACAGTCCGAATACGGTGATGTGGTTTTTGTGGACGCGGATGAAACGGAGTACCGCGAACTGGGACGACTGAGCCCGCTGAGTAGTAAAACGTGGAATGTGCCGACGATTGCCGGTAGACACTTGGTCGTTCGCAATGATCGACAAGCCGTCTGTTACCTTTTACCCGCAAAGTAGCCGGTGGAGTATATTGTGCAGCCGGTGGCCGTCTCGGTCGCGCCCAATACACCAATTCTCCGTATAGCAATTCGATTAATCGGAAACTCACTTTATGAATTATGTTGCTCGCTCCATTGTCGCTGCACTAGGCATCGCTTTGCTGATGCCGTTGGGGCACGCGACTGCCCAAAACGGGCGGTTGATCGAAGGCCTCTTTCGAACCTTGGCCGAACAGCAAATTGAAAAAGAACGCTTGAAGCGTGCCGAAGCAAAGAAACGTCCTCCGGCACTTCAACCACCTGGATACAGCGGACTGAAACCGTCCAAGGATCCTTATGAAGTAAGATTGCCATCGGGTTTTGGCCCCGGTCTGAATCCGAATCTAAAGCCGCTTCCCAGCAAGCAGCCACGCGTTTCTCTTCCTTCCGGTAAGACCAGCGGCGCGATTAACGTCCGCAGCCGCGAAGCCGCCGCGTATGCCAAAAACTTGGTCTTACTCAATACCGCTTTGGATCAACTTATCCCGCAACTTCGTACCTTCGCGGCCAAGCGTGTCGAGATCCGACCGTTGCTTCCCCAAGTCTATAAAGTCAAAAACGACGGCCGCGCTCTGCTGCGACGCTGCGACGGGATATCGTCGTTGAGTCCGATCATTCAAGGCTATCGGCAATTGGATGCCAACTGGCGACAAGTTTCGTTTTCGCTGCAATCACTTGGGGCGTTTGACAATTCGTGCACAACGCTCATCAAACAATGTGATTCGTACTGTGCCAGCATGTGCGAACAACTGCAGATACAACCCCAGTTTGATCATCGCGCCTTACACGAAAACCTGATCGTTGCCGGTGCCTACATGGCCGCACTGCTGGACGATTTGGAAATCGCATCCCTTCCACCGCAAGACAGCCGTAAACTAATGCACGACTGTCGGATTCTTCGCCAAAGGCTTTTGACGTCCGCAGATCACGTTCACGAAATGACCTACCAAGAAGCTTCGGGGGCTTTCACTAGCTTTCTGAACGACTGGGGAAAATACGCGCAGCGTGTGTACGAGTGCGGGGATCCACACCTGGATCGACGACTGTCGCGTATCAGCGAAGTAGGCGATCAGACTTACAGCATTTTGTGGATGGCGCCTCCTGCTACCACGCACGATTTGATCGCCGTCTCCCGCCGCTTGGATACCAATGTTGCGGCGCTGCAAAGTCAAATCACGCTACGAGCCATCGCCGGTTTGCCCGCGCAAGAACAACTGCGAGTGCTGAACACCACCAGCGCGCTCTACAAGAATGCGGTGACATTACAAAAGGCGGCGCAAGCGAACGCACCACACAACCAATTGCATGACATCTTTCAAGCGATTGAGCGTGATTGGAGAAGCGTCCAAGAACAGTATTTCACGATCCCAAAAGTGAATCGTGGTGTCTTGGCAGAAATCCGACACGCGTTGGACGAAATTCGACTTGCTCTTGGCCATGGGCAGGGCGGGCCCGCAGTCGTAACCGCGCAGCAATTGTTGCAGTCGGCCGCCGCGTTAGAAGGCACCGCGGAATACATCAACAAGATCGTTCGGGATAGCTCGCGTTCGCTGACGCCAAGCTCGTTTCGTTCCAGTGTCACCGACGCGGCACGTGAGTTTTATACCCATGCTCGAGAGCTTCACGAAGAAATCAGCCGCCCAGGCCGAATCAACGACCCGCGCCACCTGAAAGATATTCAACGAGAGACGACTAGAATGGTCGAAGGCTGGAATCAGCTTACAAAGGACTTGAATCATGTCGAAGAACATGGAATGAGCCCGCAGCGAGCCAGCCAGATTCGTCGGGCACAAAACGACGTCGTCCCATTCGTTGCCCAAGTCGCAGCCGCATTCCTTGGGGAATAGCCCGCGATTGTGTTTTGAATATTGCGCTTTGATAGTGCATTGAAAGCTACTAACACACGTGATTCCGATCGCGGGTCTTTTCTACGTGATTGGACGATGAAACGACATCGGCGCTATCCGGTGACGGCAATAGCCCTGATGGCAAAATGATCCATTCGCTATGTTGTTGCGTAGCACGCCCTATTGGCGGTTAAAAAACTGCCGATTCCTACGCTAAGAGCCTTATTTCGCCGCCAAATTGACCATGACGATTCAACGCAACGCCACTCGCCCGGTTCCGATTGGGAACATCGTCGTCGGCGATAACAATCCCATTGCTGCTCAGAGTATGACAGCAACCAAAACACAAAATATCGATGCGACGGTCCAGCAAGCGAATGCTTTGATGGCGGCCGGCGCGGGGGTGGTACGCATCGCGGTCGATAGCGAAAAAGACGCCGCAGCACTCGCCGAGATCCGCAAACAAACGACTGCGAATTTGGCCGTTGACCTGCAAGAAAATTTCCGGCTTGCGGAGATCGTCGCGCCTTCGGTGAACAAGATTCGTTACAACCCAGGCCATTTGTATCACCATCAAAAAGACAAGTCGTGGCAAGACAAAGTCCAGTTCATCATTCAGCAAGCCAAAGATCATGACTGTGCTGTACGGATTGGCGTGAATTGCGGCAGTGTCGATCCAGACAAGAAAGCAAAGTACGACCCTTCCGATTCGATCACACCGATGCTCGAGAGCGCGTTGGAGCACTGCGATTTCGTCGACAGTCTCGGGTTCAGCCGTTACGTGGTGTCGTTAAAAGACAGCGACCCAAGCAAGGTCGTGGAAGTCAATCGGCGGTTTGCGGAACGCCGGCCAGACGTGCCGCTGCATCTGGGTGTCACCGAAGCGGGCATGCCCCCGGACGGTATCATCAAGACGCGTATCGCATTTGAACAGTTGATCGGAAAAGGAATCGGCGACACCGTGCGTGTTTCGCTGACGCTGCCCAATCCGCGAAAGCCAGAAGAAATCGAAGCCGGTTTGGGAATCGTCGAAGACATCTATGCTGGGCGGTTTCGTTCGGTCGTAAAATTAAACGACAAAGCGTTAAACATCATCAGTTGCCCGAGTTGTTCACGCGTCGAAAATGAAGCGTTCATTGACCTGGCGGCGAGCGTCAAGGAGATGACGCACTACGCAAAAGACTACGACATTACCATCGCCGTAATGGGATGCCGCGTAAACGGGCCTGGTGAAACGGACGACGCGGATCTTGGATTGTGGTGTGGTCCTGCAAAAGTCAACTTAAAGCGAGGCACCGAAGCACTCGGAGCATTTGGCTATGATGAAATTTTGCCAAAACTGAAAGCCGAATTGGACGCACTGATTTCGCAGAAAGCGTAATCGCTTTCACCTTCTGGCGAAGGTAGCTACGTCCGCTTGCAACAACATCTGCTGAAATGACCAATCGAAA
>CAZZDZ010000058.1:11333-20243 GCA_964652675.1 uncultured Pirellulaceae bacterium
GGCGAAGGTAGCTACGTCCGCTTGCAACAACATCTGCTGAAATGACCAATCGAAAACCCAGGCCCTGGTTGCTTAGTGAATGCCACTACGGCGAAATCAAAGACGCGGACATCCAGGTCGCCGTTGTCCCACTGGGAGCAACCGAACCGCACAATCTGCATTTGCCCTACGGGACGGATGTGTACGAAGCGAGCGTTTTGAGCGAGATGGTTTGTGCAGAAGCGTATCGACGTGGTGCAAAAGTCACCTGTTTGCCAACGATACCGTTTGGCGTTCAGACAAACATGCGACGATTGCCTTTGGCCATCAACGTTAACCCGGCGACGTTAGACAATTTCGTCGACGACATCGTTAAATCGTTGCAGCAATCGGGAATCCAAAAAATCTTGCTGCTAAACAGCCACGGCGGAAACGACTTCAAGCCGCTACTGCGAACGTTGGCGGGCGACGACATCCAGATTTTTCTGTGCGATTGGTTTCGCATGGTCAACGACATCTACGATTCGATCTTTGAACACAAAGAAGACCATGCCGGTGAGATGGAAACATCGTTGCTGTTGGCGTATTTCCCACATCTGGTCAAGCAAAACGAAGACGGATCGCTTGTGGCCGACGACGGTGCGACTAGAGCGTCCAGGTTTGAATCGATCAACAACGGTTGGGTTCAAATCACACGACGTTGGGATTTGCTGACAACGAATTGTGGTTCAGGCAACCCGCACGCTGCGTCCGCAGAGAAGGGCGAACAGGTCGCGCAAGTGATCATCGAAAGGCTGGCCAGCTTTATCGTCGAACTGTCCCATTCCGAGTTGGACGACGAGTTTCCGTTCTAGCCTTGCAAGGCGACCATTTTTTCGCGAAAGCTTCGGCCTTGTTTGACATCGCCGAACCCAATTCCGGCACGGCATTCCAGGCCCAAGGCGGTTGACTGTTCGGTGGCCCAAACAACTTCTGCCATGCAACGTTCACGGTTCTCAAGTACCACCAAGACTTTTGCTCCGACCGTCAATTTGACATCGGTGCGTAACTGCATTCCCGAGTTAGAGACATCGATTAAATCCGCACTTTGCATGTCAATTTGAGGGCTTAGTTGCCGGACCTTTACCGACAAATTCAATCGTTCACGGCGTTCGTCACGCAGGCTGATCAATTCAGCATTTGTAAACTTGCTCAGGCATTCCCGACGCAGTTCGCGTCTAAATTTGAATCCGTAGGTAAACGCCGTCAGCCCCGTTTGGCGTTCCCAGCAAAGTTTACCGGCGGCACACAACTCTGATCGCGAGTCTTCGTGTGCCATGCGCAAGATTCCAAGCTTTGTGCCCGGGTCCAGAGAACGATTGAGTCGTACCGAGCAGCCTTGCAAACTGATGTCTTCTAACTGACAGTCAAAAACCTTTTCGTCGTCATCAAATCCAACACTCAAGGTTGCCGCCAGCAAGTTTTTGCCTTCGGCGATGTATCTGGGAACGGCGCGATCGTGGAGAGAAGGCTTCATGGCGATTCGTGGTCATGTGCAAAATAACGATCCGTCTAATTTCATGGTCGCAAATGCTGACCACTAACTGGAACGTATGCCACGACACAATCACAAGGGCCACATCGCAGCCGAAAATGGATTGCGAAGGTTCCCCGAGCGATTTTTCAATCCAGTTGTAACGGTTAAACGGGCTTTGGATTCGTTTCACGCCTGCCATGACAGACACAACACGGTCCGCGTGTATACAGATGTGTATGCACTACGACAAGCGCTCGCGGGACTCTTCCAACAGTTTGCGAGAGCGGTTTAGTGAGGCCATGTTGCCGAATTCGATACCGCAGTAGCCGTGATAGTCTGCATCGAGCACGATTTGAAGCATCCGATCAAAATCCAGTTTGGATTGAGTTCCTTTGTCGTCCCAAACCGTGTCCTTGACCGAAACGCCTTTCGCCCATTGCATCAGTTTCTTGATTCCGCGATACGAATCGTAAGAGTGACCGTTCTTGATTTTGAAGTTACCAAAATCCGGCAGTGTTCCGCACATCGGATGATCCACCTTTTGAATCACTTCTGCAAGCCAGTCCGCATTGCTGCTTAACCCGCCATGATTTTCGACGACAACGTTGATGTCTTGTTTGGCTCCAAATTCCGTTAGCTTTGACAGCCCATCGGCGGCCAATTCAACTTGCTCACTCCAATTGCCCGAACTGCCCGCGTTCACCCGAATCGAGTGGCATCCCAGGAACTTCGCCGCGTCAATCCATTTGCGATGGTTGTCGACTGTCTTGTTTCGCTTGTCTTTGTCGGGATCTCCAATGCGGCCTTCATTATCACACATGATCAACAAACTCTTGACGCCAAGATCGGCAGCCCGTGTCTTCATCTGCCCCAAGTACTTTTCGTCGGTGGCTTTGTCCATAAAGAACTGATTCACATACTCGACCGCATGGATGCCGTGGTCGTGTGCGACTTTTGCAAAATCCAGGTTGTCAACTTTTCCCGACCTTATCTCTTTGTTGATCGTCCATTGCGCCAGTGAGATGCGAAACAACGGCGCCTCTGGTTTCTGCGCAAACGATTCGTTGGCGACAAGCGGTACAGTGATTGCCGCGGACGCTACCGCACAGCGATTAAGAAATTGACGGCGAGAATGAGCTGATTGGTTCATCGTTACGAGGATTCCTGTGCAAGTGAAGGCAATAAATTCCTGCGGACCACCAATATACCAAGCAGCGCTGGAGTGCAGGCTTTAGCCGCCCTTTTTTTCTTTCGTAAGCGAGTGCCCGAACGGCTAAAGCCTGGACTCCAACGTTGTCGCGAAAGAATCACTCAGCTTGTGACGGCCTGGAAACCTAGCTCAGCAAGGTGCGCGGCGGTTCGCTCTACCGTAAATCGAATCTGTTCTTCGCTGTGTTCGCTGGTGATAAAAAACCGGAGCCTCGCTGCGGACTCGTCGACTGCGGGATACAAGATTGGTTGAACGTTGATCCCGTCGGACTTCAGGCGATTGGACAACCGCAACGCGACCATCGAATTACCCGTGATCACTGGCACAACCGGAGTGCCTTCGCTGTCGCCCGTGTCCAAACCTGCTTCGCGAGCCAACGACAAAAACAGATGACTTCGTTTACGCAACCGCTCGACCCGGTCTGGCTCCGATTCCAGCGTATTGATGGCTGCCAACGCCGCCGCGACTTGCGCCGGTGGCATTCCGACGCTGAATACAAACCCTGGGGCGGTATATCGCATCAGCTCCACGAGCGCCTTGGTTCCGGCAATGTAACCGCCACACGACGCGGCTGATTTGCTGAGCGTGCCCATCCAGATATCAACGTCGCGTGCGTCCATGTCAAAGTGTTCGGCGATTCCGCGACCGGTCGATCCCATCGTTCCAAAACTATGGGCTTCATCAACCATCAGCATCGCACGGTGTTTCTTTTTGACAGCGACGAATGCGGGGATGTCCGCAAAATCACCGTCCATGCTATACACGCCTTCGACAACAACCAGGACACGTCGATACTGTGACCTCAACTCGGTCAACATCCGATCCAGCGCTTCGTAGTCGTTGTGCGGAAACGGTCGTCGTCGTGCACCCGAGAGCAATGCGCCTTGCACGATACTGTTGTGCGACAACGAATCATGCAAAATCAAATCGCCCGCACCAACAATGTGCCCAATCGTCGTTTCGTTGGTAGCGTGCCCGCCGACCATCAAAATCGAATCGTCCACCCCAATCCACTTCGCAATCTTCGTTTCAAGTTCGCGGTGGATCGGTTTTTCGCCGGACACTAAGCGACTTGCCGAAACACTTGTTCCGTAGCGTTGTACCGCATCGGCGGCGGCTTGGGTCACATCGGGATGACCGCTTAGTCCCAGATAGTTGTAACTTGCAAAACTAATCAGCTCTTTTCCGTCGACAACCGTCGTATCGCGAACGACGCAATCGTGAACCGTAAAGTACGGATTCGGAACGCCGGTCATCGACATCTGTTGCATCGTGGCTTTCAATCGACGGTATTCCGCGAACTGTTCCACGTCGTCTTCGGGATCCACGTCGGCGGGGGGCGCTAGTGGCGGCAACGCTGCGCCGTTTTGCGGCGATTGGGTGTCGGATGCGGCGACACCGCCAAGCATCGCTTCGGCCCGCGCTTCAGCACCTGGTGGCAAGTATCTTTCGATGGCGAGCGCGGTTTGACCGATCGTTTCGATTTCGTCCAGCACTTGTTCGGGGAATCGACCGCCGAAGGTTCGCTCCAGGTTTCGCGCGATCTCTAGTCGTTCAAGACTATCAAGGCCAAGGTCCAAGACGACATTGGTATCCAAATTCATTCCCGCTTTGGCGCGTTCGCCTGCGATATTGTGAATGTGATACATGATCGCTTTGACGATGGTTTCATTTACATCCGATTCCGCGATCTGACCGGTGCGTCCGCCAGCCGACGCGGCTTGCATCATGGGCGCGGCATCGCCACAGAAGCTGGCCACTCCCGCGGCTTCTTCCCAACGCACCCATTTTGCGACCAACTTTAAATCGTTGTCGCGGACAGCATGCAAACAGGCATGTCGCTGAATCTTTCCGCTGCTGGTTTTTGGGACGCTGCTATTACGCACCAAGTAAACCGCATCGGGCGGCAATTCATGTTCGGCCGTTACCGCGCGTCGAATCGCTTGCAAGTGCGAATCCCAATCGACATTTCGCAGTCGCACGGTCTCGGCGACGATCGCCAGTTGTTCGCGACCTTCATGCTCCATCGCAAAAGCACCCACCGCACCTGCTTGTACGATGTCGCTGGCTCGCTCCACGGTCTCTTCGATGTCTTGCGGATAACGATTCACACCGCGAACGATGATCATGTCTTTCAGACGACCGGAGATGTACAACTGGCCGTCGTAAAGGAATCCCAGGTCGCCGGTTCGCAGATACGGCCCGTCACCTTGGTTGGTCGTTGCCCCAAACGTCCGTTTCGACGCCTCTTTGCGCTGGTAATACCCTTTGCCAACCGATGGGCTCTGAACCCAGATTTCGCCAATTTGGTTTCCAGAAAGACGCTTGCCGCTCTGTGGATCGACGATGATGACTTTCTCGTCCGGCAACACACGTCCACAGCCGACCAGCCGACGCGCCATTTCGTCATCTTCGGGCACCGGGACGACGTTCCGCTCATCCAGTTGGCTGCGTTGAAACGTTTTGACAACGGGGCGTGTCTCTTTTGGACCGCCGGTAACCAGCAACGTCGTTTCGGCCATTCCATAACAAGGCAAGAATGCTTTGCGTTGAAAACCATATTTTGCGAATCGGTTTGTGAAAGCATCCAAGGTGTTGACGCGAATCGGTTCGGCACCGTTAAACGCGATCTCAAGTGATGAAAGGTCCACCCCATCCAATTCGCCTTCGTCAATTTTGTCTGCGCACAACTGGAACGCAAAGTTCGGTCCGCCGCTGATCGTTACGTTGTACGCAGAAATTCCTTGCAGCCATCGAGCCGGTCGTTGCAAGAACGTCATCGGACTCATCAACACATTGACGCGGCCCATGAACAGTGGCATCAAAATGCCGCCAACCAAACCCATGTCGTGGTAAGTCGGTAACCAAGTCATGCCAACGACTGGTTTCTCTGGCTGGAACGCTTGCAGGATCAGTTTGCTGTTGGCGATCAGATTGCCTTGAGTCAGCATCACGCCTTTGGGTGATCCCGTACTGCCGGAAGTGTACTGCAACACACCCAGCGATTCGGAATCGATTTTCGGCATCCGCCAACGATCCGAATCGCGCACAGCCGGGTCGTCGGTTCCCAGAATCTGAACGCCCACCAAATCATCGTGCCAGCGATCGCCTGTGAGTTGTTCGACAACGGAACGAGTCGTCAGCGCCCAACGTGCGTTGGCGTCGACAACGATCGACCGAATGCGTGACGCTTTGCGATTGCGCCGCGGTGGATAAGCGGGCACAGCGATCGCGCCGGCAGCATGACAAGCAAAGAACCCAATGACAAAATCCAGTCCGGGCGGATAGAGCAACAGGACACGATCGCCCGTTCGGATTCGACATCGGCCCTGAAGATAGCCAGCCAGGGCGCGAACTTCTTCCCACAACTCTTTGTAGGACAAACGCTCTTCGACCGACTCAACGTCCGTAAAGAAAAAAGCGGGCTCGTCTGGCCGATGCTCCGCCCAGTGTCTCAGGATCGAGACATAATGATCCTTGGGCGGAATTTGGCTACTAGTAAAAAACTGCTGTAAATCCACGGAGGGGACCACTGCCAGGAAACAAATGAATAATCTGCCCATACGAGGCGTCAGGCCCAACGCGTATTTCGCGTCAAAACCAACCGCTCCCAGTAGACAGCTTAGTTGTCGATCAAGTTACCCCAGTTGATCACAGGGCTCCTACACGGGTGAAGGATTGTGATACAACGAGAACTTGAACCAAGGGTAAAACCGTGTCGTAATCCAATCATGGATTCTTTCACCGAGTCCCCTTAGGATAACGTAGATCTCCGCAGAGTCACGGCGCCAGAACGACCTACCTGTTCGAAAAAGCTTGCCAAGCACCCCCAACCGAAACCGCCCGCAACCCCCTGGAAATGCATGCCAACGCCAATGCTTCCCAAAAATCAAAATGTCGAACCACAGCGCCCTGACGCGTTTGAGGGCCAACCAGCGGCCCTTGTTGATCGGGTCGTCAACCTGATGGACCCGGCCGGGGACGTGCTGTTGGGTATCTCGCGTGAAAAGGCCTGCCAAGCGGTGCGACAAGGCGACGCGGAAGCCGTCCGGCGCATCGGTGGCCAGTTTGCGATCTGCGAACAATCCGGCAAGACCATTCGCATGGCCCGTTCGATCGGCCGCCCGATGAGATACTTTTTGGCGAAACGCGCCGAGGGCCCCGCGTTGATCATCGCCGAGCGCATCGATGAAATCCTGGAACAACTGAAACGCGAAGGACTCCAGGATCAATTCAACCCAGCCTACACACGAATGGTGCCCGCCCACCACGTTTTGGAACTGCGACTGGTTGGTTGCCCCGATCCCAATCCCACGCTGACACGCTTTTTTGCTCCTGCCAGAAATCGGTTGCCCGCCAATATCAACGAAATTGGACAACAGTACATCGGTCGGCTTGCCGAAGTGTGTGATCAATGGATTGAAACGATTCCCGATGACGAACCAATCGGCGTGATGTTCAGTGGTGGCGTCGACAGTGGCAGCGTGATTGTCGTTTTGGATTATCTTTTGCGTCGACGCGGTCAGTCATCTTCGCGGATGAAAGCGTTTACGCTGGCAGTCGATGGTGACACAAGTGACAGCCGCCAAGCAGCCGAGTTTCTCCGCAGCGTCAACCTAGAGATGTTGCTGGAGATCGTTGACGTCCCGCGCGAAAACGTCAAATGGCAAGACGCGATCCGAATCACAGAAGACTACAAACCGTTGGACGTCCAGAGCGCCACGATGGGAGTCGCTCTGCTACGCGAAATCCGGAATCGCTATCCCGATTGGAAATACATGGTCGATGGCGACGGCGGCGACGAAAACTTGAAAGACTACCCGATCGAAGAAAACCCGGAACTGACCGTTCGAAGCGTTCTGGGAAATCGTATGCTGTATCAGGAAGGCTGGGGGGTCGATGCGGTCAAACACTCGTTGGTCTACAGCGGCGGCCAAAGTCGCGGTCATGTTCGCACAAGTGCACCGGCGGCAGCTTTTGGCTTTTGCGGATTCAGTCCCTACGCGGTGCCTGATACAATCGAGGTTGCCGAAGCGATTCCGTTTGTGGAACTGACACAATGGGACCATCGCAAGCTGTATGATTTGAAAGGCCAAGTGGTTGCCGCGGGGGTCAAAGCGGTAACGGGCGTCGCGATGCCAGTTTATGAAAAGAACCGATTCCAACATGGTGCTGCTACCGATGAAACGTTCGATTCGCTCTTTCCTGCAACAGAGCAAGAGTATCGTCAGGAATTTGCCCAAATTTTTGACGTGTAGTTGGTCGCGACTGGCGCCTCGGAGTGAATAATTAGAGACCGTTAGAGTTTTCCGCTTTAGTTAACACAGCTGATATGAATCGAGAAGCACAAGATTTGAAGATTACGATCGACCGTTGTCCTCATTGCGATGCTGATGTAACAGCAGAACCAATGGTGCTGTTCGGTGATATGGCTTGTCCACAATGCAACGAGAAACTCTGGTATCTGACCGCGGCTGATTCATCTCGCTTTTTTGACCATGCCGCCTCGGAGTCTCTTCGCAATCGCGCAATCACTTTTATCGCCGAACGATTGGAAGTCGACGCGGCCAAATTGGCTGCCAACCCCAAGTTGATCAACGAATTGGACCACGACTCTTTGGAATCGCTAGAGATGTTGATGGATTTAGAAGAAGAGCTGGGGCTTGTTTAAAGGGCATTGCATTGTTGGTTAAATGTCGATTCTGTGACAGCATCATCAGCAATTCTTGCACCGAATGCCCATGGTGTACCAATCAACGCAAACCGCTTTTGCGCACCGGACGGTTCACGATCCAAATCAGCTTGGTAGGCCTTCTGATTCTGATGACCTTCGCCGGTCTCTGGCTCGGAATGCTCCTTCGCAATCAGTAGACGCAAGCCGCGCGTAGGATCGTGAATGTTTCGCCTATTACCGTTGCAGACAAAAGGTTCGAGGTGTGAAATAGGCAGAGGAATGAGGGCAAAGGAATTGAATTTTCTGCCAGCTCACTTTATTCCTCTGCCCCCATTCCTTTGCCTAACGATCATCACGACAATTTTGACCGCGCATCGAATCCACCGTCATGATTGTTTCGCGTATTTCGTTCCGCCGCGGTTGTCCACTCGTCCGCGCCTCTTTTATCCAGGTCGGAATTGACTCAACCGCGAAAGACGCCAAATACGCGAAAGGGCTACTGAAGTGGGGACGACTCGTTCTGGCGCTCGT